>JALELV010000019.1 GCA_022768545.1 Oscillospiraceae bacterium
CGCTGCTTCAGCGTCGCCGTCCTAGAGGGCGGCGAAGAGCTTGCCTACCGCGGCGACATGAAAAACGAGGACGGCGTCGAATGGTATGGGCTCTTTGTCGCCCAGGAGATCTATTTCTCGGAGGGCAGGCTCTGCTTCTCCACTAATCCGCCGGAGGACAGACGGTACTACTGCGCGGATATAGAGAGTGGGACCATTCGGTATTTGACCGGAGAGCAGTTTGAAAGCGCAAGATCCGCCGGATAAAGAGCGGACGGCGCGGGCCCGGAGGGGGCCGGATCAGACAAACGAGGAAGGCCCCGGGCGCACAGCGCCCGGGGCCTTCCTCGTTTTGCAGAGCAAACTCTATTTTGAGGTATCCCCGGCCAGGGTGTCGATCTCCAGCAGCCACAGGTCTGCCGCGGCGTCGCTGGGCATGCGCCAATCTCCCCGGGGCGAGAGGGAGACCGACCCCACCTTGGGGCCATCCGGCAGACAGGAGCGCTTGAACTGCTGCTGGAAAAAGCGCCGAAAAAAGACAGAGAGCCAGCGGAGGACCGTCGTGCTGTCGTAGATGCCGTCGAAGGCGATTTTGGCCAGGCGAAAGATCTTTTTTGGGGAAAAACCCCAGCGGATGGCGTAGTAGAGGAAAAAATCATGCAGCTCATAGGGGCCCACAAGGTCTTCCGTCACCTGAGAGATCCTTCCATCCACGGCGGGGAGCAGCTCCGGGCTCACGGGGGTGTCCAGAATATCGAGCAGTACCTTTTTCAGTTCCGCGTCCCGGCTTCGCTCCGCCGCATAGCGGATGAGATACCGGATCAAAGTTTTAGGGACCGAGGCATTTACCCCATACATGGACATATGATCCCCGTTGTAGGTGGCCCACCCCAGGGCGAGCTCGGAAAGATCCCCCGTGCCGACGACAAGGCCTCCCGTGCGGTTGGCGATATCCATGAGCACCTGGGTGCGTTCCCGTGCCTGACAATTCTCATAGGTGACGCTGTGGTCCGTCTCCTCCTGTCCGATGTCGGAAAAATGCTGCCGGACGGCGGCGGTGATGTCCACGGTCAAAAACTCCGCCCCCAGGCAGCGCGACAAGGTCTCCGCGTTGCCCCGGGTGCGGCGGGTGGTGCCAAAGCAGGGCATGGTCACCGCCGTGAGGCTGCCGGCCGGCCGGCCCAGATGACGGAGCGCCCGGGAGGCGACCAGCATGGCAAGGGTGGAATCCAGCCCGCCGGAAACGCCGACTACGGCCCCGGTACTGTGGGAGTGTTCCAACCGCCGGGCAAGCCCGCGGCTTTGGATCTCTAAAATAGAGGCGCACACCTGCTCGCGGTCGGCCCCTTCCGGGGGAACAAAAGGGGTGGAGGAAAAGGAGCGGGAAAGGGCAAGATCGCGCAGGGGCAGGGAGAAGAAAACCGTCTCATAGCCGGAGGGCGCCGCCTGCGGGAAGGTGGTGTTATAGCGCCGGTCGGCAAGAAGGCGCTGAAGGTCTATTTCTGCCATGGCGGCGCCGCCCGAGAAAATGGGGCTTTCGGCGAGCAGGGCGCCATTTTCCGCAACCAGATTGTGGCCGGCAAATACCATATCGGTGCTGGATTCTCCATCCCCCGCGTCGGCGTAGAGGTAAGCGCACAGCAGGCGGGCGGACTGCCCGGCGACGAGGGCGCGGCGGTATTCCGCCTTGCCGATGGTCTCATCGCTGGCGGAGAGATTGGCGATCACCGTGGCACCCGCCGCCGCATGCTGCACAGAGGGTGGGGCGGCGGCCCAGAGATCCTCACAGATCTCCACTGCGAGGGAGAGCTCCGGCAGTTCACGGGCCTGGAACAGCAGGCGCGTGCCAAAGGGGACAGAGCCGCCCTCCCACTCCACCCGGGCGTTTTCCGGCGGGGCGGGGGCAAACCGGCGTTTTTCGTAAAATTCACCATAGTTTGGCAGGAAGCTTTTGGGGACAAACCCCAGCACCTGGCCCTCCCAGAGGACGGCGGCGCAGTTGTAGAGCTTGCCTTTCCACTCCAGGGGGAGCCCTGCCAAGGTGAGCAGGGAAAGCCCCCGGGAGGCCTCACAGCAGCGGCGAAGAGCCTCCCTGGCGCCGTCGAGCAGGGTGCGCTGACCAAACAGGTCGCCGCAGGTGTAGCCGGTGAGGCAGAGCTCCGGCAGGACCAGGATGCTTGCCTCCTCCTCCGCGGCCTTTTTCATGGTGCGGCAGACGGCCTCTGCGTTGCGGCGGCAGTCCGCCACACGAATCTCCGGTGTGGCGGCGGAAACACGGATAAAACCATCTTTCATTTTTCTTCCTCCAGAAATGCGGACACGGCGGCCCGCGGTTTACAGCGGATAAAAAGCCGGAGCATCGCTCCGGCCTGGCAAAAGTCTATTTCAAGGCATTCTGAGGGCGCTTTCCCCGCGGCGGCCCGGCCTTTTTCCGGTATAGAGAAGGGCGCACACGAGGGTGGTCAGTGGGATGGTGAACAAAATGCCGATGCTGCCCACCAGGGCCTGCAGGATCTCCACCACGATCATCTCCCGGTTGAGCAGCTGCAGGATGGAATCCGCGGAGGCAGAGAGCAGCAGAACCATGGAGAGGGCGCTGCCGATATAGGCAAGCACCAGGGTGTTTGCCATGGTACCCATCATATCCCGCCCGATATTGAAGCCGGAACGCACCAGAAGCCGGAAGGAGGGCTCCGCTGCCGTGTCCCGTATTTCCTGCAGGGCGGAGGAGATGGAAATGGAGACGTCCATAATGGCGCCCACCGCTCCGATGATGATGGCGGAAAAGATCACGGCGCGCAGGTCGATGGGGTGCTCCGGGTAGAGCAGCAGCAGATACATGGATTCCTCGTCCGTCATGCCCGTCAGCTGCATGACCCGGTCCATGATGAAGGTGAGCAGGCCGGAGACGAGCACCCCGCCGATGCACCCCAGAGCGGAGGTCACGGTTTTAGAGCATGCCCCATACACCACCAGCAGGGTGGAGGCGGTAATAAAGACGCAGATAAGCACCGACCAGACATAGATGTTGAAACCGGCCAGCACAGCGGGGATAAACACCAAAAAAACCGCCAGGCAGGTGAGGCCCAGAGAGACGATGGTGCGGAAACCCTTCCCGCGCCCAAAAAGGATCAACAGGGCGAAAAAAACACCCCCCAATATCAGAAGGTCGTCGGTGCGCACATATTCCGTCAAAGACCAGATGCGGTCCTCCGGCGTCAGGTTTTGAATGCTCTGGAGGATCACCCTGTCCCCGGCCTGCACGTCGCGGATCTGGGCGGGAAAATCCGGGTCGGTGTTTTGTACGGCGGTGACGACCTCCCCTTCGTGGGCCCCACCCAGAAGCTCTGCCTCGAAGGTGATATTCACACCGGTGGAGAAAGCCACAAAGCCCGCCTCAGACTCCGCCGAGGCGCGGCGGAGCACCTGGGTGACCCTTGCTTTTTGATAGATGTCCGGATCCCGGTCCAGGGCGGTCATGCGGGAGACAGCGTATCGGTTCCCAAGAAAGATAAGCACTGCGGACACCAAAAAGGTGACGATCATCACAATGGTGTCCCGAGCGGGTTTTCGGCGATAGGTAGCCTGCGTCATTTAAAGATCCCTCCCGGGGGCGTTCTCTTTTGAGGAAGAGGCGTTTACTGCTTTTTTTATGGCGTCAAAGGTCTCCACGGAGATCACATGCTCCACACGGCAGGCGTCCTGTTCAGCAGTCTCCGGGTCCACCCCTAAAATGTCGGAAAGGTAGCAGGAAATGATGTGGTGCCGCTCCAGCACGGCGCCTGCCCGAGCCAGGCCGCTTTCCGTCAGAAGAAGCTGGCCTCCTTTTCCCATGGCGATATAACCCGCTTCTTTCAAAATGCTCATGGCGCGGCTGACGCTGGGCTTGGTAAAGCCCAGTTCCGTGGCCACATCGATGGAGCGCACAAAGCCGGTGCGCTGATGCAGCATCAAAATGGTTTCCAGATAATTTTCGCCGGATTCCTGAAGCTTCACGGTAACTCCTCCTTCCAGGTGTTTGGGGCCGGGACGAAAAGGCCTTCGGAGCCGGGCAGTCTGGGGTTTTCAGGGAGAGGGATGTCCTTTCCCTGAAAACCGTTTGGTTCTGCCTGCGGCAATAAAAGGGATTTTTACTTGTTTGGAATATCCCAAACCCTTACGCAAACTTTGCCTTTATTTCGTTCTTGTCAAAATAAAATCCATCAGTCGCTCCGCGTCATCGAAATCGTCGTAGTCTCCATTCAAGCCTTCCCGGTGGTATACGATTCCCTTTTTCTCATTTTCTTCTAAACAATCCAAAAGCTTGTCTTCCCCATATTTTTTAATAAACATTGTGAAAGCATAGGGTTTGATTTTGCTTAACAGCCCCTTTTTGCACTCTTCCTGGCACTGATAGCAATGGGAAAAGCCTTTTTCGATCGAGCATTTTTTATTCTCGCATCTGTCGTTATCCGGGCATTCATTTGAATCACAACCATTGCATTTTACATTTTCTGAACACAGGCAGCAGGCAAGGCCACACCGGGCAATCCCTAATGCTCGTTTCATAAGCGCCTCCATAAACAAAAATTTATCAATGATTGCAGTATACATATGATGTCACTCACGCAAGACGGCTGTCCCCGTCAACAACAGAGAAAAACGGGCTTCACACACCGACAAGCGTGCCCGTTCCCACTTGCATTGCAGCCAAGAGAACGGGAAGCGGCGAGTGCTTTCGCCCCGCATGGTATGGGTTTTCTTATATCCGCCTGTATTGCCTTCTGGCGCCACAGGAAATTCGGAGCCGCTTGGGCGCCAATGGGCCAAAAACCGCAGCTTTTTGCATGCCCTGGCCGCTGAAGCCCCGCTATCTGCAGGAAGTTTTCCAATCATATGTTTTTAACATTATACTATATTCTGCTGTGTTTCTCAAATGAAAATTCCGCGGGAGCGCAAAAAGCGGCGGAGGAGATATCTCCTCCGCCGTGGAGAACAGCCGCGTCGGCATCAGTACCGATTATCAAAAATACGGGTGGATTTTTTTTCGCTGCGGGGCAATTCCCCGATGGATACGGCCTTTGCGGCGATGGCGATGCCGATCTTTGCCTTAAAGTGCAGCTTGACCCGGGTCTCCAGCTCTTCCCGGCAGCTCCAGGCATCGGTCTCGAAAAACAGGGTCATGATATCCCGGCCTCCCAGATGATCGATCATCACCTGATATTCGGAGCTCACACCCTCCACCTCCCGCAGCAGCTCGTCGATCTGCCCGGGGAAGATGTTGACACCCTTGACCTTGATCATGTCATCGGTTCGCCCGATAAGGGTGTCGATGCGGGGGTACGGGCTGCCGCAGGGGCACTCGCCGGGGAGGATACGGGTGAGATCGTGGGTGCGGTAGCGGATGAGCGGAGCCCCCTGCTTGCGCAGGGTGGTGATCACCAGCTCGCCGGGCTGCCCCTCCGGCAGCACCTCGCCGGTCTTGGGGTCGATGATCTCGCAGTAGATATAATCGTCCCAGTAGTGCATGCCGCACTCATAGTCGCAGCTCATGGCGATGCCCGGGCCGTAGATCTCGGTAAGGCCGTAGATGTCGTAGAGCTTTACCCCAAGCTCGTTGGCGATGCGGCGGCGCATTTTTTCGCCCCAGCGCTCGGAACCGATGACGCCTTTTTTCAGGCAGATCTGGTCTTTGACGCCCCGGCGGGTGATCTCCTCCGCCAGCAGAAGGGCGTAGGAGGAAGTGGCGCACAACACGGTGGAGCGCAGGTCCGTCATCATCTGGATCTGCTTATCGGTGTTGCCGGGCCCCATGGGGATGACCATGGCCCCCAGGAGCTCCGCACCGGTCTGAAAGCCGATGCCGGCGGTCCAGAGCCCGTAGCCCGGAGTCACCTGGATGCGGTCGAGGTCGGTGATGCCGGCGGTCTCGTAGCAGCGCTTAAAGATCTCAGCCCAGTCCGCCACGTCCTGGCGGGTATAGGGGATGATCACCGGGACGCCGGTGGTGCCGGAGGAGGAGTGGATGCGCACCACTTCCCTGTCCGGGACGGCCTGCAGCCCCAGGGGATAGGCTTCACGGAGGTCTCCCTTGTTGGAAAAGGGGAGCTTTTCAAAGTCCTCCCTGGATTTGACCGACGAAAGGTCGATCCCCTCAAACTTTTTACGGTAAAAGGCACTTTTCTCCTGGATGGTGGAGAGCAGGTTCTGGATCTGCAAAAACTGAGCTTCCGTCATCATTTATCTTCTCCTTCCGCTGCGGCGCCTAAGGAAAGGGCCAGCAGATTGATCTCTAAAAACCGTTCCGGAACCAGGGCGCGCACCGCCTCTTCCACTTCTTTTGCGGCAAAGCCCAGGGCCCCGCTGGCGGCCGCCGCTCCCAAAAGCGCTGTATTGAGCACCTTGGAAGAGCCGCAGCGGCTGAGGATCTCTTCCCCGTCCACTAAAATGAGCCTGCGGCCATCCTTCTGCAGATAGGACAGCATTTCACTGCCGTCGTAGGAGGAGCCTGAGAGGGCGGCGGTGACGGGGCGCACAGCTTTCTTCGCTGTGACGATCACCCCGTCCGGGGCGAGATAGGGCAGGGCACGGACAGCCTCGGCGGGCTCAAAGGCCAGCAGGAGCTGCGCGCTTCCCAGGGGGATCAGGGGGGAATAGCCCCCCTCCCCAATGCGGACATGGCTGACCACCGAGCCGCCCCGCTGGGCCATGCCGATGGTCTCGGCGGTGTGGACGGGATGTCCCTGCCGCATGGCGGTGTGGGCGATGAGTTTGGAGGCGAGGACGGTGCCCTGGCCTCCCACCCCGGCTAAAATGCAGTTGATCATTCCTGACGCCCTCCTTCGATGGCTTTTGTGGGGCAGAGCCCCCGGCAGAGGCCGCACCCAAAGCAGAGAGAGGCCTCGATGGAGGCCTTGCCGTCCTTCAGGATAATGGCGGGGCAGCCCAGCTCCCGGATGCATTTTTTACAGCCGACACAGCGCAGGGCGTCTATCTGCAGAGCGGGTTTCGGGCGGGTGACGGCGATGCAGGGGGAGCGGAACACCACGGCGGACACGCCCTTTTCCCCCGAGGCCCGCCGTACGGCGGCCACGGCGGCGGGAAGATCCAAGGGGTCCTCCTCCAGCACGGTCTTTACCCCCAGGGCCCGGAGCACCGCCGGGATGCTGATCTTTTCCGACACTTCACCCATCATGGTTTTTCCGGTGCCGGGGTGGGGCTGATGCCCCGTCATGGCGGTGGTGGAGTTGTCCAGCACGATGAGGACAAGGTCGGTCTCGTTGTAGACGGCGTTGACCACGCCGGGGATGCCGGTGTGAAAGAAGGTGGAGTCCCCGATAAAGGCGAAGTTCACAGCGTCCGGCTCCATGCGGTGGAGCCCCTGGGCCACGGTGACGCCGGCGCCCATGCACAGGCAGGTATCCACCATGTCGAGGGGGGCGGCGTTGCCCAGGGTGTAGCAGCCGATATCCCCGGAAAAGACGGCCTTGCGGCCCTTCATGGCCTGCTTGACCGCATAGAAGGAGGCGCGGTGGGGGCACCCGGCGCAGAGCACAGGGGGCCGCACCGGCAGCTCCGGCGGCTGCGGGAGGGGCGCGGTTTCAGGCAGCGGAAGCCCAAGGAAGGAGAAGGCCGCCTGCCGTACCGACTCCACGGTGTTCTCCCCGGCGACAGGGGTGTGCCCGGTACGCTTGCCGAAGATCACAGCGGGGAGGTGGTATTTCCCCACGACGGCAAGAAGGGCATCCTCGATGACCGGGTCGAGCTCCTCGACGCAGAGCACTTCGTCGAGGCCCTCCAAAAACTTCAGCGCAAGCTGCTCCGGGAAGGGATGGGGTGTCCCCACCTTGAGCATTTTAAAGCCGGATCTTCCGGCGAGGGATTCCATGGCGTAGCTGTAGCTGACGCCCCCGGCGGCGATGCCTTTCTTCCCGCTCCCGCTTAAACAGTTGCCGTGGTAAGAGGAAAAATCGTCGGCCAGAACGGGCTGGCGCTGCTCGATCTTCAGATGATTCTGATAGGTGAGCCGGGGAAAGATGACCCAGCGGCTGTCTTTGACAAAGCCCTCGGGAACGACCTTTTTGCGCTCTTCCTTAAGCTCGATGGAGGCGCACCCGTGGCAGATGCGGGTGGTGGAGCGAAACAGCACCGGCGTGCCGTATTTTTCGGAGTAGTCAAACGCATCCCCGATCATGGTGTAGGCCTCCTCCGGGCTGGCGGGGTCAAAGACGGGGAGCTTTGAAAAGGCCGCGAAACGACGGGTGTCCTGTTCTGTTTGGGAGGAGATGGGGCCGGGGTCGTCGGCCACCACCACCACCATTCCGCCTTTGACGCCGACGTAGGCGAGGCTCATCAGCGGGTCGGAGGCCACGTTGAGGCCCACCTGCTTCATGGTGACCATGGTGCGTGCGCCGGTATAAGCCCCTCCGGCGGCTACCTCCAGGGCGGATTTTTCGTTGGTAGACCACTCCACATAGATATCGCCGGGGTTTTTGCGGGCCACCGTCTCTAAAATTTCGGTGGAAGGGGTGCCGGGATAGCCGGACACCAGGCCAACGCCGGCGCGGATGGCGCCCATGGCGATGATCTCGTTGCCCATCAAGAGCGTTTTTGCCATAGAGATTCCTCCTGTTTCAGCGGGGCAGAACGCCCAAAAAATAAAAAAGCCTGCCCCTGGAAAGTTCCAAGGACAGGCCGAAATAAAATTCTTCCTGCGGTACCACCTTGATTGACCCAAAAGGCCCTCTCAGCCGGCGCAGACACGCCGCCTGCCCGATAACGCCGACAATGCGTCGGAGGATACTTGGCCGCAGCCTTTCACCCCGCCCTCCGGAGGCCATTTGTCCGCTCCGCATCCGCCGGGCTTTCAGCGTCCCCGGCTCTCTGTGGGACCGATCTGCGGTTTTACTTCTCCATCACAGGTTTATAGTAGGAATTATAGTATCTGGACCGGCAAAAGTCAATGCTTTTCGCGGCCGTCCTCCTCTTTTTGAGGGCGCTTTTCGCAGTAGAGACGGATGGCTTCGCTCATGAACCGGGCAAGGCCCTCGCCCCGCCGGTCGATGTTCGCGGTAAAACGGGGGTCGGCGGTGTACATCTCGCCCAGGCATTTTAAGATCTCATCGGTGCACCGGTAATAGCGGCGGGTGATGTGCTCCTGCCAGGCCTGTACCGCCTCCTGCGCTCCCGCGCCGGCGGGGCCCTCCGCCATGGCATCCAAAAAGCGCTGGTAAAGCTCCTGCTCCTCGGCGGAAATATCGCCCCAGTCCTCCTGGGAATAGGCGCCTGTGCGGCGCTCGCTTTCGGCGTAGGCTCCGGTGTTCCCCCAGCGCTGCCGCACTTCATCGGCGTACTGTCTGCGGGCGTTTTCGATCTCGGTGCGGTCAAATGCGTCAAAATCCATTCGATCTTCTCCTTTCAGGGTGTGGTCGATCAGCGCCTCCAATCGTTTTAGGCGGCGCTGCTCCAGGCACAGCAGTTTTTTCTGCCGAAGCAGGGCTTCCCGGCTGTCGTACCCCGGGGTGTCCATGACCTTTAAAATTTCTTTTAAGGGGAACCCAAGCTCCCGGAAGAAGAAAATCTGTTACAGCCTTTTGAGCTCTGCCTCCCCGTAGAGATGACAGCCGGACTCTGTAGCGGCGGCCGGGGAAAGCAAGCCGATCTGGTCGTAATAGCGCAGGATGCGGGCCGTGACGCCGGTGAGGGCGGCGGCCTGGCTGACAGTAAGAGGCTTCATGGGCGGCCCTCCTTTCCGGTAACTTTACAGGCTGTGCATCCGGATGAGAACTCCTGTACTCTGATGATAAATCATAACGCAGCGTCACAGTCAAGAGGAAAAGTGAAATATATTGAAAACTTTAAAAACGGATGTTCTTGTTTTTGCCTGAGAGAAGGATTATAATAAGACCGGAAAAACCTTTCCGGGAGGGGAGATCTTTGATGCGGCAGCAATCGCTTTTTGAAAACCGAAACCTCAGTGTCCCCCTGGCCTCCCGACTGCGGCCGGAGACGCTGGAGGAGTTTGCCGGGCAGCGCCATCTGCTGGGGGATGGGAAGGTGCTGCGGCAGCTTATTGACCAGGATCAGGTCTCCTCCATGATCTTCTGGGGCCCTCCCGGAGTAGGCAAGACCACCTTGGCCCGTATTATCGCCCGGCGTACCCGGGCGGAGTTTATCGATTTCAGCGCCGTGACCAGCGGCATCAAGGAGATCCGGGAGGTGATGAACCGGGCAGAGCAGGGCCGGCTCATGGGGGAACGTACCATCCTCTTTGTGGACGAGATCCACCGCTTCAACAAGGCGCAGCAGGACGCCTTCCTGCCCTATGTGGAGAAGGGCAGCATCATCCTCATTGGGGCCACCACCGAAAACCCGTCTTTTGAGATCAATTCCGCGCTGCTCTCCCGCTGCAAGGTGTTTGTGCTGCAGGCACTGTCGGCACAGGAGCTGACAGAGCTCCTGCGCCGGGCCCTGACCGACCCGCGGGGTTTCGGCGGTATGGAGATCCTCTGTGCGGACGAAATGCTGGAAATGATCGCCGCCTTTGCCGACGGAGACGCCAGGGTAGCCCTCTCCACGCTGGAGATGGTGGTGCTCAACGGAGAGCGGGAGGGCACGGTCACCCGGGTGACCCCGGAGGTGCTGGAACAGTGCATCAGCAAAAAATCTCTGCTGTACGACAAAAACGGGGAGGAGCATTACAACCTGATCTCGGCGCTGCACAAGTCCATGCGCAACAGTGACGCCGACGCGGCGGTCTACTGGCTGGCGCGGATGCTGGAGGCGGGGGAGGACCCGCTTTATGTGGCGCGGCGGCTGGTGCGCTTTGCCAGCGAGGACGTGGGTATGGCGGACAGCCGGGCGCTGGAGATCACAGTGGCGGCCTACCAGGCCTGCCATTTTATCGGGATGCCGGAGTGCAGCGTACACCTGACCCACGCAGTGGTGTATCTCTCCCTGGCGCCCAAGTCAAACGCCCTGTACATGGCCTATGAATCCGCCAAAAAGGACGCGGCCAAAATGCTGGCGGAGCCGGTGCCGCTGCAGATCCGCAACGCGCCCACCCGGCTGATGAAGGAGCTGGGATACGGGAAGGGCTACCAATACGCCCACGACTTTGAAGAGAAGCTCACCGACATGCAGTGCCTGCCCGACTCCCTGCAGGGGCGGCGGTATTACCGCCCTACCGGAGAGGGCAGCGAGGCCCGGGTAAAAGACCGCATGGAGCAGATCGTCCGGTGGAAGGCGGAAAAGAAGCGGGAAAAGACATAAGCTTTGGAATGAAGAAAAGACCGGGGTGTATTTTTCCCAATAAAAAGGAGGCCTTTTCCCAAAAGGCCTCCTTTTTATTGGGCGGGATCTCCCGCAGAAATGGCAGATCAGTCCATGCGCTCCCGCATCCAGGCGGCGGAGCGGGCCATGGCCTCCTCCGGGTTTTCCTCGTAGAGGCCGTTCATGATCTCCAGGCTCACAAGGCCCTTATAATCGGCCTCGGCCAGCTGGTTTAAGGCGCCTTCCAGGTCCAGGGAGCCATCGCCCAGAATCAGGTGGCCGCCGGGGTTCCCGTCGCCGAAATGGACATGGCGCAGCTCCTTGCCCAAAACGCGGATGGCGTCCGCCACGGGCTCTTTGCGGTCATCTCCCATGCAGGCCACGTCGATCATACCGTGGAGGGCGGGAGAGCCCACTTCCTTCAGGAACTGCATGGTGGTGGGAGAGTTGGTGATGGTGGCGTACTGGCGGGGAGAGACCTCCAGGGCGATCTCCACGCCGTATCCCTCGGCGATATGGCCGAGATACTCCATGGATTCCACCGAACGCTTCCAGGCGTCCTCCAGCGGTTCATCCAGCACGCTCCAGCCGGTGAGCAGCTGGCAGAGGCTGCAATCCATCTCCACCGCGAATTGGATGCACTTGACATACACCTCCAGGCTCCGTTTGCGGGAGACTGGGTTCTGGCTTGCGATGTTGAGGGGGTATTTGCACTGCTCGGGGGTCAGGCAGCCCACCTTGATGCCGCGGTCCTTCAGCTGTTTATAAACGGCGCGGGCCTCCGGGATGCCGCAGTCGTCAATGTGAAAATGCGGGTCGCAGGCGTAAAGCTCGATGGTCTCGGCCCCCATACGCTGCAGGGAATCCGCCGCGTAGCGGAAGGAATACTTGTAATAGGGAAAGTTGGAAAGAGCCAGTTGATGTCTGCTGAGTTTTTTCATGATATACCTCCTGAAAAGTTAATACGTATTAAAACATCCGTTCTTTTCCTGGGCCTATTATACCGATATCGAAAGGGGAAAATCAACTGGCAGTTTGCCGAATTTCCCGGAAAAAAATTGGGCAACTGGGCATGGAAAAAGCCTTGGGTCGATGGAGAAGAGGGTAAAGACCAAAGACGTGTTTCGCTGAGTTTTTTTGATTGACAACAGGGAAGAAACACGATAGGATGTGCATGAAATTGCTTTGTCGCATCGAGGAGGAAACGGTATGAGGCTTTTGGGGATTGGACATGGGGTAATGGATATCTACCCGGTACAAGGACGAATGTACCCGGGCGGAAACGAGTTTAATGTAGTATACAATGCCCGTCAGCTGGGGGCGCAGGCGGCCTTTATGGGGGTGTTTGCCGATGACCGTGCGGCGGGTATCCTGGAAGACACCCTGCGCGGGGCGGGGGTGGATGTATCCAGAAGCCACCATGAGCGGGGCAGCAGCGGCTACGCCCTGGTGGAGCTTCGGGACGGGGACCGGGTGTTTACCGACTGGAATCGCAGCTGCGCGCTGGACGAGCACCCTTTCTGCTTTACGGAAGAGGAGCTGCGTTATGCCGCGGGCTTTGACGTTGTGAGCACGAGCTACGCCTCCCGGCTTTCCCCGGAGCAGATCTCCCGCCTGCACGGGGCGGGAGCCCGTGTTTCCCACGATTTTAACGACGATTTTACTCAGCGCCAGCTGGAAGAGATCGCCCCTTATACGGAGTTTGCCATGCTCTCCTGCGGCCATCTTCCGGAGGAGGAGCTGGAGCGGCTTGGCCGCACGGTGACAGATCTTGGCGCGCGCCGCGCGGTGATGACCCTGGGGAGCCGGGGCGCCGCCTTGTATGAGGAAGGCCGGCTGCTGCGCGTCCCGGCACGGAAGGCGGAGGCTGTGGACACCATGGGCGCGGGAGATTCCTTTATCGCGGCCTTTTTGGTGAGCTGGATGGACCAGGAAAACACCCGCGGCGGGGCCGACCCGGAGCAGGCCCTTCGGGACGCCGCCGCCCACGCCGCCCATGTGGTGACCCTGCGGGGCTCCACCGGCATCTCTTTTGAGATCGACCCTGCAAAGATTGGAGAATACCTCCATGTGAACAGGCCGTGAGCGGCGGGGAGGAGCGCCGCATCCGCCTGGGAGGGGAAGAGCTCCCCTACCGGGTGGACCGCGGGCGGCGGAAATACCTCTATCTCTGTGTCGGGCCCCAGGGGGTGACGGTAAAGGCGGGGATGCGCACCTCCGTCCGGGAGATAGAGGCGGCGCTGAAGAGCAAAGAGCGCTGGGTGCTGAAAAAATTGGAGGAAACGGAGCGCCGGAGAGGGCCCGCCCTGCGGGAGGGAGAGCTTTTTCCGGTGCTGGGAGAGTACTTTCCCCTGCGCTTTTGCCCGGGTACAAAAAGGGCGGAGGCTGTGCTGCGGGAGGGGACGCTTTGGGTATCCCTTCCCCCCGGAGGCGGAGAGGCCGAAGCCTCCCGGGCACTGGAGGGGTTTTACCGCAGGACAGCACAGGAGGCTGCGGAAAAAAGCCTTCGGAGGATGTGCGGCCTCACCGGCCTTGCCCCAAAAGAAGCAAAGGTGAAAAAGCTGAGCGCCAGCTGGGGCAGGTGCTCCGCCGACGGAAAGATATCCCTGAGCCTGCAGCTGGCGGCCTGCCCGGAGCCGGTGATCGACTATGTGGTGCTGCACGAGCTGTGCCACCTGCGGGAGATGAACCATTCCGCCGCTTTCTGGGCGCTGGTGGAGCGCTTTATGCCGGATTGGCGGGACAGGCGGGAGCGCCTGAGGAAAATGCCCCGGAGTGGGCAGCCTTGACTTTCCCGTTTTGAAGCGCTATACTCTCTTTATGAACAGTTTTGACACGTTTTGATGTCAACTGAGCAAGTTTGAAAGGAGAGAGGATCGGGCTTGATACGGGAAGAGCGGTTTCGGAAGATCTCCGATTACGTCAGGAGCCGTGGGTTTGCCTCGGTGGACGAGCTGATGGGGATGCTGGGGGTGTCCAAAGCCACCGTCCGGCGGGATCTTGCCTCCCTGGAGGAGGCGGGGGAGCTCTCTCTGGTGCGCGGAGGGGCAGCCTCCTTGGGCGGCACACGGGGAGAGGAGCTGCCCTATGACGAGAAGCGCATGTCCCATTCGGCGGAAAAGGCCCGCCTGGGGGCTGCCGCGGCAGCTCTGGTGAAGGACCGCTTTGCCGTTGTGATCGACGCGGGCACCACCACCCGGGCCATGATCCCCTTTTTGAAGGATCGGGAGGGGCTCAACCTTGTGACCAACGATGTTGCCATTGCGGCGGATCTCTCCTCCTGCCGGGGGGTCAGCGTGACGGTGACCGGAGGACAGCTGCGGCAGGGGTATTACACCCTCAGCGGATATCTGGCGGAAGAGCTGATCCGCGGGATGCGTCTGGATATGGCCTTCATCGGCTTTGATGCGGTGGACGTCCGTTCCGGCTGCTACATCACCAACACCGATGAAGTGGCGCTTAAGCGCTGCATGATCGAGGCGGCGGACCAGGTGGTCGTGGTGTGCGACCACACCAAATTTTCCGGCTCCGCCTTTGTGTCGGTGTGCTCCCTTTCCCAGGTGGATATCGTGGTGACCGATCGGGAGCTGGATCCGGCCATCGTCCGGGAACTGGAAAAGCGCGGAGTGCAGGTCATCTTTGCATAAAAGGCTGTTAAAAGCGGCAGAGGCCCCAGAAGGGCCTCTGCCGCTTTTAACTTTAAATAGCCTGCGGCTGTTTTTTACGCGTGCCCGCCCACTGCCTGCAAGCGGGCGCTTTGATTTTTAAGGCCGTGGGCCGGGACGATCCACATGGCCGCTTTTTATAGCTTTGCGATGCAAAGCTATAAAAAATTCTGCAAAAACCTATTGACATGACGGGATCATATTGCTATAATCATGATGCAAAATGAATCAAAAAGGTTCAAATCAAGTCAAGCGGCCGCACTGTTTTGCAGAACAGGCCGGACATCACATGAGGAGGAAACAAAACCATGCTGTTTAATTTCGATGCACCCTTTTATGAGAAAGTTGTAAACGACGCCCTTGCCCTGCGCCCCCAGATCGAGGCGGCTGCCGACGAGATCAGCAAGGCCGGCTATTCCAACATCTTCTTTATCGGCTGCGGCGGCACCTACTGCCATGCCTGGCCCATGAAATATATGCTGGATACCGAGTCTGACATCGAGTCCTACACCATGATCGCTTCCGAGTTCATGGTAATGAACCACAGAAAGTTCAGCAAAGATTCCATCTGTGTTTTCTCCACCCGTTCCGGCAACACCAAGGAGATCGTTGCCGCCGCCAAATTCTGCAAAGACGCCGGCGCCCGCGTGGTCATGTATGTTTCCAACGCCGGTACCCCCGCCTGCGAGTACGCCGACTACCTGTTCTGCTCCTACGCTACCGACCCCAACCTGGCCGAGGCGATCTACCTGACCAACATGACTTTCCTTACCCGCCTGATGTACAACGCCGGCGCTTTCCCGAACTACGAGCGCTTTGCCGACCAGCTGGGCACCATCACCCCTTACCTGGTAAAAGCCAAAGAGCTGTATGAGGACCGCAGCAAGGCTCTGGCCGAGAAGCACAAAGACACCGACTACCACATGGTCATCGGCTCCGGCTACCTGTGGGGCGAGGCTTACGATTACGCCATGTGCATCCTCGAAGAGATGCAGTGGATCAAGACCAAGTCCATCCACGCCTGCGAGTACTTCCACGGCACTCTGGAGCTGGTGGAAGAGGATACCAGCCTGATCCTGTTCTACGGTGAGGATTCCACCAGACCTCTGATGGACCGTGTGCTGAACTTCTCCAAAAAGATCACCAAGAACATCGCTATCTACGACACCAAGGAAGTGGAGCTGCCCCTCGATGAGGAGTTCCGCAAGATCATGAGCCCCATGATCGTCTACACCATCACCGAGTGCCTGAGCCGTCATCTGGAGCATGTGAGAAATCACCCGCTCACCACCCGTCGGTACTACCGTCAGATGGAGTATTGATCTGCTTTCACAAAAATTTTCTGCAAAGCCCGTTCTCTTCGGAGAACGGGCTTTGCGCTGTTTCGGCGGCTCTATCATCGTTTAAGCACGGGCTTAAAAAACAGGCTGAAGAACCGCAAGGTCCTTCAGCCTGTTTTAATGCCGCAAAAGAGGAGAGGGAGGTCAGGCCTGCTTTGCCTCGGACAGGTCCAGGAAAACTTTCAGGGCATCCATCCGACGGGCGGCGTCCGCCATGCCCCTGGCATACGCCTCTTTAAACTTTTCGGGGTCGTGCTCAAAACGGCTCATGCCGAGAGAGGTCTCCGGGACAATGAGCAGCGCTTTGCCCTGGCGTTCCAGCTCCTTGACATAATCCGTCGCGGCGTTGTACACCCCGTAGCGCCGGTCCAGCGTTTCGATCATGGCGGGGTGCCGGCGGAAAATGCGGCGGTATACCGGGCGGAAGGGCTCCGGCTTTTTAACGTAGTCCCGGGCCTGGGTAAGTACCACTACCACCCGGTCGCAGCCGTCCTCCAGCGCTTTGCGCACCGGGATCGGGTCGGAGGTGCCGCCGTCGAGGTACTGCCTGCCCTGATACTCCACCGCGGGGGAAAAGATGGGGATGGCGGAGGAGGCGCGCAGCACGGTGCTGTCCCCCTGCAGATGGGATTTATCGAAATACACCGGCTTTCCGGTCTCCAGGTCGGTGACGCCGGTGACAAACTGACAGGGGTTTTGATGAAACGCGTCGTAGTCAAAGAGATCGAGCTTGTGCGGGATCTCGTCGAAGATAAAGTCCATGCCGAACATGGAACCGGTTTTTATAAAGTTTCGGACGCTGACATAGCGCTTGTCCGCGCCGTAAGTAAGGTCGATCCGCAGGTTCCGCCCCCTCTGGCCGGATACATAGGAGACGCCGTTGCAGGCCCCTGCGGAGACGCCGATCACATAATCAAAGCAAATTCTTTCATCCATAAAGGCGTCCAGAACGCCGATGGTGTAGAGGCCGCGCATGCCGCCGCCCTCCAGCACAAGCCCGGTTTTCATAAGCTGCCGTTCCTCCCTGAGAAGAGTTGTTGCTTTTCAGTATAGCGCAAAAGCGGCGGGTTTTCAAAAGAAAAATATATCGGCTCAGATAAGGGCGGCCCGGAGAAGGGCGGAGGCCTCCTCAAAGCGCGCATCGGTCACATTCAGCCTGCGGCAGAAGGGCTCCTCATCCATTCGGGCAATGCGCAGCACGTCGGGGGAGAGGCGGCGCACCACATCGCAGAGCTTTTGGACAGAGGCGTCGTCATCGTTGCAGCCGCGGATCAGCGTGACCTCAAAGATCAGCTTTCCCCGGAAGTCTTTACGAAAGGCCGCCATATTTTCGATATATTCCCGCAGGGTGAAGCCCTCCGCCGGCCGCTGCATCTTTTGAAAACTCTCCTCCGAAACGGCTTTGATCTCACAAAAGATCTCTTCGCAGGAAAGGGCGGTCTCCCGGAAGGGGCTTCTGCCTAAAAGATAGCCATTGGTCAGCAGCCGGACGGAACAGCCAAGGCTTTGGATCAGGCGGATGATATCCCGGATCTCCCCATGCAGCAGCGCCTCCCCTTTGGAGTTGATGAACACAACGTCCGGCCGGATGCGCCGGATCTCGGCGGCGAGGGCTTCCATCGCCCTCCCGGTGCCCTCAAAGCTTCGGGGCGTACAGGCCTTTTCTGGGGAACGGCCAATGGGACAGAAGACGCAGTCAAAGTTGCAGCGCTTCTCCGGAAGGATATTGATCTTAAACACTTTTTTTCCATCGACGGTTTTAACGCCCTTGTACTCAAACTGATCCATTTTAAAAACTCCTTTTTATATTCTGTGTTTTAAAGCAGGTTTTGGAGGCCTTTTGAGCCACAGGAGAGCGGCGCACAGGGCTGAGGCCGCCTCCACGGTGGGAAAACTGATCCAAACGCCGGTTATTCCGGCCAGGGAAGAGAGCAGAAAGGCCGCGGGGATGATCAGAACAGCGCCCCGGAGCAGAGCGACTGCGCGGGCCGGCCGGGGGCGCTCCGCAGAGGTGAAAAAAGCGGAGAGAATGAGGTTGAAGCCCGCAAAGGGCAGGGCGGTAAAGTAGGTCTTCAGCCCCGGTACGGCGATGTTTTGCAAAGCGGCGAGGCCCTCGCTGTTAAACCACCGGACGATTTGCTCCGCAAAGCAGAACAGCACGGCGTAGATCCCTCCGGAGAGAAGGGCCAAAGCGGTGAGAGACCAGGCCAGCAGCCGCCTTGAGGCGCCGGTGTCTTTTCGCCCGTGGGCTGACCCGGCCAGGGGCTGGACACCCTGGGCAGCTCCGGTGAACACGGCGACGGCCATTAGGGAAAGGTTTGCGATGATGCCATAGGCGGCCACTCCGGGGTTTCCTGCAAGGCCCAGAATGATGCGGTTGAACACCATCATCACCACGCCGGAGGCAAGCTCCGCCACCAGGGATGGAAAACCCAGAGAGAGAATATCCAAAACAGTGCCGCCACAGGGTCGGGAGGCCGCGGGGCGGAGCCCATCGGTTTTTTTCCTCCAGTGGAGGGAGAGGAGCAGCACGCTGAGCACCGGGGAAAGCCCTGTGGCAAACACCGCGCCGAAGATGCCCAGGCCCAGGGGAAAGAGAAAGAGGTAGTCGAGCAGGATGTTGAGAAAGCTTCCGGACAGCATGGCGGCCATGGCAAGCCCCGGCCCTCCATCTGCCCGCACAAAGCAGAGCAGGACGTCGTTTAGCAGAAAGGCGGGGGAAAACAGCAGCAGCACCTTCAGATAGGTGCGGGCCATGGAAAAGGTCCCGGCGCCGGCGCCGAGCAGTACCGCCAGCTCCTCCGCAAAGAAAAGGCCCGCCGGGACAAAAACCGCCGCCATCAGCGCCGCCAGCCCCAGAGAATGGGAAAATACCCGGCGGGCGCCGGCTGCTTCCCTGCGCCCCGAAAGGATGGCGCACCGGGTGGAGCCGCCCATCCCCAGCATCAGCCCGCAGCCGTGAATGAGGCTGTAGACCGGAATGGCGAGGTTTAAGGCGGCAAGGCCGTCCGCCCCCAGGCGCCGGGCCACAAAGCAGGTATCGGCCAGAATATAGCAGGAGAGCCCCAGCATGCCGAGAACGCTGAGGGAGACGCAGCGGAAAAACTGCTTCAGAAGCCCCCGAGAGCTCATGTTCTTTCTCCTTTCACACGGCGTTTTTTCAAAAAAGAACAACAAAAAGCGCCAAAGCCTCCTGTCTTCAAGGGCCTAACGACAGGGGGATTTGGCGCTTCAGCCTTTACCCGGCGGCAAAGGACAGCGCTTTTCTATCACAACGGTTGGATTATAGCAAAAGAGGGGCTCAAAGTCAAGATATCCGGTTTAGGCTTTTGCACAGCGCACGCCGAACGCCTTTTCCAGGGCGGCGAGGGCGTCGTCCAGATGAAAATCCGTCATCAAAAGAGAGATGTCCATCTCCGAAGTGGTGATCATGGTTACCTCGGCGCCCGAGGCGGTCACAGCGCGGATGGCGGCAGAGGCCACGCCGTACATCTCCTTCATCTCGGGGCCGTAGAGGGCTATTTTGCTGTTCCCGCTGGAGACGAAGGGCTTGGCGGCGGGGTATTTTTTGCGGATCTGCCCGATGACAGTGAGCACCTGGGGAAGATCCGCGCTGGGCACAGTAAAGGAAACGCTCACCTGGCCGCCGGTGGGGGCGGACTGGGAGATCATGTCGATGTTGATCTTCGCGTCGGAAAACTCTTCCAATACCTCGCTTAGGAAGATGAGGTCGGAGGGGATCTGGTGGAAGGTCACGAGGCTGACGTCTTCCAAAAGGGAAATTCTGCTGACACCGTTCATTTTGCACCTCATGTTTCAATCAGACAGCCCATGTCGTAGAGCCCGGGCCCGCGCCCGGACAGGTACAGGGCGGCGTTTAAAGCCCCGGCGGCAAATACCCGGCGGCTTGCCGCGTGGTGGGAGAGGGTGATGACCTCGTCATCTCCGGCGAAGATGACATCGTGGTCGCCCACAATGGTCCCTCCCCGGACGCTGTGGATGCCGATCTCGGTTTTTTCCCGCTTTGCCCGCACGCTGTGGCGGTCGTAGATATAATGGGGCGTCTCCGGCAGGGCGGAGGAGACGGCGTCCGCCAGCAGCAGAGCGGTGCCGCTGGGGGCGTCCAGCTTTTGATTGTGGTGTTTTTCCACGATCTCCACGTCAAAGCCCTGCCCCAGGACAGAGGCGGCCTTCCGGGCCAGGGCGGCCAGAAGGTTCACCCCCAGGGACATGTTGGCGGAAAAGAACACCGGGATCTCCCGGGCGGCTTCCCGGATCCGGCCGACCTGCTCCGGGGTGTAGCCGGTGGTGCAGAGCACCGCCGGGATCCGCTGCCGCAGGGCAAGCCCCAGCACCCCGTCCAGCAGGGAGGGATGGGAAAAATCCACAACACAGTCGCCCCTGACGCCGCATTCCTCGGGGGAGAAAAAGTGCGGAAAAGGAGCGGCGCAGCTTTCCCGGTCTATCCCCGCCGCGATGACACAGTCATCCCGCTCTGCCGCAAGGGCGGCGATCTGCCGCCCCATGCGGCCGGCACAGCCACTTAAAAGGACCCGGTACATATTATTCCCCCTCCCTTTTGCGCGGGGCCGAAAGGCCCAGAAGCTCCATCTCACGCAGGAGCGCTTCCCGGGCCGCAGGGGCCATGGAAACCAGCGGCATCCGGCATTCCCCGGCCGCCCAGCCGGCCAGGTTCATGGCCTCCTTAACGGGGATGGGGTTTACGTCGGAGAAAAGGGCATTGATCAGAGGCAGCAGCTTCAGCTGCAAAGCGGCAGATTCCTGCGCTTTGCCCCCGAAGTAAAGGGAACAGATCTCGTGGGTCTCCCGGGGCATGAGGTTTGAAAGCACCGAGATGACCCCTTTTCCCCCCAACGAGAGGATAGGGACGATCTGATCGTCGTTGCCGGAATAGATCGCCAGCTCCTCACCGCAGAGAGCGGCGGTCTGGGCCACCTTGGAGATATTCCCCCCCGCCTCTTTGACAGCCGCGATGTTGGGGTGGGTGCAGAGCTCCCGATAGGTGGCGGGGGCAATGTCCACACCGGTGCGGCTGGGGACGTTGTAGAGAATATTCGGCAGGCCGGTGGCCTCCGCCAGGGCAAAAAAGTGGCGGATAAGCCCGGCCTGGGAGGTTTTATTGTAATAGGGGGTCACCTGCAGAAGCGCGTCGGCCCCGGCCCGCTCCGCCTCTTTGGAGAGCCAGACGGCATAATCGGTGTGGTTGGAGCCTGCCCCGGCGATGACCGGCACCCTGCCGTGCACCTGTTCCACCGCGTAGGCGATGGTGTCCACATGCTCGCTGTCGGTCATGGTGGAGGACTCGCCGGTGGTGCCGCAGATGACGATGGCGTCGATCCCGTTTTTGATCTGATGCTCCAGAATACGGCCCAAAACAGGGTAGTTGATGGAGCCGTCCGGGTTCATGGGGGTGATGACGGCGGTGGCGGCACCGGTAAAAACAGTTTTTTTCATGGGGAAATTCCTCCTTCAGGTTTTCTCATCCGGCGGAACTCCCCGCCGGATGTCAGTCGAGGTAACCTTTGGCGGCCAGCAGCTCCGCCATCAGCACGGCTCCTCCCGCGGCGCCCCGGAGGGTGTTGTGGGAGAGGCAGACAAACTTATAGTCGTACTGGCTGTCCGGGCGCAGGCGCCCTACGGAAACAGCCATACCCTTTTCCAGCATCCGGTCCAGGCCGGTCTGAGGGCGGTTATCTTCTTCAAAATAGTGCAGGAACTGCTTGGGGGCAAGGGGGAGCTGCAGCTCCTGGGGGGCGCCGGAAAACTCCGCCCAGCGCTTTTTGATCTCCTCTTCGGAGGGCTTTTGGGCAAAGGAGACGAACACCGCGGCCAGGTGGCCGTTGGAAACGGGGACCCGGATGCACTGGGTGGTGATGGAAGGGCCTTCGGCCTCCACGATCTTATCTCCCTGGATGCTGCCCCAGATCTTGAGGGGCTCCTGTTCGCTCTTTTCCTCCTCGCCGCCGATGTAGGGGATGACGTTGTCGACCATTTCGGGCCAGGTGTCAAAGGTCTTTCCGGCGCCGGAGATGGCCTGATAAGTGCAGGCGAGGACCTTGGTGATCCCAAACTCTTTTAACGGGTGCAAAGCGGGCACATAGCTCTGCAGAGAGCAGTTTGACTTTACAGCGATAAAGCCGTGCTTTGTACCCAGGCGTTTTCGCTGCGCCTCAATGATTTCGGCGTGCTGGGGGTTTATCTCCGGGATGATCATGGGGACATCCGGCGTGTGACGGTGGGCGGAGTTGTTGGAGATGACCGGGCACTCCAGCCGGGCGTAATCCTCCTCCAGCGCCTTGATCTCATCCTTCTTCATATTTACCGCGCAGAAGATGAAATCCACCGAGGCGGCAATTTTTTCCTTGTCGGCGGCGGCGTCAAGCACTACCATTTTTTTAATGTCTTCGGGGATGGGGGTATCCATGCACCAGCGGGAGCCCACGGCTTCCTCATAGGTTTTGCCGGCGGAGCGGCCGGAGGCGGCCAAAAGCACAGGAGTAAACCAGGGGTGGTTCTCCAGCAGGGTGATAAAGCGCTGCCCTACCATACCGGTGGCGCCTACAATGCCAACTTTAAACTGTTTCATAGCAATAGTCTCCTTGTGTTTTTCATGATCCTGCCCCGGTGGGGCCGGGAAAGGCGCAAAACCGGCCTTTACGGTTATTATAGCGGAAAAACAGGAGTTTGTGACCCCTTTTCCGTGTTTTTGGTTTTTTTCTACCGTTGTGCTCCCATGGGACACAACGGTAAGGAAAATGAGCTTCTGCCGAAAACCGGGCATAAAAATGACCGGAAAAGCCGCGGCCGCCTGGGCGAAAAAGCTTTTCCGGTTTCTTTTACAACAATAAAAAAACCGGTTGAAAACCGGTCATCATTGCAATATAATAAAGATACTGACTCAAAAGACCGCCCGCTGGGCGGTTTTTTACAGCCGATAGCTCTTCATCACACACATGATGACAGTCCCACGCCTTTTTGGCCGTGCAACCAGAGCGGTGCCGCCGTACCGGCATCCTCTTCGGCGGTTTTCCCTTTTGTCCCGGCAGCGCCCGTACGGGGCTCATTGAGGGGAGTACTGATGAAGACCGCGCCTCTATCCTGAAAATATTTGCCCTCATCTTATCATTGACGGCGGGTTCTGTCAAATGGTTTTTCTATTTTTAACATACAGGTGAAAAGAAAATATGAAAAAAAGTGATTTTTGGTACGATTTACCCGAGCGTCTCATCGCCCAGACCCCTGTGGAGCCCCGGGACCATTCCCGCATGATGTGCCTTCACGCCGGGGACGGCCGGATAGAGCACCGGCATTTTTATGACCTCCCCTCGCTGCTGTGCCCCGGAGATACCCTGATCGTCAACGACTCCCGGGTACTGCCAGCCCGGATGTACGGGATCAAAGAGGCTACCGGCGCCCGCATTGAGGTATTGCTGTTGGAGCAAAAAGCCCCGGACTGCTGGGAGATCCTGGTGAAGCCCGGTAAAAAAGCCCTGCCCGGGGCGGTGATCTCCTTTGGGGAGGGGCTGCTCACCGGTGAAGTGCTGGAGGTGCTGGAGGGCGGAAACCGCCTGATGCGCTTTTCCTGGGAGGGAAACTTCTATGAGGTGCTGGAGCGCATCGGCCAAATGCCGCTGCCCCATTACATTACGGCGGAGCTGGAAGACAAGGAGCGCTACCAGACGGTGTATTCCCACGAGCTCGGTTCCGCGGCGGCCCCCACGGCGGGGCTGCACTTTACCCGGGAGCTGATGGACAGGCTGTCCGCCATGGGGGTGGACATCGGCTATGTCACACTGCATGTTGGGCTGGGTACCTTCCGCCCGGTCAAGGCGGAGGAGATCACCGACCACAAGATGCACTCGGAGCACTACCATCTTCCGCAGGAGACGGCAGAGCTCATCGAGCGCACCCGCGCCCGGGGCGGGCGGGTGATCGCCGTGGGCACCACCAGCACCCGAACGCTGGAATCGGTGGCAAAAAAGCACGGAAAGATCGTGGCCGACGACGGCTACACCGATATTTTCATCTACCCGGGGTATCGCTTTCAGGTGCTGGACGGGCTTATCACCAACTTCCACCTGCCGGAGAGCACCCTTATCATGCTGGTGAGCGCCTTTGCGGGGTACGAGGCCACTATGCGCGCCTACCGGGAGGCGGTGGAGGAGCAGTACCGCTTCTACAGCTTTGGCGACGCGATGTTTATTGAAAAGTAAAAAATTGCGTGAAAAGGGCCCGGGGCGGTAAACGCCCCGGGCCTGGCTTTATTTTGCCGCGGGAAGCGCCCCGAACCGGGCGCGGAAAAGCTCCGTATAAACGGGGCCGCCCGGCCCGGGGGAGGAGCAGAAGAGGGAGGCGCCCGTCGCCTCAAAGGAGAAAGGCGACGCGGGCGGAAGCTCCGGGGCGGCGCCTTCCCGCCATACCATGCGGCGGGCCAGGGTAACATGGGGGGAAAAGGGGCGTTCCTCCAGGAAAAAGCCCTCCGCAGAGAGCTCCCGGCAGAGACGGCCCTGCAGGGCAAAGAGAGCGGGGCAGGGGCACGGCGCCGCCCAGACGATATCCCCGTCCTGGGCGTGAAAAAAGCCCGGATGCCCGAAGGAAAGCGCAAAGGACGCGCCGCCGGCCCGGACAAGGGCGGCAGCGGCATCCTCTGCCCGGGAAAAAGGTACCTCTCCCAAAAAGGCCAGCGTCAAATGGAGGTTTTCCGGCCGGGTGAGGCTTCCCCTCCCCAGGGCCGGCAGCTGTGACTGAAGCAGGCGGAGAGGAGCCCGGGCCTCCGAAGGAATGGTGAGGGCAAGAAACAGCCGCACAGGGCAAAACTCCTTTCCCGGCGTCCCCGAACGGACGGGGAATTTAGATCCTTTTGCCGAGGACCTGGCGCTGTTCCTCGTAAAAGCTCTGGAAGTTTCCGGCGTCCAGGGCGTCCCGGATCTTTTCCATCAGGGTATTGTAGAAATAGAGGTTGTGTTCCACTGCCAGGCGCATGCCCAGCAGCTCGTTTGCTTTAAAAAGGTGACGCAGATAGGCACGGCTGTGGCGGCGGCAGGCGGGGCAGCCGCACCGGGGGTCGATGGGCTCCAAATCCCGCTCGTATTTGTGGTTCCAGATATTGCGGATGCCGTCCCAGGTGAAGAGATGGCCGTGGCGGGCGTTGCGGCTGGGCATGACGCAGTCGAACAGGTCCACCCCGCGGTGGACGGATTCGAGGATATTGACCGGCGTGCCGACCCCCATGAGATAGCGGATCTTATTTTTAGGGGCGAAGGGCTCCACCGCCTCGATGATGCGGTACATCTCGTCGGCGGTCTCCCCCACGGCAAGCCCCCCAATGGCATAGCCGTCCAGATCCAGTGAGGCGATATCCTTCATATGGGAGACGCGCAGATCGTCATAGACACAGCCCTGGTTGATGCCAAACAGCAGCTGATGGGGGTTGAGGGTATCGGGCAGGGCGTTGAGGCGCTCCATCTCCCGCTTGCAGCGCTCCAGCCAACGGGTGGTGCGGGCGATGGAGCGGGCGGCGTATTCGTGGGTGGCGGGGTTTTCCACGCACTCGTCAAAGGCCATGGCGATGGTGGAGGCAAGGTTCGACTGGATCTGCATGCTCTCCTCCGGCCCCATGAAGATGCGCTTGCCGTCGATGTGGGAGGAAAAATAGACCCCTTCCTCTTTTATTTTGCGCAGGGAGGCCAGAGAGAACACCTGGAAGCCTCCGGAATCGGTGAGAATAGGGCCTTTCCAGCCCATGAACCGATGGAGGCCGCCCAGATCCCGAATCAGGCGGTCGCCGGGGCGAAGATGCAGATGATAGGTGTTGCACAGCTCCACCTGGCAGTGCAGATCGACAAGATCGTAAGAAGAGACGCCGCCCTTGATGGCGGCCGCGGTGCCGACATTCATGAACGCGGGGGTCTGAACGACGCCGTGGACGGTGGTAAAGGCCCCGCGCCGGGCGTTGCCTTCCTGTTTGAGAAGCTGATACATGGAAACCTCCCCTATGTCCCGAAAGACAGCGGTTTTTGTGTAAAAAGGGGCTCCGGAAAAGGCGCCTCATAACTTTATATTATAATCGAAAAAAGTATCTTTTGCAAGGAAAGACAGCTTCACGGGGCCAGGAAGGGAAATACCGCATCGAAGTGTCGAAAAAGAAGCATTTATGAAAAAACGTACCGTCGAAAACGCACGGATCCCTTGACTTTAGGCGGAGAATATGCTATAGTACAAACCTGTTTTCAATCATGCGCCAATATAGATTTGGATAAAATGGCCCAAATGTTTCTACCGTACAGCCTTAACGTGCGACTATTGGCTTTTGTCTGCTTTTTCTTTCGGAGAAGGCGGGCTTTTGTTGACATGGAATGCGGAAGAAGCAGGCTTAAAATTTTTTTAAGTCTGTTTTTTTGTTGCCCGTTCTCCGGAACGGCGTTCGACTGTTTGGATGAGCAGGGAGCTTTTTTAAGAGAAAGGCGGCGGAGAAATTGAAAGCACTGGAAGAAAAGATCCGGCGGGAGGGCAGTGTCCTGCCGGGCAACATCCTGAAGGTAGGTTCTTTTTTAAACCATCAGGTGGACGCGGAATTTACCATGGAAATGGGCCGGGAGATCGCACGCTTGTTTGCGCAGGAGAAAATCACCCGGGTGCTCACCATAGAGACCTCCGGCATCCCCATTGCCCTGGCTGCCGCGGCGGCGCTGCATGTGCCTATGGTGTTTGCCAAAAAGAACCGGACGGGCAACCTCTCGGGGGAGCTTTATCAGACGGTGGTCCACTCCTACACCCATGGAACCGACTACAATGTGGTGGTGGAGAAAAAATACATCCTGCCGGGGGACAGAGTGCTGATCGTAGACGATTTTCTGGCCAACGGCAAGGCGCTTCTGGGCCTGATGGAGCTTGTCCGCATGGCCGGGGCTGAGACGGCGGGCGCCGCGGTAGCCATTGAAAAGGGCTTTCAACGCGGCGGTGACGCCCTGCGCCAGGGCGGAATGAGGGTGGAATCCCTGGCGATCATTGAGAGCATGGAAGATGGGAATATCGTTTTCCGTGACTGAACTTTTTGTCAGCAGTTAATATTAATCATATGGAGGAAAGAAAAACCATGAAAAAAATTCTTGCGATTGTCCTTGCGGCGGTCATGACCCTGTGCATGATGGCCGGCTGTGCAAACAGCAACGCCCCTGTGGACGGCAGCTCTTCCGGCAGCTCTGCGCCCGAAAATGAAAGCAGCGCTCCCGAGGGCGAGCCCGTCGATTCGGACTTTAAGATCGGATTTATTTTCCTGCACGATGAAAACTCCACCTATGACAAAAACTTTATTGACGCCGCCAACGCCGCCAAAGAGGCCCTGGGCCTTTCTGACGAGCAGGTGATCTTCAAGACCAACATTCCCGAAAGCAACGAGTGCTACGAAGCGGCTGCCGACCTGGCTGACCGCGGCTGCGATATCGTGTTTGCCGACAGCTTCGGCCACGAGCAGTACATGGCGCAGGCTGCCGAGGAGTTCCCGGAGGTCCAGTTCTGCCACGCCACCGGCACCACTGCTCATACCGCCGGCCTGGATAACTTCCACAATGCCTTTGCCTCCATTTACGAGGGCCGTTACCTGGCGGGCATCGCCGCCGGCCTGAAACTCAACGAGATGATCGAAAACGGTGAATTTGCCGCGGAAGAGGCCAAGATCGGCTATGTGGGTGCTTACACCTATGCCGAGGTCATCTCCGGCTACACCTCTTTCTTCCTGGGCGCCCGGTCTGTCTGCCCCACCGCCACCATGGAGGTTCAGTTTACCGGCAGCTGGTACGACGAGACCGCTGAGAAGGAAGCTGCCAACACCCTGATCAGCCGCGGCTGCAAACTGATCAGCCAGCATGCCGACTCCATGGGTGCTCCCACCGCCTGCGAAACCGCTGGTGTTCCCAACGTCTCCTACAACGGTTCCACCGTTTCCGCCTGCCCCAACACCTTCATTGTTTCTTCCAGCATCAACTGGGCGCCCTACTTCGAGTACATTGTAAACTGCGTGAAGAACGGCGAGGCCATTGACGCCGACTGGTGCAAAGGCATCACCGAGGGTTCTGTGGTGCTCTCTGAGATCAACGAGCAGGCCGCTGCTGCCGGTACTGCGGACGCCATCAAGGCTGCTTCCGAGAAATTCGCCGCCGGTGAACTGCATGTGTTTGACACTTCCACCTTTACCGTGGACGGCGCTGCGCTGGATTCCTACATGGCCGACGTGGACACCGACGCCGAGTACACCCCCGACACCGAGGTGATCTCCGACGGTTATTTCCACGAGTCCGAAATGCGTTCCGCCCCTTATTTTGACCTGCGCATCGACGGCATCACCACTCTGAACGAGAAGTTCTAAACAAAACTCAAAAGACAGGGCGGGGCATTTGTCTGCTCCGCCCTGACTTTGTTTTTTAATTGCGAAAAGTGTATTAAAAATGCGATTTGTATTGTATAATTACATTTATAGTCTGCTTTTGGAAATTAAAGACAGGAGGAAACAAAGTGGGCGCTACTGCGGCAGTGGAACTGAGGCATATTACCAAGACTTTTGGCAGTGTTGTGGCCAATAAGGACGTTTCCCTTACCGTAAACCGGGGGGAGATCCTATCGGTGCTGGGGGAAAACGGAAGCGGGAAAACAACGCTGATGAACATGATCTCCGGTATTTATTTTCCGGATGACGGGCAGATCCTTATCGACGGGAAGGAAGTGGTTATTCGCTCGCCGAAGGACGCGTTCGATTTTAAGATCGGCATGATCTACCAGCATTTCAAGCTGGTGGATGTGTTTTCCGCTGCGGAAAATATCGTGCTGGGTTCCGGGGAGAAGGGGCGTTTCAACATCCGGCGCAGCGCAAAGCGGGTCAAGGAGATCAGCGAACAGTACGGCTTTGAGATCGACCCCATGAAAAAGATCTACGAGATGTCTGTTTCGGAGAAACAGACGGTGGAGATCATCAAGGTGCTGTACCGAGGCGCCGATATCCTTATTTTGGATGAGCCCACGGCCGTATTGACCCCCCAGGAGACCCAGAAGCTGTTCCGGGTGCTGCGGCGCATGCGGGATGACGGAAAGGCGATCATCATCATCACCCACAAGCTCCACGAGGTGCTGTCCCTCTCCGACCGGGTTTCGGTGCTGCGGAAAGGGGAATATGTGGGCACGGTGATGACCGCGGAGACCAACGAGGCGGAGCTCACCGAGATGATGGTGGGCAAAAAAATATCCCTCAATATCGACCGGGGCGAGCCGAAGGACCCGGAGGACCGGCTGGTGGTGGATCATGTCAACTGCGTCAGCCGGGACGGGGTTCAGCTGCTTTCCGATGTATCCTTTACCGCCCGGTCCGGGGAGATCCTGGGCATCGCGGGCATTGCGGGCAGCGGCCAGCGGGAGCTTTTGGAGGCCATTGCCGGCCTGCAGCATCTGGAGAACGGCGAGATCCTCTACCGCAACCCGCAGACCGGCTCCACCGACAACCTGCGGGACAAGACCCCGCTCCAGATCCGGGAGCTGGGGGTGCGGCTCTCCTTTGTGCCGGAGGACCGCCTCGGTATGGGCCTGGTGGGCAACATGGATATTGTGGACAACATGATGCTTCGCAGCTACCGGAAGGGGAAGTCCTTCTTTTTGGAGCGCAAGGAGCCCAAGGGGCTGGCTGACCGTATCATCGAACAGCTGGAGGTCGTGACGCCGGACGTCAACACGCCGGTGCGCCGCCTCTCCGGCGGAAATGTGCAGAAGGTACTGGTGGGGCGGGAGATCGCCGCTTCCCCCACTGTTTTGATGGCGGCCTACCCGGTGCGGGGGCTGGATATCAACTCCTCTTACCTGATCTACAACCTCCTGAACCAGCAGAAGGAAAAGGGAGTGGCCGTGATCTTTGTGGGTGAAGACCTGGATGTGCTGCTGGAGCTGTGTGACCGCATTCTTGTCATCGGGTCCGGCCAGGTGACGGGTATTCTGGACGCGCGCAGCGCGACCAAGGAGCAGATAGGCCTGCTGATGACCAAGACAAATGGAGGTGACGCCTGTGAGCATGCCTGAGAAAAGCCGGAGAGAGCCCAAATTTCATATCGTTAAACGCAGCTCCATCGTTTGGTGGAAGGCCTGGCTTGTCCGCGTTGCCGCCGTGGCGGCGGCTCTGGTGGTCTGCGCGCTGATCACCGTTGTGCTGACCGGGAAAAACCCCATCGGCGTCTATGCCACCATGATTGACGGCGCTCTGGGCACCAAGCGCCGGGTGTGGAGCCTTTTGCAGAATGTGGCCATGCTGCTGTGCGTCTCCCTGGCGGTGACGCCGGCGTTTAAAATGCGCTTTTGGAATATCGGGGCCGAGGGCCAGGTGCTGGCGGGCGGCCTTGCCACGGCGGCCTGTATGATCCTCTTGGGCAACAGGATGCCCTCTTCGCTGCTGATCGTCGTTATGGCGGCGGCCAGCATTGCCGCGGGGGCCCTGTGGGCGGTGATTCCCGCCCTGTTCCGCGCCAGGTGGAACACCAACGAGACGCTTTTCACCCTGATGATGAACTATATCGCCATTCAGCTGGTATCCTTTTTTACCTACAAATGGTCGGTACCCAAGGGCTCCGGGCAGATCGGCGTGATCAACCGCGAAACCAAGGCGGGGTGGCTGCCGGCGGTGTTTGGCTCTGATTACCTGCTCAATATTCTCATTGTCGCGGGCCTTACGGTTTTTCTGTATGTTTACCTGCGCTACAGCAAGCACGGCTATGAGATCGAGGTGGTGGGAGAGAGCGAAAATACCGCCCGCTACATCGGTATCAACGTCAAAAAGGTCATTGTACGCACCATGTTGCTTTCGGGCGCCATCTGCGGTATCGCGGGGCTTCTGCTGGTGGGAGGTACCGACCATACCATCACCCGGGATATTGCGGCTGGCCGCGGCTTTACCGCCATTATGGTGTCCTGGCTTGCCAAATTTAACCCCCTGTACATGATCCTCACCTCCTTCCTGATCGTCTTTCTGCAGAAGGGCGCTGTGGAGATCTCCACGATCTTCGGGCTCAATGATTCCTTTTCCGATATCCTGACCGGGATCATTATCTTCTTCATCATCGGAAGCGAGTTCTTTATCAGCTACAGCATCCGCCGCAGCGGCCTGAAGAAGGGAGAGAAAGCAGCATGATCGCAGCATTTATCCAGCGCGCCGTCGTCCAGGGAATTCCGCTCCTGTTTGGTTCCACCGGCGAGATCATCACCGAAAAATCCGGAAACCTGAACCTGGGGATTCCCGGTATCATGTATGTGGGCGGTATCAGCGGCGTTATTGGCGCCTTCCTTTATGAACACTCCCTCCCCTCCCCGGAGAGCATCAACCCCTTTTTGGCGGTGGCTATCCCGATGCTGTCCTGCGTGTTGGGCTCTCTTTTGATGGGGCTGCTCTACGCCTTCCTCACCGTTACTCTGCGCGCCAACCAGAACGTGACCGGCCTTGCGCTGACCACCTTCGGAACCGGCTTTGGAAACTTTTTCGGCGGGTCGCTGATCAAGCTGGTCAAGACCGACATGCCCTCCATCAGCCTTACGGCCACCAGCGGATGCTTCCGCCAGACTCTTCCTTTTGCCGATAAGCTCGGCTGGTTTGGAGATATCTTTCTCTCCTACAGCTTTTTGGCCTACCTTGCCGTTATACTGGCCCTGGTCTCCTCCTTCGTGCTCAACCACACCTGGGTGGGGCTGCGCCTGAGGGCGGTGGGGGAGGACCCCACCACGGCGGATGCTGCCGGCATCAGCGTAGGGCGCTACAAGTACTTTGCCACCTGCATCGGCAGTGTGATCGCCGGTATGGGCGGGCTGTATTATGTTATGGACTACGCCTGCGGGGTCTGGTCTAACGACGGCTTCGGCGACCGGGGGTGGCTTGCCATCGCGCTGGTGATCTTTGCCGTATGGAAGCCCAACATGAGCATCCTGGGCTCCATTCTGTTCGGCGGGCTGTTTATCGTGCACAATTACATTCAGAGCCTCGGCGTGAGCATTCAGGAGATCTTCAAGATGCTGCCCTATGTGGTCACCATTATCGTGCTGGTGATCGTCAGCATGCGCAAGCGCCGCGAAAGCCAGCCGCCCGCCCATTTGGGGCTTCCCTATTTTAGGGAAGAGCGGTAAAGGCTTTTACAAAAATACAGAAATAAAAGGGCGCCGCGGGCTTAAAGGCCTGCGGCGCCTTTTAGCTGGGGCGGCCGGGGAGAAGTTCCTCCCCGGCCGCTTCCGATATGTTCCGACACTGCTTTTTGAGAGATTACAGCTCCTTCAGAGCTTTTTCCACCCGGGTGAGCGCCTCTTCCAAAGTAGCGCGGGGACAGGCGATGTTAAAGCGCTCGAAGCCCTCACCGGCCTGGCCGAACATGTTGCCGCGGTCCAGCCAGAGGCGGCATTTGTTCACCATCAGGTCCTCCAGAGCGTCGGGGGAAAGATCGAGCTCCCGGAAATCCACCCAGACCAGATAGGTGCCCTCCGGCTCCACCAGGCGGACGCCGGGCAGGCGGGTGCGGATAAACTCCCGCATGTAATCCAGGTTGGAGGCCAGATAGGCTTTGAGCTCCTCCAGCCAGGGGGCGCCGTGCCGGTAGGCGGCCCGGCAGGCGGCAAGGCCCATGATACCTACGTTGTCGATGTGGAGCTCATTCAGCACTTTCTGGTAACGCGCCCTCAGCTCCGGATTGGGGATAAAGATGTTGGAGTGCTGCAGGCCCGCAAGATTAAAGGTTTTGCTGGGGGCGGTACAGGTGACGACGTTTTCCTCGTATTCTTTTTTGAGGGAGCAGAGTACGGTGTGGGTGATGCCGGGATAGGTAAAGTCGCAGTGGATCTCATCGGAGATGACGACGACGCCGTACTTGTGGCAGAGATCACCCAGACGGGTCAGCTCGTCCCGGTTCCAGACGCGGCCCACAGGATTATGGGGGCTGCAGAGGATCAGGAGGCGAACCTTTTCGGAGAGAATCTTGTTCTCCAGGTCCTCAAAATCCATGGTGTAGCGTCCATCCCGCAGGACAAGCGGGTTTTCCACTACCCGGCGGCCGTTGCCGCGGATTGCCTCCCCAAAGGGATAGTAAACGGGGGTCTGGATCAGGACGCCCTCCCCTTCGTTGGTAAAGGCGCGCACTGCAGCGGCCACCGCGCAGACAACGCCGGGGGTGATGGTAAGCCATTCCGCCTCCGGTTTCCAACCAAAGCGGGTACCAAACCAGTTCTGTACCGCTTCTACATAGCTGTCATCATAGTCGGTATAGCCGTAAATTCCAAAATCCACCACTTCCCGAAGGGCGTCCACCACCGCAGGCGCAGTGGGAAAGTCCATATCCGCCACCCACATAGGCAGGATATCGGCGGGTTTTCCGCGCTTTTCAGCGCAGTCATATTTGATGCAGCAGGTGTTTTTGCGGTCGATCACACGGTCAAAATTTACAGACATTTAGCGCTCCCCTTCCAATTTTAACTGCTGATTTCATTCTATTCCCGCCCAGAGGCAAAGTCAACGAAAAAAGAACAATTGAAAGCCGATGTTTCCGGTGCTACAATAAAACTGAAATACTATATGTACAGGGCGGAAAAGGAGGCGGCATCAGATGCGAATGTACGATATCATTCTGAAAAAGCGGGGCGGCGGGGAGCTTACCCCCGTGGAGATCGGTTTTTTTGTAGACGGCTACACGTCGGGAGAGATTCCGGATTATCAGGCCTCCGCTTTGATGATGGCGGTGTACTTCCGCGGGATGACCGAGGCGGAGACCGCCTGCCTTACCATGGCCATGGCGCGCTCCGGCGACCAGGTGGACCTTTCCTCCATCCCGGGGGTAAAAGCGGATAAGCACAGCACCGGCGGTGTGGGGGACAAGACTACGCTGATCGCGGCGCCGGTGGCGGCGGCCTGCGGGGTACCGGTGGCCAAGATGAGCGGCCGCGGCCTGGGGCACACCGGGGGAACGGTGGATAAGTTGGAGTCCATCCCGGGGCTCTGCACCTCCATGGACCGGGAGCGTTTTTTGGAGCAGGTGCGCCGGGTAGGGCTCTGTGTGGCGGGGCAGTCCGGCAACCTGGCGCCGGCCGACAAAAAGCTTTACGCCCTGCGGGACGTCACCGCCACGGTGGATTCCATGCCGCTGATCGCCGCCAGCATTATGAGCAAGAAAATCGCCGCAGGCTCCGACGCCATCGTGCTGGACGTAAAGACAGGTTCCGGCGCGTTTATGAAGACGGAGGAGCAGGCTTTGGCGCTGGCCCGAGAGATGGTAGCCATTGGGGAGAACGTGGGGCGGCGGGTGACGGCGCTCATCACCGATATGGATATGCCCTTGGGGCACTGCATTGGAAACGCGCTGGAAGTGATGGAGGCGGTGGAGGTGCTGCGGGGCGGCGGCCCGGAGGACCTTGCCCGGGTGAGCCTGGAGCTTGCCGCCAATATGCTGCATCTGGCCGGGAAAGGGGAGCTCCCCGCCTGCCGGGCTCTGGCGCGGGAGGCGATCTCCTCCGGGCGCGCGCTGGAAAAGCTTTGTCAGATGGCGGCAGCCCAGGGGGGAGACGCACGGGTGCTGGAGGATTTCTCCCTCTTCCCGAAGGCGGCCCTCTGCCGGGAGGTTTTGGCGGAGCAGAGCGGATATCTGGCTGCGGTGGATACCGAGGCCTGCGGAACGGCCTCGGTGCTGCTGGGGGCGGGCAGGGAGAAAAAGGGCGACGCAGTGGACCACGCCGCGGGCATCGTCATGCTCAAAAAACCGGGAGACCGGGTGGAAAAAGGGGAGGCCCTGGCCCGGCTGTATACCTCCTGTGAGGAGCGCTTCGCCCAGGGGCGGGAGCGGTATTTGAAGGCACTCACCTTTGCAGAAGAGCCTCCGGCACCCCGGGAGCTGATCCTTGCCCGGGTGGGTAGGGACGGGACGGAGCGCCCGGAATAAAAAACATTGCTCCGCCGGGGGTCCGCCCGTATGACAGAACCGCGGCGATAAAAAAACCGCCGTGCGGTAGCCCTCATTTTACAGGGAAAACAAACGGCTCCCTCAGGGACACCGCCGGTATGGTGAATAAAAAACAGCCGCAAGCCCGTCTTTGACGATGACTCGCGGCTGTTTTGCTGGTTTAAAAGCAGAAAGCAGATTTTTCCTGAACACTTAGACCTCGCTTGACAAACAATTTGCAATCGTGTCCATTGATTGAACAGATATGGCAGGGCCGCGAATTGTCCGCTGTACGCCCAACACAGGGGCACGGCGGGTCTTATCTTCCGGCGGCAAAATCAGGCCTTGTCCCCGGCGTCCTGGACGGCCGCCCGCTTGGCAGCTTTGGCGTCGTCCACCGACCAGACGGTGATGCCGGTGAGCACGATGACGGCGCCGATGATGGCAAGTATGCCAGGCATTTCCCGCAGAAAGATGAGCGTCCAGGCCGGGTTGAGCAGGGGCTCCACGATGGAGATCATGGAGCATGTGAGGGCATCCATGGATTTGATGGCTACCCCGTAAAGGATATAAGGGATCCCCAGCTGGAAGATGCCGAGGAACAGGATAGTGGCCACGGAGGAAACGGTTGGAACAGGCGGATCAAAGGCCATGAATGGGATGGAGACCAGAAAGGTAAAAAACTGCCCCATGAGGATGCAGCTGAGGTTTTCCTCCAAAGAGGGGGAGCGGCTGCCGCAGATATAAAAGGCAGCCATAAAGATGCCGCTCACAAGCGCCATGATGTTGCCCAGCATATAGCTGCCGTCTGCCTGAAGCTGGTCGAAGAAAAACAGGGAGACGCCGCCCAAAGCTACGACTACCACGGCGAGGTCCTTCCAGCGGGGGCGCACCTTAAACAGCAGGGCATTGATGAGGATGATAAAGACCGGAGCGCAGTACTGCAGGACGATGGCGTTGGCCGAGGCGGTGAGCTTGTTGGAGCTGACGAACAGAGTGAGGCAGCAGCACAGCAGCAGGGCGCTGAGCAGGGTGAAACGGTTGACCACCAGGCGGGCTTTCAGAACTTTGATGTAGATGAGCACCACCAGGGAAGCGATCAGGCTGCGGATGCCAGCGATGGCCATGCCGTTCCAGGGGACGAGTTTGATGAGCAGGCCGCTGGTGCTCCACATGACGCTGCACACCAGTATGGCCGCAAGGCCCTGGCTTTTGGAGAGGGGCTTTGCCCCAAAGGTCTTCATGTTTTAAATTCCTCCCGGTTTTTGATGACGACAGTAAACACGACAATTATAGCCGTCTGTACCGGAAAAAGCAAGTGAAAAAGGCCGTCCCTCCGGGGACGGCCTTTCTACTTTTGGCACGGGCTATTCGATAAAGGTTTTGAAATCCTCGTAGTTTTTCCGCAGAAGGGCGGGGGTATCTAGGTGATAGGGGCATTTGGAGGCGCATGCGCCGCAGTTTAGGCAGTTTTCGATTTTTTTCATCTTTTCCTGCCATTCCGGCGTAGTCCACTGCGCGGTGACGGCCCGCCGCAGCATAAGGGACATGCGGGCGGCGTTGTTGATCTCGATGCCGACGGGGCAGGGCATGCAGTAGCCGCAGCCGCGGCAGAACTCCCCCTGCAGGGAGCGCTTGTCGGCTTCGATGACCTCCCGCATTGCGTCGTCCAGGGCGGGCGGATCTTTCATCAAGGAGAGGAACTCATCCAATTCGTTTTGGCGCTGGATGCCCCAGATTGGGATGACGTTTGCAAAACCGGAGATGTGGACAAAGCTCGCCCTTCCGTCCCTAAACAGGCCGCCGGACATAGCCTTCATGGCGATAAAGCCCATGCCCTTTTGGGCGCAGAGGGTCGGCAGGGCCTGTTCCTCGGGGGAGGAGAGATAGTTGAAGGGGAACTGCAGGCTCTCGTAGAGGCCGCTTTCCACCGCCTCTTTGGCCACGGCAAGGCTGTGATTGGTGATGCCGATGTGGCGGATATATCCCTTCTGCTTTGCCTCCAGGGCGGCCTCGTACAGGCCGGTGCCGTCGCCGGGGCGGGGAACGGAGGAGGGGTTGTGGAACTGGTACAGGTCGATATAATCGGTTTTCAGGTTGGCAAGGCTCTGCTTCAGGTGCTCCCGCAGGGTGGCGCCGTCCTTGGCGTGGGTTTTGGTGGCGATGACGACCTTTTGGCGTACCCCCTCAAAGGCAAGGCCCATCTTTACTTCGCTGTCGGAATAGGCGCGGGCGGTGTCAAAAAACTCCATGCCGCCCTCAAAGGCCCGGCGCATGAGCCCTGCGGCCTCCTCTACGGGGATGCGCTGCAGGGGCAGCGCGCCGAAACCGTTTTTCTCTACCCGGATCCCGGTGGAACCGAACTGGATCTTTGCCATATATAACACTCCGTTCTGTCTTTAAAATAGCCGGACGGTGCCCGGAAAAGGCGTTTTAAGCCGGGGATACCGCGATGCGGCTGCCCTCCCGGCCGGCGGACACGGACACCTTGGCGGGGATCCACTCCTTAAGCTCTGCCACATGGGAGATGACCCCCACCAGGCGTCCGTCGTTTTTCAGGGACATCAGCACCGCAACGGCGCTCTCCAGCGCCTGAGGGTCCAGAGAACCGAAGCCCTCGTCGACAAACATGGTCTCGATGCTGACGCCGCCGGAGTAGGCCTGCACCACGTCGGCCAGGCTGAGGGCCAGGGCCAGGGAGGTTTGAAAGCTCTCTCCGCCGGAAAGGGTGGAGACATCCCGGAACTTTCCGGAATAGCTGTCGGCGATCTCTAAATCCAGCCCCGAGGCGCGGCCGTATTTTTCCTGCTCCTCCTTGCGGCGGAGACTGTAGCGGCCCCCGGTCATGGCGGCCAGCCGGGTGTTGGCCGCCGCGATGATATGGTCGAAGTAAAAGGCGAGGACATAGCGCTCAAAGGAGATCCGGCGGGGGTTGCTGCCCTCTGTAAGAGCGGCAAGACGGCTCTGCAGACGAAATACCCTGTCAAGGGATTCAAAGCGGGCAAGTTCCCGCCGGATCTTTTGCCCGGCCTCCCGCAGGCGGGCGCAGCAGAGGGAGAGCTCCCCCTCCCGCTTGCGCAGGGCGGAGATCTGCTCCCGCAGGGCCCGGTCCTGCTCCTCCAGAGCGGCCAGGTCGGCGGGAGCGGGCTCGGTCAGGGTCTGCGACAGCGCCTCAGCCCGGGAGCGGGTGTCCTGCAGGGCTGCACGGTGCTCCTCCAGATGGCGGGCAAGGGCTTCCTTTTCGGGGAGCCTTTCGAGGGAGGCGAGAAACTCCTCCTCGCCTTTTAAAGAAGAGGCGGCAAGGAGCTTTTCATATTCAGCCCGGCAGCGCTCCAGCTCCTTCCGGCGGGAGGTGAGATGCAGCTCGCACTGCCGCAGGGCTTCTTTCGACTGGGCGGAGGCATCCCGGGCGCTTTGGGCCTGCCGGGAGAGCAGGGAAAAGTGGTCTTCGAAGCTTTTAAGGCCGCTTTGCGCCGCCAAAAGCTCCTGCTCCAAAGCGGCTTTTTCCCCGCGGGCGGAGGCCTGCAGCTGGGCGATCTGCCATTGGGACTGCTTGAGCTTTCGTTCTGCGTCCTCCAGGGCAAGGCCGGCCTTCTGTGTGTAGCCCTCCAGAGATTCCGCGGAGGTGTAGCGGGGGTCGTCCGGGTCCTGCCCGGGGCAGAGGACGGAAAACTCTTCGGTGAGGGCGGAGAGCTTTTCCGCCGCTTCAGCGGAGAGCTGCCCCAGGTTTATGTCCTGTGCCCGGGCTCCCTGCCCGTCCCAGTCCTCCGGGCATGTGCCGAGAGGGACGCCGGGGCAGAGAAGCTCCCAGCGCTCCAGAAGCTTGCCGAATTGCTCCCGCTTGCCGGAAAGGCCGGCGCTGAGTGCTTCAAAGCGCTCTTTGCGGCGTTTGAGCTCGGCCTGGGAGACCGCCCCGGGGGAGAGTGCTGCCGGGGAGGGGTGCTGCGTGGAACCGCACACAGGACAGGGGGTTCCGGGGCGCAGGGCGGAGGCCAAAACCCCCGCCTGGCTGTTTAAGAAGCCGCGGTTCCCCTCCTCGTAGAGGGCTCTGGCGCCCTCGGCCTCCTCCCACAGACGCCCGTATTCCGCCCGGGCGTCCTCCAGGGCCGCAAGCTGCCCCCGCAGGCCCCCGATACGCGCAAGCTCCCGCTTCTGCGCCTCTCGCCGGGAGAGCAGCCGGAAGGCAGTGAGGTTTTTTTCACACCGGGCGGCCTCCTTTAAAAGGAGTTCCCGGCGTTTTTGTTCCTCCTCCAGGGCGGAGGCCTGCTCCAACTGGCCGGAAAGAACGCGGATGCGCTCGATCCACTCTGTTCGCCGGGCACGGGTCTCCTCCTCGGGGGGGAGGGCCGCATCGGCGGCGCGGCGGGCCGTTTCCGCCCCGGTAAGGGCCCCGGCCGCGGCGAGCAGGCTTTTTTCTGCTTCGTCAAGGCCGTCCCGGGCCCGGATAAGGGAACCCCAGCTTCCCTCCAGGGCCGCCGCCGCCTCCAGACGGGCAAGAGCGACCTCCTCCGCCCTGACGGCGGGGGCTTCGGCCTCCAAAGCGGCCAGGCGCGTCCGCAGCAGGCCAAGCTGCTCTAAGCGGCGGTTGTTGGAGCGGCGCTCCTCCAGCCGAAGGGCCGCCCGGGCGTCCTCCGCCTCCTCCGCTTGGCGGGGCAGAAGGGCAAGCTCACGCCCGGCGCTCTCCGCCCGCTCCTCCAAAAGGCGCAGGATGGCGGAATAATCGGGGTATTCCGGCTCCAGCAGGGTATCCGCCTCCGGGCCGGAGAGTTCCGGAAGGCGCGCCAGCGCCCGCAGGGTGTCTCGGGAGGCGTCCAGTTCCCGCTGCGTTTTTTTAAAGCGCTCCGACAGGATATCGGAGAGCTTTTCAAACAGCCCGGTGTCGAAGATGCGGCGGAAGATCTCCTGCTTGTCGCGGCTGCCCGCGGTGAGAAAGCGCTGGAACTCCCCCTGAGCCAGCATGGCGGTCTGTTTAAACTGCTCCACGTCCAAACCCATGATATCCCGGATGCGGTCGTTTACGGCGGTGACGCCGGTGACGGGCTCCCCGTCCGGAAGGGTGAGCTCCGCCTTGGCGGGGACCGACACCATCTCGTCCCGGCGGTTTCTGCGCCACTGGGCGGGGGAGCGGGAGACGGTAAACTCCCGCCCGCGGATGGAGAAGGAGAAAACCACAGAACAGGTGGCGGTGTCGGGGGCAAAATCGCTCTTAAAGTTTTCCGTGCCGCGGCGGCCGCCGCTGGCCTTGCCGTACAGGGCAAAGCAGATGGCGTCGAACACAGAGGTCTTTCCCCCGCCGGTGGGGCCGGTGATGAGAAAGATATTCTGACCGGAAAAGAGGGTGAAGTCGATCTCTTCCGTGCCGGGGAAGGGGCCGAAGGCCGTGAGGGTGAGGCGCAGCGGTCTCATGGGGCCACCTCCTTCAAGGCGGAGAGGAACTCCGCCTGTTCTTCTTCCGTGGGGTGCTCGCCGGTAACGGCAAGGCAGAAATCATCAAACAGCTCCTCCGGGCTTTTGGTGCGGAAATCCTGCGAAAGGGTTTCCCCGGAACCGCCGGAAGAGAGGGAGAGCCCCAAAATATTCGGGTACACCGTGCGCAGCCGCGCCATGGCCCCGGGGATGAGCGTCCGGTCGGAGAGACGGGCAAATATATAGTCCTCCCGCCCGGCCTCTTCGGGCTCTTCGGCGAGAAGGGAGTCGAAATCCCCTTCCAGCACCCGCAGATCCCGCAGGGCGGGGAGGGTGCGCAGAGAAACTGAACAGCTTCCCTTTTCTCCTAACTCCACCACGGTGACGGATTTTTCGTTTTCCCATTCCGACACGGAGTATTTGTACAGCGAGCCGGAGTAGCGCATCCGGGGCTCCCTTACCCACTGGGGGCGGTGGATATGCCCTAAGGCGGCGTAGTCGAAGGGGTCCATATGGCGGGCGTCGATCAGGTCGCTCCCGCCCAGGGACACCTCCGACTCGCTGCGGGCCACGGAATCGGGATCTTTTAAATACGAGAAGAAGCCGTGGGCCACCAGCACGTTGCGGGCGGTGAGGTCGACAGCGGGGAGGTTATGCCCGATGACCACCCGGAAAGCGTCGTCATAGCTTTTGACCGTCTCCTCCGGAAAATCCGCCCGCACCAGGGCGGGCTCTACGTAGGGGAGCAGATAAAAATGCACCGGACCCAGGCTGTCCTGCAGGGTGACCCGGGCGATATCCTTGCGGTAGACGCCCTCTAAAAACAGCCCGGAGCGCTGCAGCAGCGGCGCCCCGAAGGAGAGGCGCTGGGGGCTGTCGTGGTTGCCGCTCACCGCCAGGACAGGGATGTTCATTTCCCCGGCCACGCGGTTTAAAAAGCCGCCCAAAAGCGCCACGGCGTCCGCGGGGGGGACGGAGCGGTCGTAGAGGTCCCCAGCGACGACAAGGGCGTCGGGGCGCTCCTCCTCCAGCAGCGCCTCCAGCCCTGTGAGCAGATGGCGCTGATCCTCCAGCAGAGAAAAATCGTTTAGCACCCGGCCGATGTGCCAGTCGGAAGTATGGATAAATTTCACGGCCCGTCTCGCCCCCCTGCGCAGTATCTGAGGATATTGTACAACAACCGGGACGGTTCGTAAAGGCTTGCCGGGACTAAGCGGACATAAAAAGGACACGCCGGGAATAGACATGGGACAGAAGGGCAAAAGCTCTATGAAGCGCAAAGCAGAAGACGCGCAGGCAGGAGGACAGGGCAATGGCAAGACGGGAAAACGAACACAGGGCAGAGCAAGGACTTACTACGGCGCAGGCGGAGAAGAAGCTGTTTGAACACGGGGAAAACCTGCTTCAGGGAGGGCGGCGCCTTCACCCCATGAAGATCCTGGCCAACCAGTTTAAGGATTTTATGATTATGATCCTGCTGGCGGCCACGGTGATCTCAGTGTTTATGGGGGAGACGGTGGAGGCGCTGACCATTGTGGTCATCGTGCTGGTCAACGGCATTTTAGGTTTTGTTCAGGAGTTTCGCACCGAGAGGACCATGGAGGCGCTGAAAAACTTGGCGGCGCCCGGGGCCCGGGTGCTGCGGGACGGCAGGCCGGTACAGGTGCCCGCCGCGCAGGTGGTGCCAGGGGATCTGCTGCTGCTAGAAGCCGGAGACCGTGTGGCCGCGGATGCCCGACTGCTGGAGGCGACCTCCCTGCAGACCGACGAGGCCATGCTCAGCGGGGAGTCGGCCCCGGTATCCAAGCAGGCGGGGGAGAGCTTCGTGTATATGGGCACCACCGTGGTAAAGGGCCGCGGCCGGGCGGTGGTCACCGACACCGGCATGGCCACCGAGATGGGAAAAATCGCCGGGATGCTGGGGGAGATAGAGGAGGAAAAGACCCCCCTGCAGCAGAAGCTCTCCGGTTTGGGGAAATATATCGGTGTGGGGTGTCTGGCCATCTGCGCCGTGGTCACGGCTACCGGTATCCTGAGAGGGGAGCCGGTGTTCGACATGCTGCTCACGGGCATTTCCCTGGCGGTGGCGGCCATCCCCGAGGGGCTGCCTGCCGTGGTCACCATCGCCCTGGCGCTGGCGGTCTCCCGGATGCTCAAAAGAGGAGCGCTGATCCGCCGACTTCATGCGGTGGAGACCATGGGCTGCGCGGGGGTGATCTGCTCGGACAAGACCGGCACCCTGACGGAGAACCGCATGACCGTGAAGGAGGTGTTTACCCTCTCCCACCACCTTTCCGTCACCGGCTCCGGCTACGAAAAGGGCGGGGAGCTGCAGGAGGACGGGCGGCGCGCGGCGCTCTCCTCCATGGAGGAGGTACAGCGGCTGTTTGCCGCCGCGGTGTGCTGCAACAACGCCTCCCTCTCCGGAGGGGAGGAGGATTTCGGCCGGGACAGGGCGGTCAACCGGTCTTTGGGAGAGTGGTCGGTGGAGGGGGAGCCCACCGAGGCGGCCCTTCTGATTATGGCGGCCAAGGCCCGGGTGACCGCGGGGAGCATGGCGGAGCAGTACCGCCGGACAGGGGAGATCCCCTTTGACTCTGTCCGCAAACGCATGAGCGTGGAGGTGGAGGCCAGGGGAGGGGAGCGGCTGCTCTTTACGAAGGGCGCGCCGGATTATATCCTTGACAGCTGCACCTGGTGTGAGGAGGGCGGAGAGCGGCGCCTGCTGACCCCGCAGATGAGAAAACGGATTTTGGACGCCAACGAGGAAATGGCAGGCAAGGCGCTGCGGGTACTGGCCTTTGCCTGGAGGCCGATGGCAGCCGGGGAGAAGGCAGAAGAGCGGGAGCTTATCTTTTTAGGCCTTACCGGAATGATAGACCCTCCCAGAAAAGAGGCGGCGCCGGCGGTGGAAAAGTGCCGCGGAGCGGGGATACGCCCGGTGATGATCACCGGAGATCACCGGGCCACGGCGGCAGCCATCGCTGCGGAGATCGGTATTCTGCGGCCGGGCGGAGAGGTGGTGACCGGGGCGGAGCTGGACCGGATGGACGACCGGGAGCTTGCCCGGCGTCTGGAACGCATTGCGGTTTTTGCCCGGGTGAGCCCCGCTCATAAGCTGCGCATCGTGCGGGCTTTCAAGGCAAGGGGACAGGTGGTGGCCATGACCGGCGACGGGGTCAACGACGCTCCGGCCGTCAAGGAGGCCGATATTGGGGTGTCTATGGCGGGGGGGACCGATGTGACACGGGAGGCGGCCTCGGTGGTGCTGCTTGACAACAGCTTTGCCACGCTGGTCACCGCTATTGAAGAGGGACGGGTCATCTACAGCAACATCCGAAAGTTTATCCGCTATCTGCTCTCCTGCAACATCGGGGAGATCGTCACCATGTTTATGGGGATGCTCATGGGGATGCCGGTGGTGCTGTTGCCCATCCAGATCCTGCTTATCAACCTGGCCACCGACGGACTGCCCGCCATTGCCCTGGGGCTGGAGGGGCCGGAGCCGGACGTAATGGAACGCCGCCCGAGAAGGAAAAGCGAGGGGATCTTTTCCGGAGGGCTTTTGACGACTATCCTGTTTCGCGGGGCTCTCATCGGACTGACGACGCTGCTGGTGTTCACCTCCTTTTACCGCAGCACCGGTGACCTTGCCTGTGCCCGCACGGGGGCCTTTGCCGCTCTGGTGATCACCCAGCTTATCCATGTGTTTGAGTGCAAGAGCGAAGAGAAAGGGCTTTTCGGCATCCCGGTGCTGAACAACTGGAGACTGATCGGGGCGGTGGGCGTTTCGGCGGCGGTATTGGCGGCGAGCATCTGGCTGCCCTCCATGAATTTTATTTTCAGGACAGTGCCGCTGTCGGGCCGGCAGGTGGCGGCGCTTTTGGGCTGCTGCGCGGCTGTACCGGTCATCTCTTCCCTGGTGATCCCCATGAAGCACCGGCGGCGGAAAAAGGCAGAGGCAGAGGAACTTTTCTGGAACGGTGAGCTCCCGCAGGGGGAAAAATAAAAACAGGGCGCCGGAAAGCGAAAGCCGCTTTCCGGCGCCCTGAGGCGTTTTTACTGCTTTAAAAAGAGAGTTTGTGAATACAGGACAGCCCCTTCAAGGCGGCAGAGACCCATCCGGCTTCAAAACTCTCTTTTATTTAAAATGTTTTTTCAAACCGCGTTGGGGACATAGTCGAGGAACATCAGGTTCATATCCACAGGAGTACTGATGCCGTCCACCTGTCCTTTATAGTCATACTGCCAGATCTTAAAATTATAGGGGAAGAAGGGGACATCATAATACTGTGCCATCCACAGGTCGTACTGCTGCAGCTGGGACATATCCAGCTGTTCGATGAGGAACTTGCAGTAGGAATAATACATGACATCGTACCCGGCGTTTTCTATCTTCTGACAGAAAGCTTTGACGATGTTGGTATTGGTTTGAGCGGAGAGACCATAGGTGCGGTAGCTGCTGTTCTGCGCGCCCTCGATATCAAAGACCACCGGCAACCCCAGGCTGTAACCTTCCAGGGCGTCCAGAACAAACTGGGCTTCCTCCCGGGCTTCCTCCGTGCTCGTGGCCTGAGAGTAGAAATAGACGCCCACCTGCACACCCGCGTCGGTGGCCCGGTCCATGTTCCGATAGAATTTTTTATCCAGGTTGAGCGTCCCCTCGGTATAGCCCCGGTTGCCCAGCCGGATGAAGGCGTAATCCACGCCGTCGGCTTTTACTTTTTTCCAGTTGATATCGCCCTGATAAGAGGAGACGTCGATAACCTTTACTGCCCGGGCTTCGCTGCCCACATTGTATTCCTTTTCCCCGTACCAGTCATCCAGGTTATCCCAGTTGTAGCTGTGCTTGGGCAGGGTATCGTCCACCGGTATGTACTGGAACTGGCTGCCCATTTTAAAGACAAAGCTGTCGTCGATAAACCGCTGGAAATACTGGGTGGGCAGGCTGTGGGACACAGCAAGCTTTTTCAAGAGGGAGACGGAGATCTCGTCCTCATCTGCAACTGTTTCCAAAAAGTCATCGGAGACCTTTTCGTAGTCCAGCGCCACTTCTTCCAGATCTGCCACCGAGATCATACCGCCGTTTTGCAGCGAGTTTAAGGCCCGGCCGGCAGATACCTCTTCCGCAGAGGCACTCAGCGGCACAGAGGCAGCAAACAGCGCCGCGGTGCACAGCAGCGCAGCAGCTCGCCGCGCAAGGTGCTTCCTTTCCATAATTCCCACTCCTTTTTATTTTTTGTATCGGTTCAGTTATTTTTACTTTACCACATCTGACTAAATACGGCAAGATGTGACCTGAAACTTTACAATTGGGAAAAACAGAGGGGAGCAAATGGAAAAACATTTTGTATTGGCCCGCTTTTATTTGGATATCCCGAAATCTCCAAGGGATGGTGATTTTGCCTTTCATAATCAAAAACCGCTCAGGGGAAACTGGATACAGAGAACCACAGAGAAAGAGAGGCTGGGAAGAAGAATGCAGCGGACAAAAAAGTTTTTTAAAGGATGCAGCGCCCTGCTGACGGGAGTATCGATCCCTCTGCTTGCCCTGATCGGGTATTTAAACGATACTCTGCCGGACCGTTTTTATGTGACGGAGGGGGAACCCTTTGCCATCCATTCGGGCTTTGACATTAAAACCTCAGAGCAGGGCCGGGAGCTGCTGCAGGAGACTTATGGCGCCGCAGGAAACCTCTATACTACCGATCTGAAGCTTTGGGGAGGGCTGGAACTCAAACCGGTGACGGTAGAGGTAGTGGACCGGGTGGTGGTGGCTCCCGGGGGAACTCCCTTTGGGATTAAAATGTTTACCCGGGGCGTCATGGTGGTGGGGATGAGCAGCGTGGAAACTGCCGATGGTTTGGTCAACCCGGCCAAAGAGGCAGGGCTCCAGATGGGGGATATGATCCTCTCCCTCAATGGGAAAGAGGTGGCCGGGAATGAAGAAGTGGCCCGGGTGGTAGCGCAAAGCGGCGGAGATGTGGTCCTGTGCCAGTACAGCCGCGGAGGGGAGAAAAAGACCGCCCGCCTTTACCCTGTGCGCTGCGCCGCAGACGGCAGCTACAAACTGGGGATCTGGGTGCGGGATTCCTCCGCCGGGATCGGCACCTTGACTTTTTGCGATTTTGACAGCCGCATTTTTGCGGGCCTGGGCCATGGAGTATGCGACGTGGATACCCGGGAACTGCTTCCGCTGATGTCGGGGGAGGTTGTGGATGTGACGATCTCCTCTGTGGTAAAGGGCCGCTCCGGTTCGCCGGGAGAACTGCGGGGGAGCTTCCGGCAAGATGGCAGGATCGGTTCCCTCAAGCTCAACAGCGAAACAGGCGTATTTGGTACCCTGGAGCTCTCCTACGTCAATCCCTATCAGATCCCTTTGGGGTACCGGCAGGAGGTGGAGGAAGGCCCGGCCAGTATCCTGACCACGATTTCCGGCAGTCAGCCCCAGGGATTTGCGATCCAGATCGAAAAGGTGAATTTTTCCGACGAATCCCCCACCAAAAACATGGTGATTCGTATCACAGACCCGGTGCTTTTGGAAAAAACCGGGGGAATCGTGCAGGGCATGAGCGGCAGCCCCATTCTGCAAAATGGAAAATTAGTAGGCGCCGTGACCCATGTATTTGTCAACGACCCTGCCCGGGGATACGGAATTTTTGCGGAAAATATGTATCAAACTGCGAATTTTGTCGAAACAGAGCGGGGTGAATAGTGAAAAAATATACAAATTTTTGGCTGGAAGATAGGAAGTCTAAATGTAGGATTTGCCTTGCGGAATCTGTAAAATTGTGGTAATATATGGAAAAAGAGAACGGTAGGGTAGGAGAAAAAAGGTTATTTGGAGGAAACTTTCATGGACAACAAGCGCAAGGTGATCATTGCCGATGAGAACAGGGATTTTGTGGTTCCATGTTCCAACCTTCTGAAGACTTACGGCCTGGAAGCGGTGATCGTGCCCAAGGACGGCCAGAAGTTGGCGGAGGCGATTGCCAGCGAAAAGCCGGATGTGGTTTTGTGTGATATTTTTATGCCGAAACTGGATGCCATCGGTGTGATGAACCATGTGAAAAATCAGGGGATCTCTCCCAAACCGCTGTTTATGATCTTATCGAGCTTTGACAACGCCGTCCTGCAAAGCGAGGTCCTGTCATCCGGCGCGTCTTATTATTTTCTGCGCCCTTTTGACGACGAAGTGCTGGTGGAGCGGATCGTCCAGCTGCTGGGCGCCGACAAGGCCTCTCCGGCGTCCGATATCAAAACCCTGCGTTTTGGTGCGGCGGAACAGGATATCGAGCTGATGGTGACCGAGATCATTCATCAGATCGGCGTGCCCGCGCATATCAAGGGCTACCATTATCTGAGAGAGGCGATCATTCTCTCGGTGGAGGATCCGGATATTATGGGGTCGGTGACCAAACTGCTGTATCCGGCGGTGGCGAAGAAGTTCTCCACCACGTCTTCCAGGGTGGAGCGCGCCATCCGCCATGCCATCGAGGTGGCGTGGGATCGGGGAGACATCGATACCCTGAACGCCTATTTTGGGTATACGATCCACAACTCCCGCGGAAAGCCCACCAACAGCGAGTTTATCGCAATGATCGCGGATAAGCTGAGGCTTCGAATGAAGGTTTCGCAGTAAAGCGGTGTTTTACATAAAAGACACGGTTTAAAAGCTTCCCCAACGGTGCGGGGAAGCTTTTCTGCGTTTGGAAGAGAAAATGGAAAAGAGAAAGATTTTTTAAATTGCCAATATTTCGAAAAGAATTTTTGATTTTTTGAAAAAATGTGTTATATTATAGAGCAAACGCGGCAAAAAGTGAAAAATGCAGATGAGAGAGTTTTGTGTAGAATTTTCACACTTTCCCTTCGGGCTCAAAAAGCAAGATGGGTGATTTTTACCACGGCTTCGCCGTTGTGATGCCCTGTGAAAAGTGATATAATAAACAAAAACAGTTTGTCCGCCGCAGGGCGGAGGGGAATGGAGGGCGCGGCTGTGCTGGAACATTTGGGGCAGGTCAATATTGTCACCGGCCATTACGGAAGCGGAAAGACCAACCTTGCGGTAAACCTTGCGGCAGACCTGAAAGCCCGGGGCGAAGAGGTGACCCTTGTAGATCTGGACATCGTAAACCCTTATTTCCGGTCTGCCGACTTTGCCGGGCAGATGGCAGAAAAGGGGATCCGGGTGATGGCACCGCAGTTTGCCAACACGAACCTTGATATCCCCGCCCTTGGGCCGGAGATCTCCGCTGCGTTTTCCGGAGAGTTTCCCGGGCGGGTGATCGTGGACGTGGGCGGGGACGACGCCGGGGCCTTTGCCCTGGGGCGCTATGCGGCTGAGGCCTCGCGGCGGGATTACCGCATGATCTATGTGGTAAACTTTTTTCGCTGTCTTACCCGGGAACCGCAGGAGGCACTGCAGGTGCTGCGGGAGATCGAAGCGGCGTCCCGGTTAAAGGGTAGCGCCCTTCTCAACAACTCAAACCTTGCGGGAGAGACCTCCCCCGGGGATATCCTCGCCTCCATTGCCCACGCCGAAAGGACGGCGGAGGCGGCCGGTCTGCCCCTGTGGGGCACCGCGGTGCGGCGAGACCTGGCACCGAAGCTGGGGAAGGGAAGCTTTTACCCGGTGGATATCTATGTGCGTCCTCCCTGGGAGCGCCCATGACAACGACACCGTCTGGTGTGGAAATATAATTTCGTGAAACAGGAGGAAAAGAGTATGGCGAAAGTTACCATAAGTGTAAATGTCTGTAAAGGCTGTGCTTTGTGTACCACGGCATGCCCGAAAAAGATTATTGAACTGGCCAAAGATGTAATCAACGCCAAGGGGTACCATCCGGCGCGGGTCATCGATATGGAAAAATGCATCGGATGTGCCATGTGCGCTTCCATGTGTCCTGACTGTGCAATCAAAGTGGAAAGGTAGTGACAACATTGGCAGAGAGAATTTTAATGAAGGGCAACGAAGCCCTGGCCGAAGCTGCCATCCGGAGCGGCTGCCGCCATTTCTTCGGTTATCCCATCACCCCGCAGACCGAGGTGGCCGCCTATATGGCAAAGAAGATGCCCAAGATCGGCGGTACCTATCTGCAGGCGGAATCTGAGATTGCGGCCATCAATATGGTGTACGGCGCGGCTTCGGCCGGCGTTCGGGCTATGACCTCCTCCTCTTCCCCCGGCATCTCTTTAAAATCTGAGGGGATCTCTTACATAGCGGGAGCGGACCTGCCCTGCCTGATCATCAACGTTCAGCGAGGCGGCCCCGGCCTCGGCGGCATCCAGCCCTCCCAGGCCGACTACTGGCAGGCCACCCGGGCCACCGGCCACGGCGATTTCCATGTGCTGGTGTTTGCGCCCTCCACCATCCAGGAGATGGTGGACCTGGTGGGCCTTGCCTTTGAAAAGGCGGACGCCTACCGCATGCCCGCCATGATCCTGGCCGACGGTATGCTGGGGCAGATGATGGAGCCTGTCTCCTTCCCGGAGGAGGCTGCCGAAGTAAAGCTGCCTGAAAAGCCCTGGGCCACGAACGGCCACAAGGGGAAACGCCCTCACAATATCGTGAATTCCCTGTATTTAAAGCCTGACCAGTTGGAAAAGACCATCGTCGACCGCTTCCAGCGCTATGAGACCATCAAAGCGACCGAGGCGAGAGCGGAGGAATACCTGGTGGAGGACGCCGAGATCGTGCTGGTGGCCTACGGTGCTACCGCCCGTATTGTTAAGAGTGCCGTCAATACCGCCCGCGAGATGGGGATCAAGGCCGGTATGATCCGCCCGATCACTCTTTGGCCCTACCCGGTCAAGAATATTCAGAAGGCGGCGGAGACCGCGAAGCACTTCCTCTGTGTTGAGATGAGCATGGGCCAGATGGTGGACGACGTCCGCCTGGCGGTGAACGGCAAGCGCCCGGTGAGTTTCTTCGGCCACACCGGAGGCGTGATCCCCGCCCCCGGCGAGGTGCTGGAGCAGATCAAAGAGATTGCGGGAGGTGTAAGATAATGGCAGTTGTATTTGAAAGACCCAAGGCGCTGCTGGACGTGCCGACCCATTACTGCCCCGGCTGCACCCACGGTATTATCCACCGCCTGGTAGCGGAGGCCATTGATGCCCTGGGCGTGGAGGACAGGGCGGTCGGCGTGGCCCCTGTGGGCTGCGCGGTCATGGCTTACGATTATTTTGCCTGTGATATGGTGGAGGCGGCCCACGGACGTGCCCCCGCCGTGGCCACCGGCCTGAAACGCTCTCTGCCTGACAATGTGATCTTCACCTATCAGGGCGACGGAGACCTGGCCGCCATCGGCACGGCCGAGACGGTGCACTCCGCCACCAGGGGAGAGAATATCACGGTGATCTTTGTCAACAACGCCATCTACGGCATGACCGGGGGACAGATGGCCCCCACCAGCCTGCCCGGCCAGGTGACCCAGACTACTCCCTATGGGCGCGACGTCAAGACAGCGGGCTACCCTGTGCGGGTGTGCGAGATGCTCTCTACCCTCTCCGGCGTGGCCTACGCCGAGCGTGTGACGGTGGACACCCCCGCCCATGTGCGTCAGGCTGGGGCCGCGATCAAGAAGGCGTTCCAGACCCAGATCGACAAAAAGGGCTTTTCCATTGTAGAAGTGGTCTCTTCCTGCCCCACCAACTGGGGCCTTACCCCCGCGGAGGCGCTGCAGTGGCTGCGCGACAACATGCTGCCCTATTATCCTCTGGGCGTTTACAAAGACACGACGGGAGGGGACAAATAATGGCGTTACAGAACATTTTGCTGGCCGGCTTCGGCGGACAGGGCATCCTGTTTGCCGGCAAGGTGGCCGCCTATTCCGGCTTGATGGACGGGAAAGAGGTATCCTGGCTGCCCTCCTACGGCCCTGAGATGCGCGGCGGCACCGCCAACTGCAGTGTCTGCATCTCGGATGACCCCATCGGCTCTCCGCTGGTGCTGGCCCCGGGGGCGCTGCTGGCCATGAACATCCAGTCCTACGATAAATTTATCGATGCGGTGGTTCCCGGCGGCATTGCCGTCATCGACAGCACCCTGGTGGACAAAAAGTGCAGCCGCACCGACATCACCTGCGTGTATGTGCCCGCCACGGCTCTGGCAAACGAAAAGGAGCTTTCCGGTCTTGCCAACATCATCCTGCTGGGTACGCTGCTGAAGCACACCGGGTTTGCCACGGAGGAGGCGGTGGAGAAGGCGATCTCCAAGTGTGTTCCGCCCAAAAAACAGCATCTGCTGGAGCCCAATATGCGGGCTGTCCGTCTTGGAATGGAATACTGATCGGTTTGACAGAAAAGCCCCGGCTTCTTAACGCCGGGGCTTTTTACCGCCTGACCGTTTGCAAAACGGTGATCGATCTTTTGGCGGGCGTAAGATAAAAACACAGCCTGGGGGTGGGAAGAATGAGGCTGACAGAACAGGAAGAGGCCTGTTTTTGGCGCTGTGCCGGGCCGCTGCTGCGGGATGCCAAGGTGCGGGAGATGCAAAATTACTGTCAGCACGGGGAGGTGACCTGCCTGAACCACAGCCTCTGTGTGGCTAGACGGAGCTTTTACTGGTGCCGCCGGCTGCACTGTAAGGCGGATGTGCGCAGCCTGGTCACCGGGGCGCTGCTGCATGACTTTTTTCTTTACGACTGGCATAAAAAAGGGGGACGAAAAGGTCTTCATGGCTTTACCCACCCGCGTACGGCACTTCAAAACGCCAGCCGGAGGTTTCCCCTTACTCCCACGGAGCGGGATATCATTCTGCGGCATATGTGGCCGCTTACCTTAACGCCGCCGCACACCCGGGAGGGGATGCTGGTGTGTCTGGCGGACAAATACTGTGCGGTAAAAGAGACACTGTTTTGCCGCAGACATGCTGTGGCGGAGAGGAGGAACGGTTTTTGGAAAAGACGGAGATCGAGCCGGGACGTTACCGGCATTTTAAAGGCGGGGAATACGAGGTGATCGGGACGGCTCTGCACTCTGAGACCCTGGAGCCCATGGTGGTGTACCGGGCTTTATATGGGGAGCATGGCCTGTGGGTGCGCCCCGCCGCCATGTGGAATGAGACAATAGAGCGGGACGGAAAACGGCTTCGCCGGTTTGAAAAAATAGACGCGGGCATCTGTTCCGAACAGACGAAAAAGCCCATTGAGGCAGAGGGAAAGGAGCAATGACGGATGGCAAGGCGGATCACGGGTTCCACCCCGAAAAAAGACGGGTTCTGGATGCCGGCAGAGTATGAACGGCAGGAAAAGGTTTGGATGCTCTGGCCGGAGCGGCCGGACAACTGGAGAGACGGAGCAAAGCCCGCTCAGGCGGCTTTTGCGGAGGTGGCTAAGGCGATATCCCGCTTTGAAGAGGTGACGGTGCTGGCCTCCCCGGAGCAGTATGTCAATTGCCGGGAGCAGCTGCCGGGGCAGATCCGCGTGGCGGAGATGACCAGCAATGACGCCTGGATCCGGGACTGCGGCCCCACATTTATCCGCAACGCGGCAGGGGAACTGCGGGCTGTGGACTGGGAATTCAATGCCTGGGGCGGGTTGGAGGACGGCCTTTACTTCCCTTGGGACCAGGATGACCTGGTGGCCCGGAAGGTGTGTGAGCTGGAGGGGGTGGATTCCTACCGGACACAGGGTTTCGTGCTGGAGGGCGGATCCTTCCATGTAGACGGCGAGGGCACGGTGCTGACCACCGAAATGTGCCTGCTGAGCAAGGGGAGAAACCCGCATATGACTCGGGAAGAGATCGAAAAAACACTGTGTGAGTACCTTGGATGCGAGAAAGTGCTTTGGCTGAAGGATGGTATCGACCCGGAGGAGACAAATGGTCATATTGACGATGTGGCATGTTTTACGGCGCCGGGGGAGGCCCTTTGCCTGTATACCGACGACCCGGAGCACCCCTTTTACCGGCCGCTTCAGGCGGCTTACCGGGAGCTGTGCGGCATGACCGACGCCCGGGGGAGAAAGCTTCGGGTGCATAAGCTCTGCTGCACCAAAAAGCCGGTGACGCTGGGGGAGGGCTTTTGCCTGGACCGGGTGCCCGGGACGGCGCCGCGGCAGGCGGGGGACCTCTGCATTGCCTCTTACCTTAATTTCCTGCTCGTCAACGACGGAGTTATCGTTCCGCAGTATGGAGATGAAAATGATGCCCTTGCGCTGGAGCAGCTGCGGAAGGTATTCCCCGGCCGGGAGGTGGTGGGCGTTTTTACCCGTGAGATCGTATACGGCGGCGGAAATATCCACTGCGTCACCCAGCAGCAGCCCGCCCGCGGCCGGTAAACACAAGCTCCCTTTTTCCATAAAAACCCCGGAAGGGACGGTGGTATTCCGCCGTCCCTTCCGGGGTTTTGAGGAAGTAATATAGAGATAACAAGCAAGCCTTAAGAAAATTACATCCCGGTCTTTTCCTTCAGAGCCTTGAGATAGGCTGCGCGGTAAACGCTGCCGGGGTGTTCGGACAGGTCTTTTTCGATGGCTTCGGTGATTCTGGAAACGGCCTCATCCACCTGATCCAGACACTGGTCGGTAAAGGCGTTGAGCAGGGCGCGGGCATCTTCGGCCTTGCCGGCTTTCAGCAGCTCCAGCGCCTTGGCCTCGGTATCCTTGGCGGCGCTGCGGAATGCTTTTTCCATGGGCTCCCTTGCGTTGCGCACCAGGCCGATGTATTTGTTGTAGTTTGCCTCCACGCCGGTGGACATGCGGTAAACCTTCCACCAGAAAGAGTCGTCACTGTATTTGTTGGTGCCGCGGCCCAGCTTTTCGGGGATATACCCGGTGTTGTAGAAGGGGATCATGAAGGAAGTACAGGGCGGGCACATGGAGCCCCAGTAGGTAAAGTAGAGCTCCGGATACTCGCTGTCGTGCATTTCCATCACCATGCTGGCAGCGGAGATGCAGGCGCCGGGGTTTTCCCCGTGCATGCAGATGGTGCAGTCGCAGACCGAGGCGGGGTCGAACCGGGGCTCGATGACAGTGCCTTCAAAATGATCCCGAAGGATATTCCAGAAATCCTCCACGGCCAGGGAACCTTTGTGGTCCGCCAGGAATTTTTTCATGCGGTAGTGGCGGGGATGGCCGGACATGAAACCGCTCTGGAACAGGATAAAGCTCTTGGAGAAGTTAAAGGGTTCGCCGGGGTTGTGCAGGCCGCGCTCCACGGCAAACTCCACCAGGCCCTCGGAGCACTCGTCAAAATCTTCCTCGATGGTGTAGATGTTGGAGATGCAGGCCGTATCGGTGAGCTTTTTGGCGGCCCAGTGGCGGCCGACGGTCTCCAGCAGCCAGATCTCTTTGCGGTCCGCGATCATGAACAGGTTGTGATAGGCAAAATCCTGAATGGTGCCGCCGTAGATACAGGCGCCGCCCTGGCCGTATTTCTCCAGAAGAGCGGTGATGACATGCATAGCCTCATAGGCGGTCTTGCCGCGCTCCAGCCCCAGACGGAGCAGATCCATTCCCAGGAGGCCGTTTTCCTGCTCCACGGGGATGGTAGCCCAGGCGGCCTCGTTGCCGATGGCCACGCCGTGTTCGTTGACACCGTGCTCAAAGCCCCAGATCCACCAAGGTTTGGAGCCGATCAGACGGTAGGTGTGGGGCACCTGATCAATGGTGATATAGGTGCACTGCAGCTTTTCGCCGGGTTCGTGATCGGCGGCGGGAAACGCGATGAGCGGCTGAGACTCGGTAACATCGCGGTCACTGTTTTTAGCAAGGATGTTGCAGCCGGTGGCGGTGGAGTTGCCCAGAGCCGCCATGGTGTCGCAGGAAGGGATCATGTATTTCACGGTTTTGTTCCTCCTTCAGGCAGAAAATCGTTTGAGAAAAGCGGCCGGGGCGACGGAAGTTCCGCCGTCCCGGCCTGAAAAGGTAAAAAAGAGTGTCTGTACTCAGCGGGCCGCAAAGCCGACGATCAGGTAGATCACCCACATGGCGGTGAAGCCGATGATCGCGATAGTCTCGTATCTCCACTCGATGTCGTGAGGTTCTTCCTCATAAGTGGCCTCATACTCTTTGGCGTCGGCCTCCCACTCCTTGTTGGCGTCGGTGGCGATATCAGCTTTGAAGCGCTTGAGATCCTTCAAAAAGCCGACCAGCACGATGGCGCCCCAAGTGCAGGCGACGACAGGGACAATGATCAGAGGCATGTAAAAGTTACACAGCAGGCTTACCATAATGCCGAGATAGATCACCAGACCCAAACTGTAAACGATGTTTTTGACAGTTTTAGACATATTATGTTCCCTCCTTACTCAGCAGCCAGCTCGCCGCGTCTCATAGCTTCCCAAACGTCGGGGTGCTTGGTGCCGAAGCAGTTGCCCACAAAGTAACCGATGGCGGAGCCGATGATGCCGAACATACCGGCAGCCATGGGGATGCCGAACAGGTTGGGCTCACCCAGCAGCAGCCAGGTAACAGAGAAGGCAGCGCCGAGGCCCATGGAGAGGAAGCAGGCGGGCAGAGTTTTGGGTTTGCGGTGGAAGAAGATCGCCAGGATCGGGACAATGAAGATAGGCTGGGAAACCTGGCCGATCAGATAGGACAGATGAACCAGAGAATCGGCAAACAGGCTGATCACGACGGTGAGAACGGCCTGGAACACGATGCCGATACGGCCGACGTTGACGATCTGCTTCTGAGTGGCCTTGGGGTTGATGAATTTCTGGTAAATATCGCGGCCCAGGTTGGAGGCGCCGGCGATAAAGGAGCTGTTGACGGTGGAAAGGCCGGCAGATACCAGAGCGGCGAACACGATGCCGCAGATACCGACGGGCAGAACATGAGCGGAAAGGTACAGAGTAGCCTGCTCCGCGTTTTCCATACCGGAGGTGCCCAGCAGCACGACAGAAGCGATACCGATGATCATCAGCATCCAGTCATGCGATACCATGGCATACAGGGAAGAGAGGATACCGTCGCGAGCGATCTTGGCGGTTTTGGCCGAGAACGCACGGGAGAAATACAGAGGGCTCATGATGGCGCCCAGGCCGGTGATGGAGAAGCCGATGACCTGAGTGGTGGAGTAGTTGGAAATAGGAGTAAACTGCAGAGGATCTCTCCAGACCTCGGCCAGTTTGGCGACCAGAGCGGTGTTGCCCTCGCCCATAACGGAACCGAAGCAGAAGAAGCACAGGCAGGCAAGGCCGAGCACCATCAGCAGGTACTGGATAAAGTCGGTGATGAACACGGCGTACTGTCCGGCGGTGAAGCAGTAGACCACCACGAAAGCAGCGGACAGGATGATGGCCAGAGAGGTGGACATGCCAAATACAAAGTTCAGCACCAAAGCGATGGCCAGAACCTCGGCAGAGGCGAAAACGCCCATGTAGAGGAAGTAGGCGATGCCGCTTACCAGCTGGGCTTTCTTTCCGAAGGCCTTTCCGAACATGTCGGGCACCGTGTACTGGCCGACCATACGGGCCTTAAAGGCGAAGAAGTAACCCATAGCCATGTCGATAACGCAGAAGATGCCGCAAGTGACGACCCAGCCGCCCCAACCCATGGAGTAGACGGCGCCGGGAAGCCAGAGATAGAAAGAAATGCCGTGCCAGGAAGCCAGCATAGAGGCGAGTACCAGGGGGAAAGTCATTTTTCTTCCTGCTACGAAGAAGCCGTCCACGCTGTTGGAGTATTTGGAGAAGTACATGCCGACGATGGTCGTCACAATGATACCAGCCCAAATAATCGCATTGTCAATCCATGATAGTGCCAAGTTCATACACTCCTTTGTGATTAGAATAAGAACAATAACTTAACCTCTACCGAGGTCAGCAACGATGAGAAGGGGCAATTTCCATTCCGATGCGGATAAGCCGCATCATGCGCTCCACACATTCTTCCAAAGAACGGGAGGCGTTCTGCAGTACCTCCGGCAGGGTCATCACCCTGCTGACGCTACCCATGATGGCGTCGATACCATACCGGTAGACCACCGAGGCATCGTCGCCGATATCGCCCACCACGGCGATGACGGGAATATCCCTGACGGCCTTGGAGCGCCGGGCCACCCCAACGGGCACCTTGCCGTAAATGGACTGGGAATCGATACGGCCTTCTCCGGTGATGACGAGATCGGCATCCCGGATATGGTTTTCAAATTCCAGCGCATCCAGGACGGTATCCACACCGGATTGGATGGAGGCTCCGCAGAATGCCAGCAGGCCGGCGGCAAGACCTCCCGCCGCCCCGGAACCGGGGATCTGAGCGACATCAGCTCCGATCTGTTCCAAAATTACCTGGGCGTAATGCGCCAGACAGGAATCAAGCAAAGCGATATCCTCCGGCCCGGCGCCTTTTTGTGGGCCGTAAACCGCGGAGGCACCCTCCCTGCCGCACAAACGGTTCTGCACATCGCAGGCGATAATGATCTCGCAGGAGGAGAGAAGGGGGTGCATGCCGGAGAGATCAATAGTTTTGAGCCTTGCAAGCTCTGCGCCGCCAAAACCGAGCTCCTCTCCGTTTTCATCCCGGAGGGAAACGCCCAAAGCCTGAGCCATACCGGCGCCTCCGTCGTTGGTGGCGGAGCCGCCCACCCCGAGGATGATCTTTTTGCAGCCGCGCTCCATCGCTTTTACCATGAGCTGGCCGGTGCCGTATGTAGTGGTGACCCGGGGGTCACGCTCGGTATCTTTTAACAGGGGGAGCCCGGAAGCCGCCGCCATTTCGATCACGGCCGTCTGATTGGGAAGAACGCCGTATTTGGCTGCTATAGGGCGGCCCAGAGGGTCCAGCACGGTTTCGGTGTACGCGTTGCCGTCAGCGGCAAAAAGCAGGGCGTCCACAGTGCCCTCGCCTCCATCGGCTACGGGCAGCAGCACGGTTTCCGCCTCGGGAAAGACTCGTAAAATCCCTTTTCGAATCAGTGCTACGACATTTTGCGCACTATTGCTGCCTTTAAAGGAGTCGGCCGCGATCACAATCTTCACCACATGGCCTCCTTTGTATAATGACTATAAAAATTTTAAACAAAATAGTCTTAAAATGTACTTAACCTATATTTCAAGGCTATTTTAACAGATTATTCATAAGTTGTCATTGGCTTAAAAATCAATAATTAAAAATAATATATGTTCTGAAGAACAACAAAAGAAAAACCTGTACAAGCGGTTTTGTACAGGTTAAATGAACTTTTCGGCATCGGGATAAAAAAGAATGGCCATTTGGAACAGCCCGGCGTTGGAAAGGCTTCTCGGGTCAAGGCCTGTGCGGTCTCCTAATCTTTTCAGATGGTATTGCAGGGTGTTTTTATGGATAAACAGCTGTTCCGCCGCTTTGGAAAGGGAACCGTCGCAGTCGTAAAAAACGGCAAGGAGGCCGATGGCCTCCCGAAGCTCTCCGGAGGAGAAGCCGCGGAAGATCTTACGGATGTATTCGGCTTTAAGGCCGTCTGGCAGCTCGGAGAGAAAGATCTCTACGTTGATGTCCTCGTAAAAAACGACCCGCCCTCCCGCCTTGGAGGCCAGGGCGGCGTTGAGGGCTTTTTCCGCCTTTCGGTAGGAGGAGCGCAGGGATATACCGGTATGGGGCTCATTATCCACGCCGACAGCGGCCTCCGCTCCGCAGCGCAGCAGCGCCTGGTCGTGTACCCAGTCCATTCCCTGCTGGATCTGCTGGCGGGAGAGAGCCGGCACCAAAAGCACCAGCTTGGAAAATGCCCGGTAGCACAGACACTGTTCCGGAAAGGCCTGCCGGGCGATCTGCTCCACCTGGGAAAAGAAATTCTGAGAGGACCACTCATCGCTGATATGGCTGGCGGAACGGGGCGCCAGCAGGATGACACGGCGGGGAAGGGAGACATCGATGCCCAAACTGATGCCGCGCTCTTCAAAGCTGGAGCCGAGGTTTTGGCTGTCCTCAAACAGCCAGCCCTCTATAAAACGGTTGACCATAGTCTCGCCGATGATCTTCTGCTCCTTTACATAGGAGTCAAGGATCAGAATTTCGGTGATCTTTTTGATGATCTGGCCGTATTTGCCAACCTCGTTCCACTCTCCGGTGATGCCGATGACGCCGATGACTTCGCCGTCAAAGTTGAGCGGGACATTGACCCCCATTTTGGCCCCGGAGTATTCGTCGTCGGTGTAGACGTCCAGCCGGTCCAGCCCTTCGGCAATGATCTTTTTGGCACCGCTGTGATAGGTGCCGATCCGGTTCTTATTGGTGCTGGCGATGATGCAGCCCGTCTCATCCATGAGATTGACATTTTTGCCAATGGCGCTGCTGACCTCAGCCACGATGGAACGGGCGGTATCTTTGGATATTTTCACGCCGGGATCACCTCCGGAGAAGATTTGCAGCGGGCGGCTTTGCTTTATGATAGCATGGAAGAGCAAAAAAGAAAAGCCCCCAGGCAGGGGGGCTTTTCGGGGAAAAACGGGTCAGTTGTCTCTGCGGCGGCCGATGGTGATCCCAACGGCGATGGCGAGCCCGAGCGCCGCCAGAACCGCCACGCCGATGGCCACATACAGCCAGATGCTGGGGCCGGGGGCGTCCGGTTCGCCGGGAACCACAACGGGCTCATCCGGGCCGGGGTCCTGCTCCGGGGAGGAGGGTTCTTCCTGCGGCTCCGAGGAGGGTTCCTGGGACTCCGGGGAAGATTCCGGACGGGAGGAGCTCTCGTTGGACGAAGAGGAGGAAGGCGCAGAGGGCGCCACAGGGGTCACCGTTCCGGTGGAGGGGTTGGAGGCAGCCGGGGAGGAATGGGAGGAGGACGCGGAGGAAGAGGAGGAAGAAGAGCTGTTCAGAGCGCTTCCGGTGTATGCTCCCTTCACCTGACTGTCGGTGAGAACGTAGTCATAGCTATGGGTGAGTACAAACTTTACATAGCCGCTGCTGTCCTCCTTCAGGTCGGAATAAAGAAGCTCCAGCCTGTCTTTGGAGGGATTGTAGCGATAGAGATAATACTTGGAGGCGCTGATCTCCGGCTGCAGCATCAGCCCTGCCTTGCCGGGCAGCTTGCCGCTGTAGCGAAGGGTAAAGATGTCGTAGTCCGCGCGTCCCACCAGGTCGTCGATCTCCTGTTCGTAATCGCTTTCCCGGAAGATGCGGGTATCCATATAGATCAGCTCGGAGGGGACGTCGATCTCGGAGCCCTTGAAGCGCCAGGCGTAGCCACGGCCCTCAAACTCGATGGAGCGGTTGGAATAGCTCTTTTTCATCAGGTGGAATACATCGTAGCACACATTATATTCCGAACGGACGTCGAAGGAGACAAGATCACCCTTTTTGGAATCTTTGAGATCCGGTTTAACTTCGCTTGCCTCCAGCAGGGTGTCCCGGTCGGAGGAGGAACCGGAAGAAGAGCTGGATTTCCCGGCAAGGTTGGAAATGCTCTGGTCGGTCACCAAATAGCTGCCGCCGGCGGAAAGGGGAACGGCGAGTTTTCCGTCGGCTGTGGTGGAGGCCCGAAGAGATGAAGGCTTCTGCAGCTTATCCTCCGAGGCGGAGATGAGATAAAGATAGGGGGAAGCGCTTTGGATGGCGGCCTTTTTTCCCAGCGTCAGAACGGTCCCGGAGGGGAATGCGCCGCTTTGGACGGTGGAGAAGGTTTGATAATTGCCGCCAGTGATCTTGTTATAGCGCAGGACGCGTTCCAGAATGGCCTGTTCCGGCGCAGAAAGGGCGGCCTGGCTCACGTCTACGCTGCACACGGCGGAAGAATCGAAGGCGGAGGAATGAAAAGAAAAGCTGTGGGCGCCGGCGCTGTAGACGCCGTTTTGCCACCCGAAGCCGCTCGAAAGGCCGGTGAGGGTGAGGTTTTTCAGCACCAGGGAGCCGGTGTTGCCGTCGGTGACCTGGGCGGAGGCCGGGTCTGCAAAGGTGAGGGCTCCGGAGGCCGCAAAACCGTCAACTTTATTTGTTCCGCCGCCTTGGAACGCGGCGGAGGCGGCGCTGCTGTGGAGCAGGGCGCCGTTTTCCTTTTCAAACAGGATATTGCCGGTGGCAGTGACATTGTCCACCGTGACCCCCGCGGCTTTGACGGTGATATTCCCGGTGAGGGAAGAAGTGGTGCCGGTAAAGCGGAGGGTGACGTTTTCCTTGGATAGGGAAATGTCTTCTGTAAGCGCAAGGCCGTTTACCACGACCTCGGTACCCGCTTTGACGATATCGCTGTCCAGCAGGGCCTGGAGGGAGCCGAAGGAAGCGGTTTTCCCGCCATAGGAGGCGGTCAGCGACTTTGAGGCTGCATCGGCGCCGGTGTTTTGGGAGACCTCCACTTTATTATAGACATTTACGGTAAAGGTGAGGGTATGGGTACTGTCCGGCGCGGAGGGGGGATCCGCGGGAGGATCCGCCGTACTCCAAACTTCAATCGTGACGGTGAGATCGGCGCTCCCGAGGGCTTTCCCGGTGATCTCGATGGCGTTGGGAGAGCCTGCCTTTACTGCAGCGTCCGCAATGCCGGTGTTGGAGCTTACGACGGAGCCGATGCGGATAAGACTGCCATCCAGAGCGGGGGCCTGCGCACCCTGATCAGCAGCCGTCAGCGGATAAATGAAGCGGACGACGGGCGCGGTGATATCCGTCAGGTGGATGGCGGCGGAGGTATCGTTTGCGGCGCGCTCAAGAGCGGTGCTCCCGTCCGGGAGCGGCGAGGCGGTAAAACCGTACTGCGGCGGATCCGGCGAATCGGCAAAGGCCACAAAGCCCAAAGAAAAGACTACGGCGAAAATGAGCACGAGCAGGAGAATTTTTCGGACCATCTGTTTCATAAAATCCACCCCTTTTTAAACAAAGCGAAGTTTTCTTTCTGTCTACTAAACCACAGGCGGGAGGAAAATGTTACATTTGCCCCAAGGGCAGCACGCGGGCCGCCTTTCTATTAAATAAGTGTCGGCCAAGAAATATTGCTGCACTGGTTTTCCGGGACCGCTTACAGCAGGGAAAGGTCGTAAGGGGTGACCTGGTAGACAAAATAGTTCAACCAGTTGGAGAAGAGAAGGCTTGCATGGCCGCGCCACCGATGCACAACGGGAAGGCTGGGGTCATCATGGGTGAAATAATTGACCGGGACTGAGATAGGAAGGCCTTTTTCCACATCGCGGAAGTATTCGGAGGCGAGGGTGTCCCGGTCATATTCCGAATGTCCGGTGACAAAGATCTGCCGCCCATCCCGGCGGGAGATGATGTAGGGGCCGGCGGCGTCGGAATAAGCAAGGACCTGCAGATCCGGCTGGGCCTCCACGTCTCTTTGGTCTACCCCGGTATGGCGGGAATGGGGCGCAAGGAAGGATTCGTCAAACCCGCGGATCAGCGGATGGGTGGGGTGCAGGATGCGGTGCTCAAAAATGCCGAACATCTTCTCCGGAAGAGGATGCTTGTCGACGCCATAATGGTGGTACAAAGCGGCCTGGGCACCCCAGCAGATATGGAAGGTGGAGTAGACGTGGGTCCGGGTCCAGTCCATGATCGTCACAAGTTCCGGCCAATAGTCCACTTCTTCAAAAGGCAGGTTTTCCACAGGAGCGCCGGTGATGATAAAGCCGTCGTAGCGCTCATCCTTGATATCTTCATATGTTTTGTAAAATTTGAGCAGATGCTCGCTGGAAGTGTTTTTGGAGGTATGGGAGGCGGTTTGGATCAGGTCGATATCCACCTGAAGCGAAGTGTTGCCCAAAAGCCTCAGCAGCTGGGTTTCGGTATTGATTTTTGTAGGCATCAGATTCAGAATGCCGATTTTTAAAGGACGAATATCCTGATGAAGCGCCCGGGCTTCTGTCATGACAAAAATGTTCTCCGACTCCAGGACCCTGGCGGCCGGCAGAGCATCGGGAATTTTGATCGGCATAAAGTACCTCCAAGAAACCATAATAATGTAGACATTATCATTGTACGGGTTTTGTAAGGAAAAATCAAGAAATGCGGC
>JALELV010000036.1 GCA_022768545.1 Oscillospiraceae bacterium
GGCATCTTCTTTTTGCATCCCGCTCATGCTTCCATCTCCCTCTCCACAGGGCGGCGGACATTTTTCCATCTGCTCTTCTTGTTTATTCCATCCCTTCTTTTTGAAAAAACAGCGCAGCCGCCGGGCGTGGGGAAGGCTCTCTTCCCTCTGCCCGGCGGCTGCGCCTGGACCCACAATATTTTTTGCTTATTCCGTTTCGGCGGCCGGCTGCACCATAGCAGGGGCAGCTCCCCTTTGCCCGGCAGGGCTTTTTCGAAGATAGACCAGGAAAAGCCCCAGGGAAAGCAGCAGGCATACGCCCTCCGACGCTGCGCTGGAAAGCCAGATGCCGGTCTCTCCAAACAGGGCAGTCATCACCACCAGGGACAGGGCGATCAGCACCATTCCCCTGCCCAGAGAGACGACGAGTGCAAAGGCCGGCCGCTCTGCCGCGGCGAAGAAGCCCGCGAACACCACATTGAACCCCGCCGCCAGGAAGGCAAACGAAAACAGGCGGAATGCCCCCACGGTATACTCAAACAACTCCGCCTCCGCAGCCCGGTCGATAAACGCGGCCACGGCGTACTGCCCCATAGTCTGGCTGAGCAGGAAGGAGAGAAGAGACGCGGCCGCCACCGCACACACCGCCATGCGCAGGAACACGCGGCAGGTTTTTTCTTCCCCTCTTCCGTGGTAAAAGCTCACCAGCGGCTGGATCCCCTGGGAGATACCCGCCATGGTCATCAGCACCAGAGTGTTGAAATAGGCGATCACCGTATAGGACACGATGGCCTGTTCGCCGATCTCCCGAAGGATCATATGGTTAAACAGGAAGGTGATCACGCCCACGGAGCTCTCGGTAATACAGTCGGAGAAACCCAGGGAGACGATCTTTTTATAAAGGGAGAGCCGCAGCGGGAACCGGCAGAAACGCAGAGTGCCCCGTCTGCGGAGGAAATGAACGGCAAACACCACGGCGGAGAGCACCTGAGAGATCCCCGTAGCCACCGCCGCTCCCACGACGCCCCAGTGGAACATCATGACAAACAGCCAGTCCAGCACAATGTTGGTAACGGCGCTGGTGCACACCCCGATGGGGGAGAGCTTCGGGAAGCCATCGGTCTTTACCATCACCTCAAAGGAATAAGAGAGGATGAAAAAGACGTTAAAGCTGCTGATCACGCTCAAGTACTGCTTGACATACAGAATATTTCCCTGCGTGGCCCCCAAAAACCGGGCGATGGGATCCAGAAAAATGAGGGTGACGGCGGTCAGAACCAGCGATACTGCCGTCAGTACGGCGGTGTTCATGCTGAAAACATGGCTGGCCTCCTGTTCCCGCTTTTTCCCCAGAAGAATGGCCACTGTGGTGGAAGCCCCGGTGCCAAACAGGATGGACGCGGCAAACACCCCGTTTACATAAGGCATGGCGATATTGACGGCGCCCAGCGCCTCCGGCCCCACGCCCCGTGCCACAAAGATCCCATCCACCATCGTGTAGATGGAGTAGACCCACATGGCCACAATAGAGGGCAGGATGTAGTGAAAAAACTTTTTGACAAGACTCAAAATAAAACCTCCAACAGTCGGCGCCTCTCCCCGCGGCGGACGGGCGCTCTTTCTCTTTTGCTTTATTTTCAGTATAAACCTTGGTATAATACTAAGGTCAAGAGGCTTTTTGAAGAAGAAAGGAGCGGCGCTGTGAAGGATTTTTATAAAATTGGAGAGATCTCCCGCCTCTACGGCATTGGGGCGGATTCCCTGCGCTATTACGAGGAGCTCGGCATCCTGCGGCCCCGGCGGGACGTCAACGGCTACCGCATGTACAGCATTCAGGACGTATCGCGTCTCAACATCATCCGGGACCTGCGTCAGCTTGGGTTTTCCATGGGGCGCATCAAGGAATACCTGGATCACCAGACCGTCGCCTCCACCCTGGGCCTGCTACAGGAGGAACAGCATCTGGTGGGCCGTCAGATCGAGGCCCTCTCGGCGCTTCAGCAAAACCTTTCCCGCCGGGCAGACACCCTGCGCCAAAGCCAGGCCCTCTCTCCGGACGGCATCCGCCGCGTCTTTCTGCCCCAGCGCAAATGCCTCAAGCTCAGCGAAAACGTCTGCCGTGACGCGGAGGTGGATTTTCTCATTAAAAAGCTGCAGAAGCGCCACGAGGACAAGCTGTACATTTTAGGCAACAATGCCATCGGGGCTTCTGTCTCCCCGGAGGGGGTGGAAAAAGGGATCTATAACCTCTTTGACGCGGTGTTCTTTATCCTCCCCGACGAGACGGAGGATTTCGACTTTGTCCTCCAGGCGGGGGAATACCTTACCCTAACCTACCGGGGCGGCTACCACCAGAGCCTGAGACTGATCCCTCAGCTGCTGGAGGAGGCGGGCCGCCGGGGGCTCAGGGCCGCCACCTCTCCCATCGAGATCTACCGCATTGACAACCATGAAACTGCAAACCCGGAGGAATATCTTACAGAAATACAACTAGGAGTTGAATAGATTTCCCTCAAAAAGGCCGGCCCGCATGGAAACGGGCCGGCCTTTTTGAGGGAAAACCAAAGAGATTATATAAAGTATTCGTTTTCCCGCCGGGCGGCAAGGCGGGCGGTAAATTGCCGCGCAAACTCCGCATACTCCGGCGTGTCCATATTCTTTGCCCCCGCAGGGCAGGCCCGGATACAGGCAAAACAGGAAATACAGCGTCCGGGGTCTGTCCGAAAGCCCTCCCCAACGGCTCCGGCGGGGCATACCTCCCGGCAGCGCCCGCAGCGGGTGCAGCTCTCCGAAGTGAGCGGATGAAATTTTCCGCCGCCTCCCCCGTCTCGATAGGGCCGGGCGCCGGGGAGAGGCTGCGCCAGTCCCCGATTTTGGGCCACCGTCCCGGCAAACTCCGCGGCCCCCTTCAGGTCGGCCGTATCCGGCCGGCCGGCCTGGATCTCCCCGTAGGTATGGCGCGCCACCAGCGCCGCCCCGCCTATAGGGCGAAATCCCCGGGCCCGCACAAAGTCCTCCAGCTCCGCCAGGGCGTCGTCGTAATGGCGGTTTCCGTAAACCACAGCCAGAATACAGGGGGTTCCCTCCCCCCGCAGGCCGTCCATCCGGGGCAGGGCAATGGCGGGGAGCCTTCCGCCGTACACCGGCAGGGAAAACACCGCCAGCTCCGCCGGGCCAAACGCCCTCTCACGCCCTGTGCCCTCCGGTGCGGTCAGGTCGATACAGGCAAAATCCGGGTCCACCGCCGCGGCCATGGCGCGCCCGTAGGCCCGGCTCCCTCCCGTAGGGGAAAAACAGATCAGTGTCGTTTTCATCCCGGCCACCCTCTCAGGAGTTTTTCATGATCACCATTTCCACCGCGTCCGCCACATGCTCGCAGGCGTCCAGGCAGCGCTCCATATAGTTGAAGATATCCCTCCAGATCATGATGGCGACAGGGTCCTTCTCAGCCTGGTAGAGCTCCTTCATGCTGTCGATAAACAGCTGGTCGCCCTCTCCTTCCAGACGGTTGATCTCCACGATAATGGCATGCAGCTCCTTGGACTTTTTATACTCGGGAAGTTCCTCCATCAATTTCTTCATTGTCTCGCAGCTGCGAAGGATCAAGTCGGAAAACGCCAGGGCCCCCGGACGGGGCACCGCCACACCCGTCATATAAAAGCGCAGCAGCACGTCGTCGATATTGTCGGTCACGTCGTCGATGGTCTGGCTCAGGGCCATGATGTCCTCCCGTTCCAGCGGCGTGATAAAGGCTTTTGCCAGGGCCTCCAGCATCTCGTGCTTTTTGATATCCCCTTCGTGCTCCGCCTTGTGGACCTCTCCGATCTCCTCGTCCAGCATCTCACGGTCAAAGTGAGAGAGGCTGCTTTGTAAAATGCGGGCCGCGCGGCAGGCGCAGTCCGCGGCCTCTGCCAGGTGGTTGAAATAGAAGGCGTCATTTTTGTTTGCCATAATTTTTCACCTCATATGTTTTTTGAGTTTTATCTGCAGCGGGGCACAGCCTCCCCGTTTAAAAAAGGGCAATGAACAGCTTCGCCATCAAATATCCGATCAGCCCACAGCCCGGGAAGGTAAGCACCCAGGTGAGGACCATGTCCCACACCACCCTGTAGTTGATGGCGGAGAAGCGTTTGGTGGCGCCCACCCCCATGATGGCGGTGGTCTTGGTGTGGGTGGTGCTCACCGGGATACCAAAGACCGAGGAGAGCAGCAGACAGGCCGCTGCCGCAATATCCGCCGAGAAGCCCTGGTATTTTTCCAGCCTCACCATATCCATCCCCACGGATTTGATGATCTTTTTTCCGCCGATGGATGTCCCAAGCCCCATGACCACCGAACAGAGCAGCATCATCCACACCGGCAGCACCACTCCCGCGGTGGAGTCGCTGCCGTTGACTAAAAACAGGCCCAGCAGCAGCACTCCCATAAATTTCTGTCCGTCCTGGGCTCCATGCATAAAGGACATGGCCGCAGCGCCAAAGATCTGGCCCCATTTGAAAAAGCCCTCTGTTTTTCCCCGGTGCATCCTTCTGCACAGGAGGATCACGATTTTACAGATCAGGTACCCGCTGGCGAAGCCCAGCAAGGTGGAGAGCGCCAGACCATAGAGCACCTTGACCCACTCCGCTCCGTTGATACCGGAAAGGCCCCCCTGCAAAGCGATGGCGGCGCCGGAGATCCCCGCGATCAGGGCATGGCTCTCGCTGGTGGGAATTCCAAACCACCAGGCCGCCACCGCCCATACCACAATGGCAAACAGCGCCGCGCACAGGGCGATCACCGCCTCTTCATTGTGCCCATCAAAATTCACCATGTTTTTGATGGTCATTGCCACGGTGGAGTTGAGCATCGTCATGACCAGGACCCCCAGGAAGTTAAACGCCGCCGACATAAAAATAGCGGCCTGCGCTCCCATGCATCGGGTAGAAACACAGGTCGCGATGGCATTGGGGGCGTCGGTCCAGCCATTGACAAAAATCACGCAGAGGGTCAGAAATACTGAGACAGCCAAAACAGGGTTCTGAAGGATCTGCTCCCAGAAAAAGGCAAATGAAACATCCATACTCTTTTCCCGCTCTTTCCCTTTGTTTTTACGGCGCCGCACTCCATATCCGCAGGCGTTCCCACTTCATTTCCGGATTTATAAAGATATCGTAAAAACAAAGTAATTTTTATGTAATATTTATTTCTTCCTCATTATACCACGCACCGACAGGGGACAAAAGCGCAGTTTGTCTCATAAAAAAGATGCTTTTATCAATTTTTTTAATACTGCAGTGTCTTTTTTGCAAAGGCCATTGCCGGCGCGGGGAGCCGGCCCCGTATCCGGCTTCCGCAGATACAAAAAGCGGAGGGGCACAAACCCCTCCGCCCTTTTGCGTTTAAAGATCTCATCGGCCGAATTTCAGCACCATGTCGTACCACACCGCTCCGCCGTGGACCGATGCGGATATCCCCTTGTTCCGGTAGCCAAAGCGCTCATAGTAGGGGATCAGCGCTGCCTTGCAGGTGAGGATCATCCCCTGCCGGCCCTCCGCCCTCGCCCGGGCGATCATCTCCCGCATCAATGCCGCGGCAAGTCCCTGGCTGCGGTGTGCCGGCGCCACATCCAGGCCGAACACCGCCTGCCACGCGCCTTCCGGCACATGGGCGCCGGCATCGGCGAACATCTCATCGCAGATAGTCTCCCGGTCAGTGACACAGCCGTTGACCATACCGATGATGGCCCCGTCCTTTTCCGCCACCAAAAAGCTGTCGGAGAAGGCTTCTATCCTCATTTTCAGGCTTTCCCTTCCGGCGGCCTCCTCCGGTGGGAAACAGGCGGCCTCCAGCGCCTCCACTGCGTCCAGGTCCTCCGGCCTCACCGTCCGGATCTTCCACTCCATAAGCTGCGCCCTCCTTCCGTCTTTGACAAAAAGCCGGAGGATGCGCAGCATCCTCCGGCCCTTTTAAGAAAACTTAGTCCAAGTTCTTGTCCAGCTTGTTCAGCTCATCGGCAAGCTCCTTGGGCAGTCTGTCGCCAAACTTGCCGTAGAACTCGCGAATGCCCTTGACATCCTCTTTCCAGAGGGGTTTGTCCACATCCAGCAAGCCTTTCAGGGTATCCAGGCTGAGATCCAGACCCTCGAGGTTGATGTCCTCGGGCTTGGGCTCGTAGCCGATGGGGGTCTCCACCGCGTCGGCTTTGCCCTCGCAGCGGTCGAGGATCCACATCAGGACGCGCATGTTGTCGCCAAAGCCCGGCCAGATGAAATGGCCTTCGTCATCGGTGCGGAACCAGTTGACGTTGAAGATCTTGGGGGCTTTGTCGCCCAGCTTCTTGCCCATCTCCAGCCAGTGGCCGAAGTAGTCGCCCATGTGGTAGCCGCAGAAGGGCAGCATCGCCATGGGGTCGCGGCGGACAACGCCGACAGCGCCGGAAGCGGCGGCAGTGGTCTCGGAAGCCATGATGGAGCCGACAAACACGCCGTGCTGCCAGTCTCTTGCCTGGTAGACCAGGGGAGCGGTCTTGGCGCGGCGGCCGCCGAACACGATGGCAGAGATCGGCACACCGTTGGGGTTGTTGAACTCAGGGCTGATGCAGGGGCAGTTGATGGCAGGAGCGGTGAACCGGCTGTTGGGGTGAGCGCCCTTCTCGGTGGAAGCGGTGCCGTCCCAGGGGTTGCCTTTCCAGTCCACAGCGTGCTTGGGAGGATTCTTATCCAGGCCTTCCCACCAAACGGTGTTGTCATCCAGATTATGGGCAACGTTGGTGAAGATGGTGTTCTTGCGGGTGGATTCCAGCGCATTGAAGTTGGACTTCGCATTGGTGCCGGGGGCCACGCCGAAGAAGCCGTTTTCGGGGTTGATCGCCCAGAGACGGCCATCGGGGCCCTGGCGCAGCCAGGCGATATCGTCGCCCACGGTCCAGACCTTATAGCCCTTCTTCTTGTAGATCTCAGGCGGGATCAGCATGGCGAGGTTCGTCTTGCCGCAGGCGGAGGGGAAAGCGGCGCAGATGTATTTTACTTCGCCCTTGGGGTTCTCAATGCCGAGGATCAGCATATGCTCGGCCATCCAGCCCTCGTTCTTGCCCTGATAGGAGGCAATACGCAGCGCAAAGCACTTTTTGCCCAGCAACACGTTGCCGCCGTAAGCGGAGTTGATGGACCAGATGGTGTTGTCCTCCGGGAAGTGGCAGATATATCTCTCGTTCTCGTCGATATTCGCTTTGGAGTGCAGGCCTCTTACAAAGTCGTTGGACTCATCGCCCAGCTGTTTAAAAGCGTCCTTGCCCATGCGGGTCATGATGTCCATGTTGAGAACAACATAGATGGAGTCGGTGAGCTCAACGCCCACTTTGGAAAACTCGGAGCCGATGGGGCCCATGGAGTAGGGGATCACATACATGGTGCGGTCTTTCATGACGCCGTCGTAGAGCTTGCCCAGCTTTTCGTACATCACCTTGGGGTCTTCCCAGTTGTTGGTGGGGCCGGCGTCTTCTTTTCTGCGGGAGCAGATGAAGGTTCTGCCCTCCACGCGGGCCACGTCGCTGGGACGGGTGCGGTGAAGCAGGCAGCCCGGCAGTTTCTCCTGGTTGAGCTCTTCCATCTCGCCGGTGGCAATGGCCTCGTCGCGCAGAGCTTTGAGCTGTTCAGCGCTGCCGTCGATCCAGACGGTCTTGGCGGGTTTGACCAGCGCGGTCATCTCCTCAAGCCATTTGAGGACATTGGGGTTTTTTGTCAATTCCATGTTTTGTGCTCTCCTTTCAACCGACGAAACAGTCGGGTATAAGCGAAATTTTCCACGTATATCATTATAGGCGATATTTCAACCTTTCGCAAGGGGGTTTTGTTAATTTAACAGCAAATTCATAAAAGATTCTGAAAGCCGACGTTCCCTTTTATTCAAGCTTTGTTAAAAATATAACGCTGCATTTTCCTTCGTGTAGTCCACAGGCATGCTGGCGCATCCGTTCAGGCTCATATCCGCCAGGTTTCCTGCAAGAAATTCGTAATAAGCCTGCGCCCCGATCATGGCGGCGTTGTCGCCGCACAGGGAAAGCGGCGGGAGGTACAGCTCCCACCCCCGGCGAAGGCGCTCCTCCTCCAGCCGGTCCCGCAGGCCTGAATTGGCGGACACGCCGCCCGCCACCACGATCTTTTTTTTGCCGAATTCCTCCGAGGCGGCGACCAGCTTTTCGCACAACAGGTCCACCACCGCCTTCTGAAAAGACGCCGCCACGTCCTGAACGCAGAGCTCCTGCCCCTTCTGGGCGGCGTTGTGCAGCAGGTTCACCACCGCGGTCTTGAGGCCGGAAAAGCTGAAATCGTAGGGGGCTCCCTCCACCCGCGGCCGGGGGAGCTTCACGGCGTCCGGGTCTCCCTCCCGGGCGATGGAATCAAGATAGATCCCGCCGGGGTAGGGGAAGCCCAGCGCCCGGGCCGCCTTGTCAAAAGCCTCTCCCGCCGCGTCGTCCCGTGTCTTGCCGATGACGCGGTAGCGGGTGTAATCCAGCACCTCCACAATGTGGCTATGCCCGCCGGATACGATCAAACACAGAAAAGGGGGCTCCAGCTCCGGGTGGGCCAGGTAGTTTGCCGCCACATGCCCCCGGATATGGTGCACCGGGATCAGGGGCTTTTCCGCCGCGGCCGCAAGGCCTTTGGCGAAGTTGACCCCCACCAGCAGGGCCCCGATCAGCCCCGGGGCGGCGGTGACCGCCACGGCGTCGATCTCATTCAGGGAGACCCCCGCCTTTTTCAGCGCCCCCTCCGTCACCGGGATGATATTTTCCGTGTGCCGCCGGGAGGCGATCTCCGGCACCACCCCGCCGTATTTTTCGTGCTCCGCCACCTGGGAATGAATAAAGGAGGAGAGGATCTTTCTTCCGTCCTCCACCACCGCCGCCGCGGTCTCGTCGCAGGAGGATTCGATCGCCAGTATTTTCATCGTCATTGCACCTCACACCGCGGGGGCTTATCCCCCGCTTTTTTCACAGATCCAGCGTCATGATCACAGCATCCTCGGCGGGGCGGGAGTAAAACCCCGGCCGGAGCCCCGCCTCCCGAAAGCCGTGCTTTCGGTAGAGGCGCTGTGCCCCGAGGTTGGAGGCGCGCACCTCCAAAGTGAGAAAGGACATCTCCTTCTCCCGCGCGTAGGCGATCAGCTCCCGCAGAAGGGAGGACCCGACCCCCCGCCCGCGGAAGGCCTCCCCCACCGCGATGTTGTCGATATATCCCTCGTCCAGCACATGGTTCATGCCGGCGTAGCCCATCACTTCCCCCGAGGGGGACACCGCCGCCCGAAACACCGCCAGCGGGTTTGCAAGCTCCGCCGCAAGGCCGCTCTCGCTCCAGGGGTCGGCAAAGCACTCCCGCTCCAGCCGGGCCAGGGCGGGAATATGCTCCCGCGCCATCGGTACGATATTCCAGTCCTGCCCCATGAGTTCCTCTCCTTTACTTTGCGTCGTACCAGCTTCTGCCCCGGCCCACGTCCACCGTCAGCGGGACCTTCAGCTGTACGGCCCCCTCCATTTCCCGTTTCAGCAGCTCGCCCGCCGCCGCCGCGTCCTGTTCGGAGGCCTCCACGATCAGCTCGTCGTGCACCTGCAAAATCAGCTTGGCGTCCAGGCCGGAGCGTTCCAGCTCCCGGTGCACCCGCACCATGGCGATCTTGATGATATCCGCCGCCGTACCCTGGATGGGGGTGTTCATGGCCACCCGCTCCCCAAAGGAGCGGAGGTTGCGGTTGGAGGAGGAGAGCTCCGGCAGGTATCGCCGCCGCCCGAACAGGGTGGAGACATAGCCGTGCTCCCGGCCGAAGGCCACCGTGTCCTCCATATATTTCTTTACCCCGGAAAAGGTTTTGAGATAATCCTTGATGTAGCGGTCGGCCTCCGCCACCGTCACCCCGATATCCTGCGCCAGGGAAAAGGCGCTGATACCGTAGACGATGCCGAAATTGACCGCCTTGGCCCGGGAACGCATGAGGGGCGTCACGTACAGCGGCGGCAGGCCGAACACCTGGGCCGCCGTGTTGGTGTGGATGTCCTCCCCGGAGAGAAACGCCTCCTGCATGTCCCGGTCATTCGCCACATGGGAGAGCACCCGCAGCTCGATCTGGGAGTAGTCGGCGTCCACCAGCACATACCCCGGCCGCGCGGTGAAAAACCGGCGCATATTGCTGCCAAGCTCGGTGCGCACGGGGATGTTCTGCATATTGGGCTCCAGGGAGCTGATGCGCCCGGTGCGGGTCTCGGTCTGGTTAAAGCTGGTGTGAATGCGCCCGTCCGGCCCCACCAGCTTTAAAAACGCCTCCACATAGGTGGATTTGAGCTTGGTCAGCTTGCGGTACTCCAGGATCTTATCCACAATGGGGTGCTGGTCCCGCAGACCCTCCAGCACGTCCGCGTTGGTGGAGTAACCGCTCTTGGTCTTTTTACGGGCGGGCAGCATCAGCTTGACAAACAGGATCTCCCCCAGCTGCTTGGGGGACGCGATGTTGAACTCCTCCCCCGCATCCTGCCAGATCTCACGCTGCAGACGCTCAATATCCCCGTCAAGGCCCTCTCCGAAGGCGGCCAGACCCGCGCTGTCCAGGGCAAAACCGGTGAGCTCCATATCCGCCAGCACCCGCG
>JALELV010000055.1 GCA_022768545.1 Oscillospiraceae bacterium
ATACCAATTGACAACTCAATCAGCTTTTATAGCCTAACACATTTGCGGCATCTTGTCAATAGTATTTTTATAACATTCCTCAGATGACAGCTGCTTCCTCCGGCGAGCTCTTTATTAAAAAGCGCGGCAGAAAAGCGACCAGGGAGAGCACCGTCATCCCCATCATGAACAGCACGAAAATTTTGAGGCCAAAGGAGTCGATGAGCGCTCCCGCCATATAGTTTCCGACGATCCCGCCCAGGGCACCGGTGATTGCCAGCCCCAGGGTAAGGGCCGTTGAGTTGACCTGGCCGGGCGTACAGCGGCAGATGTATTCGATCATCAGATAGGCATTGGAGATATAAGCCATTCCGGTGAGCACCTGGGCACAGACCAGAGACGGCATGGTCCCACCAAAATACAAGAACAAAAGCCGCACTCCCGTCAGTGCCAGCACCACCAGATAAATATAATCGAGCCGCACCCGCTTGAGCAGCCGTTCCATCAGGAAAAGCACCGGCACCTCGCAGAAGCTGGAGATAAAGTACATGGCGCCCAGCTCTCCGCCTGCCCCTCCAAGCTCCACTACAAAATTGTTGGTAAAGTTTCCCAATCCTTTCATCACGATCTGGAGAAAAAACTGGCTGAGGATAAATACAACATAGATCTTGTTCTTTACCAGCATCCTGGCCGCGCCCAGCCCCGACACCCGGCCCATGGAGCTGTCGGCATTTTCGGCGGTGTTTTTGCAGGGAACTTCCTCCAGCATCAGCACACAGATGAGCAACAGGGCGGTAAATACCGCAAAGCTCGGTGTCAATACCCATTCTCCCACTGTTTCGATGAGCCTGCCGTAGATCAGGCAGCTGACGGAATAGACCACCGAGGATGCGCTCCGGGTGAGCCCATAGTTGATCCCGGAAACTTTTTCCCGCAGCTGGACCGTCCACATATCGATGATGCTGGTGGTATTGTAAACAAGTATCGATTGGACCGAAACCACGCAGAATGCAAGCACAGGGGTTCCGATCACCGCCGGCAGCAGAAAAGCAAGCGGCACCGACAGGACCGAAACGATCAGGATGATCCGCTTGCAGGTGATATAGGTATCTGCAAGATATCCGTAAAGCGGCTGGGTGATCAGACTGATCACCGCGATCGCGATCTGAAACTGGGCGCACTGAAGGTTTGTATATCCGTGATTTTGCATGTACATCACAAGAAAGCCGAAAAACATGCAGTAGGCGCCCCAGTAAAAGCTCTGTACCCCCATCAGCAGCAGATTATGTCTGCAGAATACCTTTTTCATTCTCCGCTTCCTTCCTTTTCCGGCTCACCGCAGAGCCGTAGATAAAAAGTTCCGGAGCGCCCGCGCCGGCCAGGGCTCTCCGCAGCCCTCCGGCAAGGAAAAGGGGCGCATATATGGTTTTTATGATATCATATAACCTTCGGTTAGTAAAGGAAACCCCCGAATATATTTTTGTAAAAACTCCCTCAAAAACCTCTTGACTTTTGCTCAGGGTGCTGGTATACTCTTAATCACGACGCGGGGCGAGCACCTTGCGGGCGATAAATATGCGGATATGGCGGAATTGGCAGACGCGTTAGATTCAGGTTCTAATGGTCGCAAGGCTGTGCAGGTTCAAGTCCTGTTATCCGCACCAGAACGGCCGGTCAGCAGACCGGCCGTTTTTTGTATAATCATCCGCTTGCTCCCGCTGTGGGGGCAGGCACTTCTTTTTTTAAAATTTACAGTTTTCCACTTGCAGAAAAAAGCCTGACAGAGTATGCTGAAAAACGCAGAGCACTGCAGAGGTCTTTTCCGCCGTGCGGGCCCCTGCTTTAAAAAAGAAAATACGCTTCTGCTCAAAGGGGAGTGACCACCGCCATGTGGAACCATAAGACCCTGGAGGAATTCCGGGGCTGTATCAAAGACCTTCTTGCCCAGCCGGACGTCCTGTCCATGAACAAAATCCCCCAGCATGTCAAAAATGTCACCTGTTTGGATCACTGTATCTTCGTCTCCTACCTCAGTTTTTCCATCTGCCGCAGGCTCCGCCTGAATGCCGCGGCCGCCGCCCGCGCCGGCCTGCTGCACGACCTGTACCTCTGCAGCTGGGAAGGCTCCTCCGTGGGACGCTGGCGCCGTCTGCTCATCCACCCGCAGATGGCCCTGCAAAATGCCGAGGCCCACGGCCTTTCCGATCTGGAGCGTGACATCATCGCCAAGCACATGTGGCCTGTCACCCTGCGCAAGATTCCGCGGCACCGGGAATCCTTTATTGTCAACGGGGTGGATACCCTCTGCGCCCTGGCCGAAATGCTCCATCTCTACCGCCCCCTCGGCGCCGGGCGCTGGCTCTTCCCCCTCAACCCGCACAAATATGCTCCATCCCTGCTGTAATATACAACCGTGCAGGTTCGGACGGCCCGCCTTTTAAAAGGCGGGCTGTTTTGCTGTCTCCACCCGGGTTCCCGCCATTTTTCAGCAGCTGCAGTTCTTCCTTGACAAGTGTTTGCCGACCGACTATAATGTGGGTTGGCTGGAATAAGTGGTGGAGCCTGTCATAGAGCATTTTTATGTGCTTTATTTATTCCTGTTGACTTACGCCGGATACTGCCCGGGGTTTGTGCGGTGTCCTACTCAAAGGCGATGGACAGAACTTTCCACTGAAGTTCTGTCCTTTTTTGTCGCGTTCCGGTGCGGCGTCATATTATCTCTTTCCGCCTGAAAATGCCCCCACATCCAAGTAATAGCAGAGGTGATTGTATGTTTCTTTTGTTTTTTGTCCTTTGGATCATTTTCAATGGGCGCGTCACTTTGGAGATCTGCCTCTTCGGCGCGGTGATCTCCGCCGCACTGTACTGGTTTACCTGCAAAGTGATCGGCTACAACCCCCGATATGACCTGAATGCGGTCGTCCTTCTGTGGGATCTGCTCCGGTACGGAGCCACCCTTCTGTGGGAGATCTTAAAAGCCAACGCGCAGGTGATGAAGATCGTTCTCTCGCCCAAAGCCATCATCGAGCCCAAGCTGGTGCTCTTTTCCACCCCCCTCAAAACAGAGGCTGCCCGGGTGGCGCTTGCCAACTCCATCACCATCACCCCGGGCACCATCACCGTCTCCCTGGATGACGACCAGGTTCTGGTGCATTGTCTGGACACCTCCTTTTCTCAGGGAGTGGAGGATCTGACATTCCAGAAGCAACTTCTGAAAATGGAGGAGAAAAGCCATGTTTGAGCCAAACAGTTTCACCGACGGCCTGTTTTTGACCGCCATCCTGGTTCTGGCGGTCACGATCGTCTGCTGCCTTGTCCGCGCTATCCGAGGCCCGCGTTTTACCGACCGCATCGTGGCAGTAAATATGATCGGCACCATGACGATCATGGTGGTATGCCTGCTTTCGGTCTATTATAACGAAAGTTTCCTTGTGGATATCGCTATCATCTACGCCATGCTCAGCTTTATCGCCGTAGTGGTGCTCTGCCGCCTGGTGATGACCCGGCGCCGGGTGCATGAGATGGAGGAAAAGGCAAGGAAGGAAGAGGAGGAGAAAAAACAATGATCCGGATCGCCGCTGCTACAATTCTCATCGTTTTAGGGCTGTTTGTCTTTATCACCTCGACCATCGGGGTATTCCGTTTTAAATACGTGCTCAACCGGATGCACGTGGCGGCCCAGGGGGATACGCTGGGCGCCCTTTCCATTCTGGCGGGCCTGATTGTGCTATGCGGGTTTTCCTTCCACTCTCTGAAGATGCTGCTGATCATCATTTTCCTGTGGATGGCAAGCCCGGTGGCCAGCCATATGATCGCCAAGGCAGAGACCATGACCTGCCGGCATCTGGACAAAGAATACGAGGTGATTGAGAAATGACCGTCCTGGAATACATCCTGCTGGGGTTCCTGCTGATTTGCGCCATTGCGGCGAACCTCTCCAAAAACCTGCTCAACGCGGTGCTCATTTTTATGTCCTACAGCCTGATCATGTCCGTGATCTGGATGCTGCTGCAGTCCCCCGACCTGGCCATCACCGAGGCCGCCGTGGGCGCGGGGGTCACCAGCGTGCTGTTCTTCCTCACCCTGCGCAAAGTTCATCAGCTGAGAGGTACCCGAGATGAATAACAACAATACTGCCAAATCCCTTTGGAGCCGCCTTTCGGCCTGGGTGGAAGGCGACCCCGTCCCCTGCGGGGAAAAGGCCGCCCGCCCCGCCCCCCGCCCCGCGCGGAAAAAAATGCCCCATGCCAAAAAGTTCCGCCATTTTGTCTCCTTCTACCGGGTCATGGCGGTGTTCTTTTGCTTTGTCATCATCGGCGTGCTGCTCGTCACCGTCAACGCTCTGCCGCTGTTCGGCCGCGCCGACAACCCTGCCTCCAACGAGGTGGTGGACCGCTATGTGGAAAAGGGCCTGGAAGAAACCGGCGCCGTCAACATCGTGGCCGGTATGATCCTCGACTACCGCGCCTTCGATACCTTCGGCGAATCCTCCGTGCTGTTTCTGGCTATCACCAGCGTCATGATCCTGCTGATGCGGGACAAAAACAACACTGACCGGGACGAGGACCTTCGCACCGCCCGGGAGCTGGTCGTGGAAAACAAGCACGAGGATGTCATCCTTCAGCGGGTGGCTTCTCTTGTCATCCCCTGCATCCTCCTCTATGGGATCTATGTCATCTTAAATGGGCATCTCTCTCCCGGAGGCGGTTTCTCCGGCGGGGCCATTGCAGGGGCGGGGCTTATCCTTTACGCCTCCTCTTTCGGCATGATTCGCGTCCACCGCTTCTTTAACCAGAAGACCTTTACCGCCATTACCACCAGCTGCCTGCTGGTATATGCCTGCTCCAAGGGTTATTCCTTCTTTACTGGGGCCAACCACCTTCCCACCGGCATCCCCCTGGGCACCCCCGGCGCCATCCTGAGCTCCGGGCTCATCCTGCCCCTGGATATCTGCGTGGGCCTCATCGTCACCTGCACCATGTACGGCTTTTACGCCATGTTCACGAAAGGAGAGATCTGAGTTGCAGAATCTTCTGATCGACCACTACGAGGCGGTAGCCGTCATTCTGTTCGGCATCGGCTTTATGGGGCTCCTGCTGCATAAAAACCTGATCAAAAAAGTCATCGGCCTCAACATCATGGATACGGCCATTTATTTGTTCCTGGCCGCTAAGGGCTACATCGCCGGACGCCTCGCCCCCATTTTGGTGGACGGTGTTCAGGGCGCGGAACACTACATAAACCCTGTCCCCAGCGGGTTGGTGCTCACCGGCATCGTGGTATCGGTGAGCGTCACCGCCTTTTCCCTGGCGCTGATCCAGCGCCTCTACCTCAAGTATAAAACTCTGAACCTTGATGAGATCATCATTCTGCAGAAAAAAGAAAAGGGGGAGAGCTCCAAATGATGCCCTTTGTCTACAATTTCCCTTTCTTTTCCATCTTTCTGGCTATGCTCTCCGGTATTCTGACGCCTTTCCTCAAAAACGGAAAGATGGCGCAGAAGGTCAATTTCATTATGATCTCCGCTGTAGGCGTCATGTCCGCCGTGCTGCTGTTTGCTCTGATGCAGGACGGAGGGGCTACCTACACCTATATGATGGGCCATTTCCCGGCCCCTTGGGGCAACGAGCTGCGGGCCGGCCCTCTGGAGGCCCTGATGGCGCTTGCCTTTTCCGTGGTGATGCTACTGTGCATCTGCGGGGGCTTCCGGGACATTTTTGAGGATATCCTGCCGGAAAAACAAAAATTTTACTTCATTATGCTGAACCTTCTGTTCAGCTCCCTCCTGGCCCTGGTATACACAAACGATATCTTCACCGGGTATGTGTTTATTGAGATCAACACCATCTCCGCCTGTGCCATCGTCATGGCGAAGGATTCCGGAGAAACCATCGTAGCCACCCTGCGGTATCTCATTATGAGCCTGCTGGGCTCCGGCCTGTTCCTGATCGGCATTACCCTCCTCTACGGTATCACCGGCCATCTGCTGATGAGCGATGTCCAGAACCAGGTGGTGCAGCTGGTGGCCACCGGGCGTTATCAGGTGCCCCTCACCGTGGTGGTGGGGCTCATCACCCTGGGCCTTTCCATCAAAAGCGCCCTGTTCCCCTTCCACAGCTGGCTTCCGGGCGCCCACGGCTCCGCCACCACGGCCTCCAGCTCCATCCTCTCCGGCCTGGTGCTCAAAGGCTATATCATCCTGCTCATCAAAATGTTCTACCGGGTGTTCACCATCGATGTCATCCGCAGCCTGCGCATCAATGACATCCTGTTTTTCTTCGGCCTGGCCGGCATGGTCTTCGGCTCCCTGCGCGCCATCCGCGAGACTCACATCAAGCGCATGGTGGCCTACTCCTCCGTCGCCCAGATCGGCTATATCTACATGGGCATCGGCATGGGCACCGGCGTGGGAATGGTGGCGGCCTGCTTCCATATTTTGGCCCACGCCTTTACCAAGCCCATGCTCTTCGCCGCGGCAGGAGCCCTCTCCGCCACCCGCGGGCATAAAAAAGAGTTTCACGACTTAAAGGGCTCCGCCTACGACAACAAGCTGGCGGGCGTCGCCTTCACTGTGGGGGCCCTCTCCATGATCGGCATCCCTCTGCTGGCGGGCTTTGTCTCCAAGCTGTATTTTGCCCTGGGCAGTATGGACGACTCCGGGCGCATGTGGTGGACACTGCTGGTTCTGGCGGCAAGCTCCGTGCTCAACGCCCTGTACTACATCCCGGCGGTCATCCGCATCTGGACCCCCTCCGGAGAAAAAACCGCGGTCAAGGCCGACAGGGAAAAACCCGGCGCCGCCTTTGTGTTTTCCATGGTGGTGTTCCTCTTTGCAAACTTTGCCCTGGGCATTGGCTACGCTCCTGTCCTCCGCATCATCGAGACAGGGCTTTCCCTGCTGTAGCCAGTCCCGCATATATCCGCCTTTCAGTGGCGTTTTAGAACGCGCGGAGCCTTTCCGCGCAGGATTGAGGTGAACGATATGACCGAGAACGCGGCGCTGCTGCTGCCTGTCCTCTTCCCGGTGCTGGCCGGGCTGCCGGTCTTCCGTCTGCACAAACCCAAGACACGGCAGCGATATGTCTTTGCGGCTCTGGTGCTGGGCGCCTTGGCGGCCTTCTGGGCCTGCTCCCTTCCGGATTGCCGCTTTACCATCTGGCAGCTGACCGACACACTCTCCCTCACCCTCCGCACCGATGGATTCGGACGCTTTTTTGTCTGCCTGGTATCGGTGATCTGGGTGCTGGTGGGGGTATACGCCTTCGAATACATCCGCCACGAGGGAAATGACGAGCGGTTTTTTGCCTTTTACGTCATGACCTTCGGCGTGCTGATCGGGGTGGGCTTCTCCGGAAGCCTCATCACCCTGTACCTGTTCTACGAGTTCATGACCCTGATCACCGTTCCGCTGGTGATCCATTCCGGCACCAAGGAGGCCATCTCCGCCGGCTTTAAATACCTGGGATACTCCGTGTTTGGGGCTGGGCTGGGCCTTCTGGGTTTCTTCTTCCTCTCCCAGTACGTCACCACCATGGAGTTTGTCCCCGGCGGCGTGCTGGACCCTGTCAAGACCGCGGGGCAGGAGCCTCTTCTGCTGGTGGTGTTCCTCATCATGATGATCGGCTTTGGCTGCAAAGCGGGCATGATGCCCCTGCAGGCCTGGCTGCCCACCGCCCACCCCGTGGCGCCGGCCCCCGCCTCCGGCGTGCTCTCCGGTATCATCACCAAGGCCGGCGTGCTTGCCATCGTCCGGGTCACCTATTACATCTACGGGGCGGATTTTCTGCGCGGAAGCTGGGCGCAGTATACCATGCTGGCCCTCACCCTCTGCACGGTGTTTGCGGGCTCCATGCTGGCATATAAGGAAAAGCTGCTGAAGAAGCGGCTGGCCTGGTCCTCTGTCAGCCAGGTATCCTACGTTCTGTTTGGCCTGATGCTGCTGACCCCCGCCGGCTTTCTGGGCGCCCTGCTGCAGATGGTCTTCCACGCCGTGGCAAAGAACATTCTGTTCCTCTGCGCCGGCGCTGTGATCTATAAGACCCACAAGACCTACGCCGGGGAGCTCACCGGCATGGGCAAAAGGATGCCGGTGGTCATGTGGTGCTTTACCCTGGCCTCCCTCTCCCTCATCGGCATTCCGCCCACGGCGGGCTTCGTGAGCAAGTGGTACCTGGCCCAGGGGGCCCTCACGCCGGAGCTGGGCGCCTGGGGCATCACCGGGGCGGCGGTGCTGTTGGTAAGTGCCCTGCTCACCGCTGGGTATCTGCTGCCCGTAGTAGCCTCCTCCTTTTTCCCGGGAGAAGATTATGATTACTCCAGGGTGAAAAAATGCGACCCGGGGCTTGGCATGACCGTCCCCCTCGTCATTCTCGCCGCGGCGGCGGTGCTGCTGGGCATGTTCCCGGGGCCGCTCACCACATTCATTCAGAGCCTCTGCGGCTCGCTGCTGTAAGAAAGGGGCGTGACACAGCATGAATTCTGCATGGCTTTTGTTCCCCGTGTTGTTCCCCATTCTGGCCGGAGCGGCAGAGCTTGTCTTTCACTTCAAATCCCGCCGGGCGCGGGAGGTCTATGTGGCCGCCGCAGTGCTTGTAAACGCGGCTGCCGCCCTCGTCCTCATCGCCCTTGCCCCGGAGGCTCCCTTTGTGTTCCTGCGTTTCGACAATAAAATGGAACTTGCCCTGCGGGTAGACGGCCTCTCCCTGGTGTTCGGCGCCATGGTGTCGGTCCTGTGGCCCATCTCCACCTTCTATTCCTTTGAGTACATGAAGCACGAGGGCCGGGAAAACAAGTTCTTCGGCTGGTTCACCATGAGCTTTGGTGTGGTCATGGGCATCGCCTTTTCGGCCAACCTTCTCACCCTGTACCTGTTCTACGAGCTGCTTACCCTGGCCACTCTTCCCCTGGTGATGCACTCCATGGATGAAAAGGCCCTGTATGCGGGCAAAAAATACCTGCTCTACTCCATGTCCGGCGCGGCCTTTGTGTTTATCGGTATGGTGATGATCCTCCGCTACGGTACTTCTCTCGACTTTGCCATGGGCGGTGTTCTGCCCGCGGCCCGAATTGCCGGGAGCGAGAATCTGCTGCGCCTGGGATATGTGCTGGCCTTCCTGGGCTTTGGCGTCAAAGCGGCGGTCTTTCCGCTGCATGGGTGGCTTCCCGCCGCCTCGGTGGCCCCCACGCCGGTCTCCGCCCTGCTGCACGCGGTGGCGGTGGTCAAAGCCGGCGTCTTTGCCATCATCCGCCTTACCTACTACAGTTTCGGCACAGAGCTGCTGCGGGGCAGTTGGGCGCAGGACCTGGTGATGCTCTTTACCATCGTCACCATCCTGTTCGGTTCCTCCATGGCCCTGCGCACCCCCCATCTCAAGCGCAGGCTCGCCTACTCCACCGTGAGCAACCTTTCCTACATCCTGTTCGGCGTCACGCTGATGACCCCGGCAGGGCTTACCGGCGGCCTGCTGCATATGGTATTTCACGCGGTGATCAAGATCACCCTCTTCTTTGCCGCCGGCGCCATCCTCTACAAGACCCATCGGGAATATGTCTACGAGCTGGAGGGTTTTGGCCGGGCCATGCCGGTAACCATGGGAGCGTTCACCCTCTCCTCCCTGGCGCTGATGGGGGTTCCTCCCCTGGCGGGCTTTACGAGCAAATGGTCCCTGGGCACCGCCGCCGTGGAGGCAGGTACTCCCCTAGCTCTTGCCGGAGCCGCCGCGCTGATCGTCTCCGCCCTGCTCACCGCCCTGTATCTGATGCAGGTGGTGGTGAAGGCTTACTTTCCCGGCAAGGGCTTTGTCCGTGACCGGGTGAAGGACGTGGCCGACCCGAACGGACTGATGACCGTTCCCTTCTTTCTTCTGATGATTCTGCTTTTGCTCCTCAGCCTGTACCCCGCGCCGCTGGTCAAGCTTTTTGGCTGGATCGCCGGCGGCTTGATATAAAGGAGGCGGGAAAACATGGGTAAATTTTTACTGGCATTTTTGGTGTTCTTCCCCTTTGCCGCCGCGCTTGTGGGTTATCTGATCGGCCGGCACAGCAAAGCGGGGCGGGACTATTCCGCCCAGGCTGCCTGCCTGCTGGAGTTTCTGGCCGCCGTTGGCCTTTCCGGCTGCTGGGGCAGCACCCTTCAGTGGGACGGCTTCTGCGGACTGGGGCTCTCCTTTGCCTGCGACGGCTTCCGCACGGTGATGGCTGTGCTGGCGGGCTACGCGTGGCTGAGCACCACCGTGGCCTCCCGGGAGTATTTCGGCCATCTGCGCAACCGCAACCGCTACTATCTCTTCACCCTGATGACCCTGGGCTCCACCATGGGGGTGTTTCTGGCGGCGGACCTGTACACCGTCTTCATCTTTTTTGAGATCATGTCCTTTACCTCCTGGGTCATGGTGGCGCAGGAGGAGACCCCCGAGGCTCAGAAGGCCTCCGGCACCTACCTCGGTGTGGCGGTGCTGGGCGGTCTGGTCACCCTGATGGGCCTGTTTATGCTCTACAGCTCGGTAGGCACCCTGCGCCTTGATGAGTTGACAGGTCTTATCTCCCAGGCGGAGAACAAGCCCTTCCTCTATGCCACCGGCGTGCTCATCTTCTTCGGCTTTGCGGTGAAGGCGGGCGTCTATCCGCTGCACATCTGGCTGCCCACCGCCCACCCGGCGGCCCCCGCGCCGGCCTCCGCCCTGCTCTCCGGCATCATCACCAAGGCGGGTATCTTCGGAATTTTGGCGGTAAGCTGCAATATCTTCCTGCACGACGCCCGGTGGGGCAACTTCCTGCTGGTACTGGCGGTGCTCACCATGGTCACCGGCGCGCTGCTGGCGGTGTTCTCCATCAACCTCAAGCGCACCCTGGCCTGCTCCTCCATGTCCCAGCTGGGCTTTATCCTCACCGGCATCGCCATGCAGTGCCTGCTGGGGCCGGAAAACGCCCTGGCTGCGGGCGGCACCATCCTGCACCTGATGAACCACACCCTGATTAAGATCGTGCTCTTTTTATCCGCCGGGGTCATCTTCTTAAACCTGGAGAGCTTTGACCTCAACCGCATCCGCGGCTTCGGCCGTAAAAAGCCCCTGCTGATGACAGTGTTCCTCATGGGTGTTCTTGCCATCGCCGGCGTTCCCCTGTGGAGCGGCTACGTCAGCAAGACCCTGCTGCACGAGAGCATTGTAGAGTACATCGCCATGGCGGGGCTCACCGCCGGGCAGGCCGCCTACTACAAGGCGGTGGAATGGCTGTTCCTCATCTCCGGCGGCCTCACTGTGGCCTATATGACCAAGCTTTTTGTCGCCGTATTTGTGGAGAAAAACCCCACGGAGCAGGCCCGCTATGACGAAAAACGCCGCTATGTGGCACGCCCGACGGCGGCGGTGCTGACGGTGACCGCCGCCGCCCTTCCCGTGCTGGGCATCCTTCCGGGCCTCACTATGGACCGGATCGCCGGCCTCTGCCGCGGCTTTATGCACGCGGAGGCCCCCGCCCACGCGGTGCACTATTTCTCCCTTGTAAACCTCAAGGGCGCCGTTGTTTCGTTGCTGATCGGCGCGGCGGTCTATCTGCTGCTGGTGCGCCCGCTGCTCACTCAAAAGCAGCCAGACGGTACCCGGCTGTATGTAAACCGCTGGCCCCGCTGGCTGGATCTGGAATACGGCCTCTACCGTCCCATCCTGCTCAGGTTCCTGCCCTTCATCGGGGCCCTGCTCTCCCGGACGGCCTGTTCCCTTGCGGATTGGGCCGCGGGCGCCTTCGGCGCCCTGCTGTTCTGGAAGGCGCCCAAAAAGGTGGAACCCCCTGTGGACAACGCCTTTGGCGTATACCCGGAGCGCCCCCATTATCACACCATCCGGGGCTCCCTGGCCTACAGCCTTCTGCTTTTCGGCATCGGGCTGAGCATTATGCTGCTCTACCTTCTGTTTGTGCGCTGACCGGCCCAGCTTTATAAAAATCACCCCGCCGTCCCTGGCAATACAGGGACGGCGGGGTGATTTTGTTATGGTTTTGCATGGCGGGGCGTAAAAGCGGCCATGCGGGCCATCTCAGTCTGCATCTTTAAACCTTAAAGCGCGCCTGCAGAACGGGAGGGTACGCACATAAAATTTACCGGCCGCCCTTCTCACCGGGGAGTCCCAGCCTCTGCAGGGCCCGCGCCATAAATACCTCCTTCAAAACCTTTTCCTGTTCCCTTTTGCGCCTTTTTGGGGGAACGTCCTGCCCTTTGAAACCCTTTTCCACCGCCGCGGCGGCCACCCGGCGGATCGTCTCCTCCCCATAGCTGCACAAAAAACGCCAACCGCCTTCCTCCCGGCGGCTGTGGTACTCCTCCCAAAAGCGCTCGGCCAGCTCTTCAATCTCCTCCGGGGAAGCCTCCCTCAAAGCGCCCGGAAGGCCGGCTTTTGCCCGCAGAAAATCCTCCCGGGTCCTGGGGCACAGCTCTCCAAACCGCTCCCAGATCTCATTTTCGGTCAGAGGGATCTCCCGGCCGTCCGGCCCCAGCACCCGGCCGGAAAGGGTAAGATGACAGCAGCGCTCCGGACTGCCGGAAAAAGCAAAATAACCGCCGGGTTCGATCCCGGCATCCCTCAGCAGCGCCACAGCCCTTTCCTGTTCCCGCTCCATCCTTTTCCCTCCTCCCCCTGTCCCCGGCTCTCCGCCGAAGCTCTCTGTCTTTATTATAATTTACAGCAGCACCCGGGGCAAGGCCCGCGCCCCGCGAAACCCGCCTCCGGGGAATATTGGGTCCTGAAACAGGCCGGGAATCCCCGGCCCGGAAAAGCCCCTGTCCGCACCGGCCCCCGCAGAAAACAAAACAGGGCCCCGGAAACAATTTCCGGGAAGCCCTGTTCTCCGCGGCGTTTTTCACCCTCTCAGCAGGTGGCCCCGCCCTTCATGTGTTTCTGCGCCGCAAGGTTTTCCTCCCTGCGGGCAAGCAGATCCCCCGAGAGCAGCTGCCGCTCCACGTTTTCAAAGCCCAGACGGGCCACCGTGTCGGCAAATCGCTCCCCGGTCACGCCCTGCTCCCGGAAGAGCAGGATGGCCTTCTCCACCACATCCAGCACTTCCTCCCGGCTGGGGAACACCCGGGAAAGGCTGCGGCCCTGGGCTGTCTTTTTGCCCCAACGCCCGCCGATATACACCCGGTACCCCGCCGTATACCGCTCCAGCGCGTGGAAAGGGCATTTGGCAAGGCACCGGCCGCAGTGGTTGCAGGCCCCGGCATCAATGCACAGCTTTCCGTCCCGCACCGAGGCCGCCCCAATGGGACAGGCCTTCTCCACCTGACAAACCTTGCAGCCCCGGCAAAGCTCCAGCTCGGGCAGCGGCACGCGCTGCCCGATAATGCCCAGATCGTTGAGGTCCGGCTTGACACAGTTATTGGGGCACCCGCCCACGGCTATCTTGAATTTATGCGGGAGCTTCACCTCCCGGTAGCCCCGGTAAAACCGCTCGTGGATCTCCCGGGAGAGCTCGAAGGTATCGATGAGGCCATACTGGCAGGTGGTACCCTTGCAGCTTACCACCGGGCGCACCTTGGAACCGGTCCCGCCGGTCTCCAGCCCCGCCTGGGCCAGGTATTCCCTCAGGGGCTCGATATTTCCGAAGGGAACGCCCTGTATCTCCACTGTCAGGCGGGAAGTCATGGCAATTTCCCCGCTGCCAAAGCGCTCCGCGGCCTCGGCGATCACCCTGCTCTCCTGAGCGGTGATCTTCCCGTTTCGGGTGATGACCCGCCCGTTAAAGCAGTCCGGGGAGGTTTTGTCCCGCAAAAAGCCCAGCCCCTTCACCCGCGCTTCCTCCTCCGGGGGGATAGCTCCGCCCGGAAAGCTTGCCCGCACCTCATTAAAAAAGGCTCCGCCCTCCAGGACGAGGGTATTTTGGTACCCGTACCGGCGCAGGCGGTTCTGCAGCAGATAGGCCCTCTTGCCCCGGGTGCAGACCAGCAGCAGCTTTTCTGAAAGGCCAAGCCCCGGCACCGGCCCTTCCACCCGGGTATAGTCGAGGACAAAAGCACCGGGGATGGGCGAGGGCGCCCCGGCGTCCACCACCCGCCAGCCCTCCGCGTCCCCGGCAGCGTACCGCGCCGGAGAGATGCTCTGCATCTGGCCGTCAAGCTTGTTGAGCAGCACATACACCGCCTGTACAAAGGGGTGTATCGCAGTGGAAAAGGGCGGGGCATAGGCAAAATCCCCTCCGTCGAAGTCCTCGAGGGAGGCCGATTTCGTAAGGGCCATCACCGCGATATCGGTCATTTTGTCCACCGCGCCCGGGCCGATAACCTGGGCTCCCAGCAGACGGCGGCTGTTCCGGTCTGCGATGAGCTTGGTGATAAAATAGGCGGAGCCCGGATAGTAATGGGCCTTGTCGTCGGTGACAGCCAGCGCGGTGACCACATCAAAACCCGCCTGCACAGCCTCCGCTTCTCCCAGCCCGGTGCGCCCAAAGCCGAGCCCACCCGGCAAGCGCACCACCCCGGTGCCCAGTACCCCCGGGTAGGAGACATCCTCCCCCGCCAGCACCCGTGCCAGAGTACGGCCCTCCAGGTTGGCGCTGGAGCCCATGGGGGACCACTGGGGAAGCCCGGTCAGGCGGTTTTTCACCCGGGCGCAGTCCCCGGCGGCGTAGACGTCCGGAATATTTGCGGCAAGTTTTTCGTCCACCGGAATGAGGCCCCGCTCCATCTGCAGGCCGCTGCCCTCCAGGAAAGCCGTGTTGGGGCGGATCCCCACGGCGAGGAGCACCAGCTCCGCCGGAAACACCCCCGCGGCGGTCTCCACGGCACGGGCGCTTTCCTCTCCCGCAATGCGGCGGGCCAGGGTGTCCGTCATAACACGGATCCCCGTTTTTTCCAGCTGGCGGCGGATATAATCTGCCATCTCTGGGTCCGCCGCGCCGGGAAGCAGCCGGGAAGCCCCTTCCATCACCGTGACGGATACTCCCCGGGCAGCCAGGTTTTCCGCAGCTTCCAGGCCGATAAACCCGCCGCCCACCACAATGGCACGGCGCACACCGCGGCTTTGGATATAACCGCGGATCTGCTCTGCATCGTCGGGGGTGCGCAGGGTAAAGACCCCCCGCAGCCCGGCGCCCTCTATGGGCGGCACCACAGGGGAGGCGCCCACGGCGATCACCAGTTTGTCGTAGGAAAAGCTCTCCTCCCCGCCGGTCCGGAGGTTTTTGGCGAAAACGGTTTTGTTTGCGCCGTCCAGCTTCACCGCCTCCCGGCCTGTGAGTACCTCCACTCCGGTCAGCGCGGCATAGCGCTCCGGGGTGTTGACGATCAGCTCGCTTTTCTCTTCAATGGCTCCGCCCACATAGTAGGGCAGGCCGCACCCCGCGTAGGAGATATCCCCGCTTTTGGAGAGCAGGGTCACCTGTGCGTCCGGCCGCAGGCGCTTAAGCTTTGCGGCGGTTTTGGTGCCTGCCGCCACCCCTCCAAGGATCAATACTTTCATACTTACGGTTTCCCCCTGTTTTTTTCAGTGTCCGCAGTGGCCTCCACCGCAGTTGTGGCTCTCGCAGCTGCTCCCGTGGTCCCCGCAGCTGTGCTCCTCCCCGTGGTGGTGGGCACAGACGATATCGGCGTTGTACGCAAGGTTTCCCGCCATCAGTGCCTCCACCGCACGGTCCGCATCCCCCGCGGCCCCGCAGTAAAGGCGAATACCCGCCTCGGCCAGCGCCTGCTTGGCCCCACCGCCGATGCCGCCGCAGATCAGCACGTCAGCCCCCAGATCCTTTAAAAAGCCCGCCAGGGCACCGTGCCCACTGCCGCATACCGGCAGCACCCGGGCGTTTTCAACCTTGCCGTTTTCCACATCGTAGAGCTTAAAATATTCCGAATGTCCAAAATGCTGGAAGATCATTCCATCTTCATAGGTAACTGCAACTTTCATCTTCTGGTCTCTCTCCTTTTCTTCTTTTCGCTGCCGGTGGCAGCAGTGGGGCATGTCTCTGCACTCCGGCTTCATCGCCGCACAAACCTTCACGTCGCCGCCGGAGATCTCCAGAGGCCGGCCATTTGCCAGCGCCGCGGCTATTTTCCGCCGGGCCGCGTCGTACATCCGGGTCACCGTCGGACGGGAGACCCCCATTCGCCTTGCGCACTGCTCCTGGGAAAACATCTCGTAGTCCAGCAGGCGCACCGTTTCATACTCGTCTATCCCCAGGATCACCGGCTCCTCTCCCTCCGCCCCCTCGGGGACGAAGCAAGTCCTCGCCGGCCTGGAGCAAACACATCTGCACTTCTGGGGCCTTGCCAAATCACCGCCTCCTTTCTGCCTCAGTATATCTCTGTTATGAACATATGTCAATAATTTTAGTAAAGATCAAGTCTGCCGTGAAAACGGCAGGCTTGATCTTCGGCCGATACCCCTGCCCGCCAAAAGAGCTTTTTAAGGGCATCCGCCGCACCGGAGAGCTGAGAGGAGGCGAGGGCCGCTTTTACACCGTCGGCTACCTTTTCGATGATCTCGTCCGGCAAATCCATTCTCAGGCATTTTTCAGCTGTCTTTACCGGATCCGCCCTAAATTGCTCCAACAGCTTCGGATCTTTTTTTACCTGATCCACAACTTTTTTGATCTATGCTTTGATATCTATAATATCGTTTCTCCTTTTCAGGCAGAGCTCTGCTCTGTCTGTTTTATACCCGGGACCACAGGGCGGTCAAAGCCGCGCCTTGTCCTCTTTAAGAAGCTCCGCCCGGTTCCGGCCGCATTTTTTGGCCTGGTAGAGCGCGGCATCTGCCCGGGAAACCAGCTCCTCCAGACGCACTTTCCGGCCCGGCTCGGAACAGTACACCCCGATACTCACCGTAAGGCGCCCCTCCGGACGGTCCTTGCGTAAAAAGCCGTGCTCTTCCACCGCCTCCCGAACTTCCTCCGCCGCAGAAAGGGGGGCTTTGCCGCCGCACTCCCCGCAGAGGAAAAACTCCTCACCGCCGTAGCGCACCAGCTGCAGCTCCGACCGCTCCGCAGCGGCGGACAGGACGGCTGCCAGTTCTGTAAGGCATCGGTCGCCTGCTATGTGCCCGTAGCAGTCGTTGTATTCTTTAAAGTAGTCGATATCCAGCATCATGCCGGTAATACCGTCAGAAAAAACCATGTCTTTCTCCAGCTGTGGGCGAAGCGCTTCTTCCAGCCAGCGGCGGTTGTGCAGCCCCGTCAGCGGATCGGTCATCACCATCTGGGAGAGCTGCCTGTTCATCTCCATGATCTCTTCGTACTGGCGCTGGATCA
>JALELV010000096.1 GCA_022768545.1 Oscillospiraceae bacterium
ATCGTCGCCGGGGAATTTTCGGAGCAGCCCGTCCAGGGCGGCTGCCTCTTTGTAACGCATCCGCAGCCAGTCCTCCCCATCCTTTCGGAGAAACCGGTTCCCGAAATGGCAGACGGTCAGGGTATGGCCGTCCTCGTAGAACAGGGTGATCACATAGGTCTGCCCGCAGTACTCGTCCGGATCCTCCGGAAAATGCCTCTGGAGGGAGAGACTGTTCAGGTAGTCCACGACGGCGGCGGTCTTTTCCGGGGATGTGTAGTCTCGTGCCAGGGAGGAGCTCTCCGGCAGGGAGGAGACCTCGACCCGGGAGACCCCCTCCGCTTCCAGCCCGAGGGAGGCCCTGCATCCGCTGAGCAGGGACACCCACAGGCAGAAGAGGGCTGCGATAAAGACAAATCGTTTCACGGAGATACTGTCCTTTCCTGTTTAGTATCATAAAGGACGGAAAAGGAAGGCCGGGGGTTTTACAGGGGGAGGGCGGAGGGAGGGTCAGCCCTTCAAAAGTGATAGAAGGCCTAAAAGAAGAAAAATGGCCGGCTGGTGCAGCAGGTAGACCCAGATGGTGTGCCTCCCGACGGCGGCCAAAAAGGGAAGATGGCTTCGATAAAGAAAGGAGGGCCCTTCCCGCTTGGCAAGGGGGCGGCTGCAGAGCACCCCGGCGAAGAAGAGAAAGGCCCAGGGGATGAGGGGGAAATAATCGGCGGATGCGAAGCCCTCGCCCGGGAACCCCAGGGGGAACAGCGCCGGGGAGGAAAACAGCACCCCGGGCAGGGGAAGCTGCCAAAGCCCCGGCAGACCGACCGCCCGCCGGGAGGGAACGGAAAAAGCAAAGAGGAACAACGCCCCAAAAAGGAGGGCCCAAAGCGGCGACGCGCCCTCCCAAAGGCGGCGGGAGGCCCCGGCCAGCAGCATGCAGCACCCCAGCAGATGCAGGATGCCGAACCAGATGGCCTGAGAGGGGAGAAAAAGGGAAGTAAAAAGGGTGAGGCCCAGGCCCAGGCCCAGGCATATGGCGCCCCGGCGCAGGTTGCTGCGGGAAAAACGGCAGCAGACCCCCGAGACGGCGATAAAGACTCCGGCAAAAAACGGCACGAAAAATTGCAGCGCCGGGGAAGAAAAGGCGGAGATATCCGCGCCGAAAAAAACGACCAGGTCATAGACGCCGTGGTAGAGCACCATCAGGAGGATGGAAAGGCCCCGAAGCTCATCTAAAAACGGGATCCGGTCTTTTGGCTGTGTCATCGGCGTACCTCCTGTTTCGAAACGTGTTTTCAAAAATAAATCGGGCTGCCGGGGGAACCACTATTTATTTTAGTATAAAAATATGATATTATTATTAATACATCTCTAAAACATGCCCGGAACGGGGCGCTATTTCAACAGCAAAGGACGGGGTTTCAGCGTGGAACATCTCAACACTCTTTTAACTGCCGGGGCGGTGCTCCTTCTTGTGATCTGCCTTTGGGTGGTGTTTGCCATCCGCAACGCCAGTATTCCCAAGCACTGCCATAAAAAGGCGGCCGGAATGCTGAAAAAATATGCGAGGATCCGGAACTTTAAGGTCCTGAGCGATGTGGACCTGAAAATTGGCGAGCGCGGCGCCCATTTTGACGATATTCTGGTGGGCTTTTTCGGTATCCTGTTTGTGACCACCCTGGACGAGACCGCTTCCTATTACGGGACGGAACGGGAGGAGCGCTGGACGGTCGTAAACAAGGAAAAACGTTCCTACTTCCCCAACCCGGTCAAACAGGGGGTGGAGATGGTGGATGTGGTGCGCACCATCTTCTCCAAAAACGATGTTTACAATATCCAGATGGAGCATGTGGTGCTCTTTACAGGCTGGGATAAAAAGGTGGAGACCTTTATCCCTTCAGGGCTTCCGGTGTACCGCAAAAAAGAGCTGAAGCAATACCTGATGAAGACCAAGTTTGAAAAGGACAACGACGTGGATGTGGAGCGCCTCTGCGCTCTGCTGGAGCAGTACCGCGTATCCGAAAAACAATAACGGCGCTCTCACGGGGGCCGGACGCTTGGAAGCCAAAGCGTCCGGCTTTTTTGCGGGGCGCGCTAAACCGGGCAGATACAAAAAGGTCAAAATTGTACTTGTACAAAAGACAGATGTCTTGTGTAAAAGGACTAAAAAACCACGCGGCATTCTATGAAAACTTAGTAAAACAAAAAGTATTCCGCAAAAACGGTTGACTTTGGCGGCAAAAGCACTATAATGAAAAACAACTCGTTCCCCAATTTGACGAGTTAAACTATTATTCTATTAAATGGAGGGATTTCAATGGCGAGGGTTTATAACTTTTCAGCCGGTCCGGCCGCTTTGCCTTTAAAAGTGCTGGAACGCGCCGCGAGTGAGATGACGGAGTACGGCACCTCAGGCCAGTCCGTAATGGAGATGAGCCACCGATCTCGCGACTTTGAAGAGATTATAAACGGTTGTGAGAGCCTGCTTCGAAGCACGCTGTCCATACCGGACAACTATAAAGTTCTGTTTTTGCAGGGCGGCGCTTCATCACAGTTCGCCATGGTTCCCCTGAACCTGATGAACGGTTCCGGCAAAGCGGATTTTGTCCTCACCGGCCAGTGGGCCAAAAAAGCCTATCAGGAGGCATCCCGCTACGGCGAGTGCAAAGCGGTGGCCTCCAGCGCCGACAAGACCTTTTCCTATATTCCGGCGCTTGACCCCGACACCTTTACCAGAGATGCGGATTATTTCCATATCTGCATGAACAATACCATTTACGGTACCCGCTTTACCGAGCTTCCTCAGACCGGAGACGTGCCGCTGGTGGCGGATATGTCCAGCTGCATCCTCTCCGAGCCGGTAGATGTTTCCAAATTCGGCCTTATCTACGCCGGCGCCCAGAAAAACATGGGCCCTGCCGGCCTCACTGTGGTCATTGTCCGGGAAGACCTGATCGGCCATGCCCGGGAGATCACCCCCACGATGTTCAACTACCAGATCCATGCCGACAGCGGCTCCATGTACAATACTCCCCCCACCTACGGCATCTATATTCTGGGGCTGGTGCTGGAGTGGCTGCAGAACGATATGGGCGGCCTGGAAAAAATGAAGGCCTACAACGAGAAGAAGGCCGCGCTGCTCTATGACTACCTCGATTCCTCCAAGCTGTTTCGTCCCACCGTGCAGGGGAAGGACCGTTCTATCATGAACGTCCCCTTTGTCACCGGGCAGGAGGAGCTTGATAAGAAATTCGTGAAGGAATCGGTGGCGGCGGGGTTCGTCAACCTCAAGGGCCACCGCTCTGTGGGCGGTATGCGCGCCTCCATCTACAACGCCATGCCCCTGGAAGGCGTAGAGGCGCTGGTGGCTTTCATGAAGGAGTTTGAACAGAACAACGGCTGACGCCGCGGTGGACAGGGGGATGGCCAAGGGTTTGGCCGTCCCCCGCGCCGCTTTTGGCCGGGCGGCGGGGAAAGGCCCCGCGCCGGCTTTTAAAAAGGAGAAATGACAGATGTATCAGATTTTAACGCTCAACAAAATTTCGCCCTTGGGGCTTGACCACTTTGACAAGGCAAAATACCAGTGCGGCGGGGAGCAGGCTGCCCCCGACGGCATTGTGGTGCGCTCCGCCTCCATGCACGACATGGAGCTGCCCGTCAGCCTGAAGGCCATCGCCCGGGCCGGAGCCGGGGTCAACAATATCCCCGTGGACGTCTGCAGCGAAAAAGGCATCGTGGTGTTCAACACCCCCGGCGCAAACGCCAACGCGGTGAAGGAGATGGTGATCGCCGGGCTGCTGCTTTCCGCACGGAAGGTGATCCCCGCCATCGAGTGGGCCGGTACCCTGAAAGGGCAGGGGGACCAGGTGGGCAAGCTGGTGGAAAAGGGAAAAGGCCAGTTCGTGGGTCCGGAGCTCGCGGGCAAAAAGCTGGGTGTCATCGGCCTGGGGGCCATCGGCGTGCTGGTGGCCAACTGCGCCAGACACCTGGGGATGAAGGTATACGGCTACGACCCCTATCTTTCGGTGGACGCGGCCTGGAAGCTCTCCCGCGATGTGGTCCACGCCAAGAACGTCAAGGAGATCTATGAAAACTGCGATTTCATCTCGGTTCATGTGCCGCTCAACGCGGGCACCAAGGGGATGATCAACTCCGAGGCGATCAAGCTGATGCGGCCGGGCGTGCGGGTGCTCAACTTTTCCCGCGACGGCCTGGTGGAATCCGCCGATATGCTGGAGGCTCTGGCCGCCGGCAAGGTGGAGCGCTATGTGACCGATTTCCCCACCGAGGAGATGCTGGGTGTGGAAAATGTGGTGGCCATCCCCCATCTGGGGGCCTCCACCCCTGAGTCGGAGGACAACTGCGCCGAGATGGCGGTGCTGCAGCTGATGGATTACCTGGAGAACGGCAATATCGTCAACTCGGTGAACCTTCCCAGCGTCAGCCTGGGGCAGAAACAGGGAGCCCGCATCGGGGTCATCCACAAAAATATCCCCAATATGCTCTCTCAGATCACCCAGACCATTTCCACGGAAAACATGAATATCGCCAACATGATGAATAAATCCAAGGGGGACCATGCGTACACCCTGCTGGATATCGAGGGTGCGGTGGGCCAGCCGATCCTGGATAAGATCAAGGCCATCGACGGCGTGATCCGGGTGAGCCTGTACTGACACGGCGGCGGAAAGTGACCGAAAAAAGGCGAGGGGCAAAGGGCCCCCGCCTTTTTTGTGCCTTTAAGCGGAGCAAAAAGGGCGGCGAAGCGGGGAAAAAAGAAAAATTCAGCCAAAGTTCATAAACCATAGCCAAAGCCATGGTATACTATATCCAAATCGCGGAGGAGCCTGTCTTTGCGGTGGACGCCGGCAAGAGAGGGCTTTTCCGGGCCGAGCCGGCGGAAAAAGACAAGGCCGGCGGCGGAAGAGGAGGTTATGGGATGAAGATAAACAAAAGAGAACAGCGCTGGTGGGGTCCCACGGCGTTTTTGCTGTTTACAGGGTATATGCTGGCGTCGTTTTATTGGATCGAACCGCGGCTGGCCAGGCTTTCGGCCGGACAGGCCCTGTCACGGGTTCTTTCGGCGGCAGTGCTGCTGGGGTGGCTGGCTCTTGCGTTTTTTGCGGGAAGGTGCCGCGCCGGCCGGCTGTTGAGGGCGCAGCTTGTCTGCGGCGTCTATCCGTTTATCGGGCTGCTGGTCATGGAGTTTTTGGAGGCGTCGGTGTTTCAGATCTTTGACGTTCTGTTTTTTGTGGCGGTATCACCCTGGCAGGGGGTG
>JALELV010000126.1 GCA_022768545.1 Oscillospiraceae bacterium
GGCTATCTCGCCCTGGTAGAGGGAGGCGGTGTGCTTGACGATGGCAAGGCCCAGCCCGGTTCCGCCCATATCGCGGCTGCGCCCTTTGTCCACCCGGAAAAAGCGCTCAAAGATCCGGGCCTGGTATCGGGGCGGTATGCCGATACCGGTGTCCTCTACCGACAGCAGCACGGCGCCGGGCAGATGCCTCACCTCCGCGGTGACGCTGCCGCCCGGGCGGTTATAGCGGATGGCGTTTTCCATCAGGTTGACCAGAATGTGCCGGGCGTCGGCGGGTTCCATGTACAGGGAGCAGGGCTCCCCCTCCACCGAAAGGGAAATGTTCCTGGCGCCTGCCTGCGGAGCCAGGCTGCCGGCGGCCTCCCTGGCGGCGGCCAGCAGGTCCAGGGGGAGGGAGGGTTCCGGACGCAGCCCGGATTCCAGCGCCGAGAGCATGAGGATATCCTCAGCAAGGGACATCATCCGGTCCGATTCCCGGACGATGCGCTGCAGATAATCCCGGGTCTTTTCAGGGCCCTGCACCACGCCGGAGGAGAGCAGCTCGGCAAACCCACGGATGGAGGTAATGGGGGTCTTGAGCTCATGAGAGGCGTTGGCCACAAATTCCGAGCGGATCTGCTCGGTCCTGCGCAGTTCGGTGACATCGGAAAGGACTATCAGGGCTCCGTGGGTCTTTTCATCCCGGCCGAGGACGGCAGGGGAGGTCTTGACGGCGAGCACGGTGCCGGCCGGGTCGCCGTAGGGGGTAAAATCGAAGAGCTGGGAGGAGCCCTGCAGAGCGTCCCGCACCGCATCCAAAATGCGGACATGGTGGGTGAGCAACGAAAGGTTTTCTCCGGCGGACATTTTTTTGGCCCCCAAAAGCATCCGGGCGCTGCGGTTGAGGTACAGCACGGTCAGGTCACGGTTTGTCAGCACCACCCCCTCGTCCATATGCGAGAGGATAAACTCCGTTTTTTCTTTCTCAAAAGAGATCTCCCGGACCCCTCGGGAGATCTGCCGGGACATGGAGTTGATGCTGGATACCATGCTGTCGAGCTCATCCAGCCCCACGGGGGGCACCTCCGGTGCACCCGGCTCTTCGGAGGTCTGCCGCAGCAGGGCGGCGGTTTCGCTTAAAGGGCGCAGCACCGCCCGGGAAGTGCGCCCCGCCAAAAGGGCGGAAAAGACCAGGGCGGCGGCGACGCCTGCCGCAAAGGCGGGAAGCATTCGGACAACATTCTGCGTCAGGGCAAAGCCGGGCACCGCCACGCGGAGAATGGTGCCGTCCTCATCTGCCCGGGCAATGTAGAGCATATAGGTGCCCAGAGTACTGGAATACCGGCGGGCGACCCCCACCCGCCCCGCCGCCGCCTCGGATACCTCCGGGCGGGAGAGATGGTTTTCCATGGTATCGGGGGAGGCTCCTGAATCCCCCAGGACATGCCCGTCCGAGGCGATGATGGAGACACGGCTGTCCGGGAAAAGCTCTGCCAGGTTTTCGGCCAAAGCCTGGGGAGCCTCTGTGAGGTCGTTCTGCCGCAGGGCGGCGGCCGTCTGCAGGGTGACGGTGCGGACAAGCTCCCGCTCCTGGATCGCACCGGCGATCAGGGCGGAGAGGATGCCGCAGAGCAGCACGGCGGCCAGGGAGATACAGAAGCAGTGGATGAAAATTCTTTTCTTCAACAGAATGCCCCTTTCCCGGAGGATGATGGTTTAAAAAGCGGGGGAAGAACACGGCAAAAAAGAAGCCGCCCGGTCATTCCGGGCGTTCCAGAAAGGCGTACCCAACCCCCCGGACCGTTTTGATGTACCGGGGAGCGTCGGCGTTGTCCTGCAGCTTTCCCCGGAGGCTTTTGATGTGCATGTCCAGAGTGCGGGTCTCACCGGTGAAGTCGATGCCCCAGACGCGGTTGAGGATCTCATCCCGGGGCACTACCCGGCGGCAGTTTGAGAGCAGCAGCTCCAAAAGCTGGTATTCCTTCAGGGTGAGTTCTACCTTGCGCTCTCCCTGCCACACCTCGTGGCGGGCGCAGTCCATGCGGATATCCCCGCAGGAGAGTTCCTGCGGAATGGCGGCGGAGGCCTGTTCTGCGTGGCGCAGGGCGGTGCGCACCCGGGCGGTGAGCTCCAGAATGCCGAAAGGCTTGGAAATATAGTCGTCAGCGCCGCAGTCCAGGCCCCTCACCCGGTCCACCTCGCCCGCCTTGGCGGTGAGCATGATGACGGGGAGGCGGGCGCTGCGCGGGTTTTTCCGGATGATGCCCAGGGCAGCGATGCCATCCATGCCGGGCAGCATAATATCCAAAAGGAGCAGATCCGGCATGGTCTGCTCCAGGGCGGCCAGCATGTCTTCCGCCTGGACAAAGGCTTTTACGTCATAGGCAAAGGATTCCAGGGTACAGCTCACAAGCTCCCGGATATTTTCATCATCCTCTACCACATAAATCAGTTGTGCCACTTGGGCCTCGCTCCTCCCGCTGTGTATTGCCCCGCGTTTCAGATAATGCGGGTGTTTTTATATTCTCCGGTGACAAAAAACTCCACCCATTCGCAGATGTTCACGGCGTGGTCGCCGATGCGCTCCAGATATTTGGCCATCATCATGACGTCGATGGCCTGGTCGGCGTGCTCCGCGCCGCTCTGAAGAAGGCTGATCATGTCGGAGCGCACCTGCAGGAACAAGGTATCCACCTCGTCGTCGCGCTCCATGGTCTCCCGGGCAAGCTGCAGGTCGCTGTGTACAAAGGCGGTAACGCTTTTGTGTACCATTTCGGAAGCTACCTGGGCCATGGCGGGGAGATGCTTTGCCATATGCAGGGACTGCCCCTCGTTTAAGTGAAGGGTGATATCGGCGATATCGGCGGCCTGGTCGCCGATGCGCTCCATGTCGGTGATGATCTTGAGGGCAGTGGAGATGGAGCGGAGATCCTTGGCGACCGGCTGCTGGCGCAGCAGCAGGTTCAGGCATCGGGACTCGATGTCCTTTTCCATCTGGTCCACCAGGTGATCCCCGTCGATGATGCTGAGGGCGAGCTCCCGGCTGCGAAGCTCCAGGGAGCGGACAGATTTTTCGATGGCGTCCTCGATCATGCCGCCCATGCGGACCAGATCGTTGTGCAGGGCCTGAAGCTCGGTGTTGAATGCCACTCTGACGGTCATAGTGTTTCCTCCTGTTTGCCTGCCGGAAGGGCCGCTTCCCCACGGAAGCCGCCGCCGGAGGCTGCGATTTCAGTATAGTAAAAAAAATGCGGGAATACAAGGGCGCCGTGCCCTTTATCCAAAACGCCCGGTGATATAATCCTCGGTGCGCTTGTCCCGGGGCATGCTGAAGATCTGCTCAGTGGGGCCGTGCTCCACCATCTCCCCCACCAGGAAGAAGGCCGTGGTATCGCTGATACGGGCGGCCTGCTGCATATTGTGGGTGACGATGGCCACGGTGTATTTCTCCTTCAGCTCGCTCATCAGGTCCTCAATCTTCATGGTGGAGATGGGGTCCAGGGCGCTGGTAGGCTCATCCATCAGCAGAACCTCCGGCTCCACGGCCAGGGCCCGGGCGATGCACAGGCGCTGCTGCTGTCCGCCGGAAAGGCCCATGGCGGATTTTTTGAGCCGGTCCTTCACCTCGTCCCACAGTGCCGCCCCGCGCAGGGAGTTCTCTACAATGCCGTCGAGCACCGCGCGGGAGTGGGTACCGTGGATGCGGGGGCCATAGGCGATGTTGTCGTAGATGCTCATGGGAAAGGGATTGGGCTTTTGAAAGACCATGCCCACCTTTTTGCGCAGCAGGGTCACGTCCACCCGGGGGGAATAGATATCCTCGCCGTACAGGGAGACCTCCCCCTCAATGCGGACGCCGGGGATCAGGTCGTTCATGCGGTTGAGGGTTTTGAGACAGGTGGATTTTCCACAGCCGGAGGGCCCGATGAGAGCGGTGATGGATTTTTCCGCGATCTCAAAGGAGACGTCCTTGAGGGCGTGGTTTTCCCCGTAGAAAAGGTTCAAATGCTGGATAGAGATGGCAGCTTGCATATCTTTGGCTCCTTATCTTGAGTTTGACCGCTGCCCGCGGCTTATTTTTTCTCCAGTTTGCGGCTGAGCACCCGGGTGAGCAGGTTGATGAGCAGGACGATGACCACCAGCACCAAGGCGATGCCGAAGCCCTCGTCGATGTATTTGCCGTTTGATACGCCGAAATACATCTGCACCGTCAGGGTGGCGCCCGAGGTCATGGGATGGGAAAAAATATTTTTGGGAAGGTTGGTGGAAGCTCCGGCAGTAAAGATCAAAGCGGCGGATTCCCCGACGATACGGCCCACCGACAGGATTACCGCAGTGAGGATGCCGGGCAGGGAGCTGGGCAGCACGATGGTGCGGATCATATACCATTTGGTGGCGCCGATGCCGAGGGCCCCCTCCCGGAAGCTCTCCGGCACGGTTTTAAGGGCCTCCTGGGTGGTGCGGATGATAATGGGAAGCACCATGATGGTAAGGGTGAGGGAGCCTGTGAGGATGGAATACCCCAGCCGCATGGCCTCGCCGAAGAAGATGGCGCCGAACAGGCCATAGATGATGGAGGGGATGCCGGAGAGGGTTTCGATGGTAAACTCGATCCATTTGACCAGACGGCCCCGGTGGGAGTACTCCTCCAGATAGATGGCCCCGCCGATACCGATGGGGGTGGCCAGGAGCAGGGTGATCAGCACAATGTAGAGGGTATTGACGATGCTGGGCAGGATGCCGTACACCTGCTTGAGGGAGCTGGGAACGCTGGAAAGGAACTGCCAGGTGACCTGGGGGATCCCCCGGTAGAGGATATAGACAAGCATGGCCGCCAGAATAAACACCGTGAGGCCGGCGCAGAAATAGATGAGCGCTTTCATCACGGCGTCGAGGGGACGGCGCCGGCGGGTACAGAGGGAGGGGTTCATCGCTTTTCACCGCCCTTCTTCAAAAAGACATTGAGCACGATGTTGATGACCATGATGAACACAAACAGGACAAGGCCGATGGAGAACAGCGCCTGGCGGTGGAGCCCGCTGGAATAGCTCATCTCGGTGACGATACCGGTGGTGAGAAAACGCACGCTGTTAAAGGGGAAGGGAGGGTTCACCACGTTGCCGGACACCATCATGATGGCCATGGCCTCGCCGATGGCGCGGCCGATGCCGAGCACCACGCTGGTGATGACGCCGGAGCGCGCAGCGGGGATCATGATGCGGAAAATGGTTTCAATATGGGTGGCGCCCAGGGCCAGGGAGGCTTCTTTATACTCCCGGGGCACGGCCCGCAGGGAAGTTTCGCTGACATTGATCACCGTAGGGAGGATCATGATAGCCAGCACAATGACGGCGGAGAGCAGGTTGGCGCCGCCGGTAAACTGATGGTTCGGATCGCCGCGGAACAGGGCGGTCTCCAGTTTCTGCATGACGGGCACCAGAAGGATGGCGCCCAGCAGGCCGTAGATGACCGAGGGGATGCCGGCCAGAAGCTCCACGGCGGGGCGCACCACGGCGTACACCTTTTTGGGTGCGAGCTCCGAAAGATACACCGCGGTGAGCAGGGCCACCGGTACGCCTAACAGGATGGCGAGGAAGGTGCCGACAATGGAGGTGAGGATGATATACAAAATTCCAAAGGACGGGTCGTCCGCAGTGGGGCGCCAGAGGGCCCCAAGCAGAAATTCCTTCAGGCCGATCTGATAAATGGCGGGGGTGCCGGAGAGGATCATATACAGGGCAATGCCGAGCACCGCGGCCACGGCGAAGAGGCCGCAGACCAGGAAAATCAGATACATCACGGTTTCCAGGAGGGTGCGTGTCTTGTGGCTGCCCATAATGGTGGCGCCGGGAGAGGGTTTGGGTAAGGCCAAGATCGGTAGCTCCTTTCGGATGGATTCAGACGGATGGGAAAATCCCCGATTGCTGCATCGCCCCCAGGCAGCGGGCCTGAGGGCGACACGGTATAGCATCATTTGGAGGTTTGGGGGAGGCTCAGGCTACGGTGATGAGCCCCAGGGTTTTGACAATCGCCTGGCCGTCGGCGGAGAGGGCGTAATCCAGGAAGGCCTGCACTTCCGGTTTTACTTCGCCCTCCTTCACAGCCATGATGAAGGGGCGGGAGAGCTTGTAGCTGCCGGCCACAATGTTTTCCTCGGTGGCTTCCACCGCGTCGATGGTGAGTTTTTTCACGGTATCGTCAGAGTTGGCGGCTTCCAGGGAAACATATCCGATGGCGTCGGGGGTAGAGGCCACTGCGGTCTTGACGCCGCCGGTGGAATCTTTCTCCTGGGCGTAGGCACAGGCGTCCTTTACGCCGACGATCTCTTCAAAGGCGCCGCGGGTGCCGGAGGCGGCGTCGCGGCCGATCACCACGATGGGGGCGTCGGCTCCGCCGACTTCGCTCCAGTTTTTGATCTCACCGGTATAGATCTTCGCCAGCTGCTCCATGGTGAGGTCCGCGGCGGTGTTGGCGGTGTTGATGATCACGGCGATGCCGTCGATGGCAACGGTGGTGGGAACAAGGCCGGTCTCCTCGTCTTTCAGCTCGCGGGAGGAGTTGCCGATATCGGCTTTGCCCTCCTGGGCGTCCTTGATGCCTTGGCCGGAGCCGTTAAACTGGGGGTCAATGGTGACGCCGGGGTTTTTGGCCATAAAGTCTTCCGCCATGGCCTTGACCAGCTCCTCCATAGAGGTGGAACCGGACATGGAGATGGTGCCGCTGAGCTTTGCAGAGGACGCCGCGGAAGAAGAGGGGGCGCTGCTTTCGGGGGCGCTGCTTTCAGAAGAAGGGGTGGAGCCGCAGCCCGCAAAGACGGTGGTCATCATGGCGGCGGAGAGTACGCCGCAGAGGATCTGTTTCAGTTTCATGGTTCATTCCTGCCATTTCTGTCGAAGCATCGACTAAATTTTGGATTTCTTGGGTTCATGGATGTTTTTCACGGCTTTTATTCTAAAGCGAAGCAGGGGTGTAAAGTAGCATTCCGAAGTAAAGCTTATGTAAAAAACAGGTAAACCGGCTTGAGAAGGGCCCGGCCTGACCCGAAAACAGGGCTTTATACAAAATTTACATTTTACCCGCCGGGTGCGGGCCGAAAGTACGGCGTGCTTTTCCCGCTCTTTCGAAAAGGTGCGCCGGGGAAAAACCAAAAAGGGAAAGGCGGGCCGTAAAGCAGTGGGCGATGGGCATGCGTTGGCCGAAAGGCGAAATAAAAGGCAGATATTTTGCCGTCAGGCATTGACAAGCGCAGCTTTATTTGTTAAAATGTAATCCGTCGCTTAAGGCATGCGGGTGTAGTTCAATGGTAGAATCCCAGCCTTCCAAGCTGGTCGCGTGGGTTCGATTCCCATCACCCGCTCCATTTATGCTTGGGTGACGCACAGGCGTGCAGCAAGGCGGCGTTACAATATGCGCCAGTAGCTCAGCTGGATAGAGCAACTGCCTTCTAAGCAGTAGGCCAGGGGTTCGAGTCCCTTCTGGCGCGCCAATATGGTGGGCGTAGTTCAGCTGGTTAGAGCACCAGATTGTGGTCCTGGTTGTCGTGGGTTCGAATCCCATCGCCCACCCCATTTTAAAAGAAAAAGGCGTTCGCGCCTTTTTTTGATATAAAAAAGAATTTTTACACACGGTGGGCTATCGCCAAGCGGTAAGGCAACGGACTTTGACTCCGTCATCCCGCTGGTTCGAATCCAGCTAGCCCAACCATCTATGAAGGTCAGTTTAGATCGGATGCGTGTAAAAGCGCATCCGATCGGCCTTTTTAGGGATTTTTTCAACCTCAATTTCAAGAAAAAAAACGAAAGATCGGAAAATGGCTTTTTAGGAACTGACAGGATTCGAACCGATACGCTTCCTTGAAAAGCACGGTGCCCTTTTTGATTCTCCATATTTCAAAAAGGGCACCTTTTTCTGTACTAAAAAATTCATAGCAAGAAAGAGGCACCTGTCCGCTGGGTTTGATACCGGCAGATGGGTGCTTTTTTAT
>JALELV010000022.1 GCA_022768545.1 Oscillospiraceae bacterium
CCGCAGGCTGTTCTTCATTTTATTTCAGGGCGCGGATATTGAATCCGCGCCCCCATTTTATTTTGCGGCTCAAAAAGGGAAGAACCGCCTTTCAGGCGGCGGGCGGGCGTTCCCCAAAGAAAAAACCGATCAGAATGAAAATGGCGACCATAGCCAGAGTCATCCAAAGCACCTTCCATTTGGAGGGCTCGTCTTTTTTATCTCGTCCAAACATGCGGCAGGCTCCTTTCGCATTGGGATTTGTTGCGTTGTATTTCTGGGAGGCGTTTGAAAACAGCCCCCCGCTGGCCTACGCCATCGGCGTATACGCGCAAAAAAACAGCTCGAAGATTTGCTTTTATTATAGCAGGAGCGGGGGATACGGTCAAAGGGTTTGCCAAAACAGGGGAGGAAAATACAGCGGGGCCGCGTTGCCTTGAACGCCGGAGATATGCTATAATATTTTAAATTATACTGTGCCCGGCCGCGGTTTTTGTGCCGCAGGGGATCCTCCTGGTGAAGGCTTTTAAGCGGCGCCGGGTGGCCGGGGAAGCGGCGATGCGCCGCCGGAAAGGAAAAGGAATGTGGATTTCGACAAAAGGCCGGTACGGCCTTCGCATGATGCTGGATATTGCGGTGAACTCCGGCTCCGGCCCTGTGCCGGTAAAGGATGTGGCCCGGCGGGAGCAGCTCAGCGATAAATATTTGGAGCAGATCATCACCTTGCTTGTAAAGGCGGGGCTGGTGCGCAGCGTCCGGGGCGCGGGCGGCGGATATCTGCTGTCGGCCCCGGCGGAGCAGATATCCGTAGGACAGATCCTGCGCGCGGTGGAGGGAAGCCTTTCCCCCACCGACTGTGTGGGGGAGGGCCGGGAAAAGAGCTGCGTTCAGGCGCACCTCTGTGCCACCTATGAGCTTTACCGGGAGATGAAGGATGCGGTGGACCAGGTGGTGGACCGCTGGACCCTGCGGCGCCTGATGGAATCCTATTATCAAAAAGCCGCTGGAAGAATATGCCCGCCAAAGGACGGGAAAAGCCGGCGGGAGGCCGGAGAGGGGGGCGCGGGATGAGCTGTCAAACGGTAAATTTGGAAACGGGGATGCCCACTGTGGAGGCTGCCAGGGCCCGCATGAGCCAGGCGCTGAGAATGGCAAGGGCCGGGCGGGTCAAGGTGGTCAAGCTGATCCATGGGTACGGCTCCAGCGGCAGCGGCGGCAGGATTAAGGCCGATGTGCAGCTGCAGCTGGCCCGCAAAAAGCAGGCCGGGGAGATCCGGGAATATGTAAAAGGGGAGGACTTTTCCGCCTTCAGCCCCGCCGCCCGAAGGATCCTGGACGCCTGCCCTGAGATGGCCCGTGACAGGGACTACGCCCGCGCCAACCACGGCGTTACAGTGGTGCTGCTATGACGGCGGTGAGGGAAGCGGCCCTCGGGCTGCTGAGAAGAAAACGTTTTTGGGCTGTGCTGCTGGTGCCGCTTTCTCTGCTGCTGAACGGGCTGTGCATCCGCAGCCCGGAGTTTACAGAGCGCTTTATCTCCCGCGGCGTCTATCCGGCCGTGGCCCAGAGCATCTCCTTTGTGACAGGGCTGCTGCCTTTTTCGCTTGTTGAGGTATTTTTGGCGCTGGGGGTCCCTCTGCTGCTGGTGCTGCTGGCCAGGGGATGCTTCCGCTTTTTTCGCCGGCGGGAGGAGCGCAGGCGGATGGCGGCGGGGTTTGCTGCCACCCTCTGCTGCGCCGCGGGGATATTTTCCGCCCTGTACGTGCTGCTGTGCGGCGCCCAGTACAGCCGCCTGAGCTTTGCAGAGCTGGCGGGGCTCCCGGTGCGCCCCTCCACGGCGGAGGAGCTGGGGGATTTCTGCGAGGAGCTTACGGCTTTTACCGTAGCCCTGCGGGAACAGGTGCCGGAGGACGAAAACGGCGTGGCGCGCTGTACGGACAGCTCCTTTTACACCACCGCCCGCAAGGCCCGAACGGCCATGGACCTGCTGGCGGAGGAGTATCCGGTGCTGGAGGGGAAGTATTCCGCCCCAAAACCGGTGTTCTTTTCGAGGGTACTCTCGGCGCTCGACCTGGAGGGAGTTTTCTGCCCCTTTACCATGGAGGCGAATGTCAACCGGGACAGCATGGCGTTTTCCCGCGCCTCCACCATGTGCCACGAGCAGGCGCATCTGCGGGGGTTTATCCGGGAGGACGAGGCAAATTATATCGCCTGCCGTGCCTGCCTTCGGTCGGAGGATCCGTCTATCCGCTACAGCGGAGCAATCTTGGCGGTGATCTACAGTATGAATCAGCTCTATGAGGCGGACCGGGAGCGGTTCGACGAGATCTATGCCGGGTATTCCGGGGGGATGCTGCGGGATCTGGCGGCCCACAGAGCCTACTGGAAACAGTTTGAAGGCCCCGTTTCCGACCTGGGCAGCAGCGTCAACGACGCCTACTTAAAGGCAAACCGTCAGCAGGACGGCGTGCAGAGCTACGGCCGCATGGTGGATCTGCTTCTGGCCGAATACCGGCAGAAAAAAAGCATTGGCTGAGTGCTCTGAGAATAAGCTTTTCCGCCGGAGGACATTGTGCTATAATAGCCGCAGGAGCGGAGGCCTGCCCTTCGCGGCGGATACTTACTGAGCTTTTGAAACAGGCATGCGCCTGTATATACGAATTGACACAGCAAGGAGGATATTCTGATGGGTATTATCAAGGCTCTTACAAGCGCTGTGGGCGGCGGCCTTGCCGACCAGTGGCTGGAAGTGATCCAGGCGGACGACATGGGAGACACCACAGTGATGGCGCCCGGTGTGACGGTGCGAAAAGGGGACAGCCGCAACCAGAACCGAAAGGGCACGGTTGAGGTGGTGAGCAACGGCTCCATGATCCAGGTGGGTCAGAACCAATTCATGCTGCTGGTGGACGGCGGTAAGGTGGTGGACTACACCGCAGAGCCCGGCTACTACAAGGTGGACAATTCCGCCGCACCTTCTCTGTTTAACGGGCAGTTTAAAGATACGCTGCTGGAGACCTTCAACCGCATCCGGTTCGGCGGCGTCACCCCCTATACGCAGAAGGTCTATTTCATCAATCTGCAGGAGATCAAAAACATTCCCTTCGGCACCATCAACCCGGTAAACTATTTTGACAATTTCTATAACTCCGAGCTGTTCCTCCGGGCCAACGGATATTTTTCCATCAAGATCACCAACCCTCTGCTCTTCTACGCAGAGGCCATCCCGCGCAACGCGGAGCATGTGGAGATCACTGATATCCACAAGCTCTACCTATCCGAGTTCCTCAACGCGCTGCAGTCCGCCATGAACCAGATGTCCGCGGATGGGATCCGGATCTCCCATGTCACTTCCAAGGGGACGGAGCTTGCCCGGTATATGTCCGGTGTGCTGGACGAGGAGTGGAACGCCAACCGCGGTATGCAGGTGCAGTCGGTGGGCATCAACAGCATCTCCTATGACGATGAATCCAAAAAGCTGATCAACCTGCGCAACCAGGGCGCCATGCTCTCCGACCCCGGTGTGCGGGAAGGGTATGTACAGGGCGCCGTGGCCCGCGGGATGGAAGCGGCCGGCGGGAACAGCCAGGGCGCCGCGGCCGCCTTTATGGGGATGGGTGTGGGCATGCAGGCCGGCGGAGGCTTTGTGGGCGCCGCATCGGCCTCTAACCAGCAGCAGATGGCGGCGCAGCAGGCCGCCCGTGCGGCCGCTCCCGAGGCCCCTTCCGCCGGTGCCCCTTCCGGGCAGGACAGCTGGAAATGCTCCTGCGGCAGCGAGGCCGTGGGGAAATTCTGCGCCCAGTGCGGCGCGCCCCGCCCGGAGGCCAAAGCGGAGCCGGAGAGCTGGAAGTGCTCCTGCGGGCATCTGGCCACCGGGAAGTTCTGCAGCGAGTGCGGAAAAAAACGCCCGGAAGAGGGTGTGTGCCCCAAGTGCGGGGCCCGGCGGAAGCCGGGGGCCAAATTCTGCAGTGAGTGCGGAGAAAGGCTCTGACCTCTGAAATACAGATAAAGGCTGGCACGCCGTTTTGTTTGCGCAGCAAAACGGCGTGCCTTTTTCTACCTGCCGCGCCCTGTTCTGGAGAAGAAAGCCAATGCCTTCTGCCGCTACTTATAAATGCCCCCGCTGCGGGGCGCCCCTTGCCTTTTCCAGCAAGACCCAGTCCTGGAGCTGTGCCTTCTGCCTGGGGGATTTCAGTCTAGAAGAGCTGGAAGCCATGGATATCCCCGGGGAAAAAGAGGCGGACACCGCCGCGACCTTCTGTGCCTTCTGCCAGAACCCGGCGATTTTGACGGAACGCCTGTCCGGGGAGTTTCGCCCGGCAAAGCTCATCCCCTTCCGGCTGAGCCGGGAGGACGCCAAGGCGGCGCTGAAGGCCCTGTGCCGCCGCAAGCCGCTGCTTCCCGGAGATTTTGTACGCGAAAACCACATTGAAAAGCTGACGGGGGTATATGCCCCGTACTGGCTGTTCGACTGCTCCCTCTCCGCGGGGGAAACGGGGGAGGGGACCCGGGTGACCTGCTGGAGCGACTCCACCTACCGCTATACCAAAACCGACTATTACCGGGTGGTGCGGGAGGGAAACCTGCGTTTTGAAAAGGTGCCCGCCGACGGCTCCTCCCGGCTGGATGACCAGCTGATGGATGCCCTGGAGCCCTACGATTACGGGGAGCTGAGGGAATTTTCCATGCCCTATCTCTCGGGCTATCAGGCCCAGCGGTATGACCGGAACGCGGATGCCGTGTTCCCCCGGGTGCTGGAGCGGATGCAGAACTATTCCCATCAGCTCCTGGAAGAGACGATCTCGGGCTACGCCACCTACCGGGAGACCGGGCGCAGAGCCGACGCCGACCATGTATCCAGCAGCTATACCTTGCTGCCGGTGTGGCTGCTGAGCACGCGCTATAAGGGGGAGGAGTACCTGTTTGCCATGAACGGGCAGACGGGAAAAACGGCGGGAAAGCTGCCGGTGAGTCCGCTGAGGGCCTTCCTGTGGGGAGCGGGGACCGCCCTGGCCGCGGCGGCTCTGGCTTTGATAGGAGGGATCCTGCTGTGGTGGTTTTAAAAAACGCAATGAGGTATTTCCTTGCTTTTGCGGTGCTGCTGTGCGCTTCTCAGACGGCCTTGGCGGCAATCGAGCAGGCAGACCCGTCCCAGTTGGTGTATGACTATGCGGAGCTTCTCACCGAGGAGGAGCGGACGGCCCTGGCGGAGGAGTGCGTGCAGTTTGGCGCCGACACCGGCCTTACGGCTGCGGTGGTCACCATCGACGACACGGGCGGCCTTTCCGCCCGGGAATATGCCGACGGGTTTTACGACGGGAACGGGTTCCCCGACGACGGCCTGCTCATGCTGATCGATATGGACAGCCGCACGGTATGGGTCTCCACCTGCGGCACCGCGGAGGCAGAGATCTCCGAGGGAGAGATCGAGCAGATCCTGGATGAAGTGTTTTTTTGGCTGCCGGACGGGGAATATGCGGCGGCGGGCTCCGCTTTTTTAAGTGCCGCCCGGGAGGCCTACGCCCCGGAGAAAACGCCTGCGCCGGAGAGCCCGGAACCGGTCTCCCCGGAAGAGCCGGTGCCGGCCCCTCTGCAGCCCTCGCCCCCACAGGAGAAGGGCAGTGCCCTGGGGGAGGGGCTCCCCGGGATGTTGGGCTTTTCCGCGGTGTTCGGTCTTGCGGCGGGCGGCATCACGCTGTTTATCATGCTGGCGCTGCACGGGCGCTCGGCCCGAACTACCGTAGGCCGGAGGGATTACCTTGCCGGGGACGGCCTGCGGCTTACCCGCAGGGAGGACGATTTCCTGCGCTCCTACACCAGCCGGGTAAAGATCCTGCAAAATGACTCTCCGCCCAGGGGAGGCGGAGGCGTTCGCAGCGGGGGCGTTCGAAGCGGGGGCTTTTCCGGTGGGGGAAGGTCCCACGGCGGCGGCGGGCGCAGTTTCTGAGGCTTGGCGTTTTGAAGGATGGATCGCCCGGGGAGGTGTGCTTACGAACAAACTGAGAAGAAGAGCCGCAGTTTTTGCGGTACTGCTGTGTCTCTCCGGCTGCGCCCCGCGGGGCGGGGAGCTGCCCGTTCAGGCTCCTCCGGCGGGCCGGGAAGAACGGCAGCCGGAAAAACAGGCCGCCGGGGAGCGGCCCCCGGAGACGGAGGTTTTGAACCGGCTGGTTTGGCAGGTGATCGAGGAGGGCCGCTCCCGGGAATGGGAGGAGACGCTGGAAGCCTTTGGCGATGAGACGCCGGCTTTGCAGGCGTCGGGGGAGGCAGCGGCTGCGGCCAAGCTCTGTGAGATACTTTCGGAAGTATCCTGGGGGGGATGTCCCCTTTGCAAAGGCGCGGAAGAGGGCAGAGGGGGCCCTGAAAGAGCTGCCGGGCGCTCTGCTCTGGCCGGGTCAGTCCCAGCAGCTTTTAAAGGATGCCCCTGCGGATGCGCAGGTGTTTGACCTGGCTCTGGCCGCCTGTCACATGGCCTGCCTGCGGGAAGAGGAGCAGGCACAGGGGATACTTTCGGTCACGGCGGCGGGGGATACGACCTTTGGCGCCTACCCGGAGGTGGAACCATGGCTGTCTTTTTTCGTGAGTATTACGACCGGAGAGAGGACATGGGGTTTCCTCTGCGGTATTGCCGTCCCTTTTTTTATCACGACAGCCTGACGGTGCTCAACTGCGAGGGGACCTTTACCGAAACCGGAGATATGGCGCATAAAAAATATCGGTTTAAAGGCCCGCCCACCTTTGCGGGCATGTTTTCTGCAGGCGGAGTGGAGCTGGTAAATCTTGCCAACAGCCATACCATGGATTATAAGCTCCCGGGTTTTGAGGACACGAAAAAGGCCCTTGAGGAGGCGGGAGTGGGATTTTTTGGAGAGGACAGCATTCGCTATGTGGAGGTCTGCGGGAAAACCGCCGCCTTTTGGGGGTACGACCTGTTTGGAAGGGAACCGGGGGATCTTGCAGAACGGTTGGCGGAGGATATCGCCCGGGCGGAGAAAAACGGGGCGGAGCTGCTGAGCCCCTCTTTCCACTGGGGTGTGGAATATTCCCCCTACCCCACCGAGTTTCAGACCTGGTGATCGGGCACCACCCCCATGTACTGCAGGGGGTGGAAATATACCGGGGCAGGACGATCCTGTACAGTCTGGGAAACTTTGCGTTCGGCGGGGATGAGGACCTGAAAGACCCTGACACGATGATCTTTCGGCAGAGCTTTTCCTTCTGTGATGGAGAGGCAAAAGCCTGGTCATCCCGGCAAAGGTCTCCACGGCGGCGGGCCGCAGCAACTATTCCCCTCTCCCGGTGTTCGGCAGGGAAGGGAAGGAAATTCTGAGGAAGATCGAAGAACGCTCCGCTGTTTTGGAGGGGGCTTTTCCCCTTTCAGGGCTGGATGCCCGCAGGGAAAGCGGTGCGGCCCCGTAAGAGCTTTTGCCGCCTGGAGGGCACCGGGATGCAAAGGGAACAAACGGCAAAGCCTATTCGGCTTTGCCGTTTGTTCCGGATGTTGAAAGACGCCCTCCGGCCCTTGAGGAGAGGGAAAAGCGCCGGGAAGAAAAAGGGCTTTCCGACTGTAAAAACAAAAGATGGCGGATGTCTGAAAAAACATCCGCCATCCTGGAGCTGGTAGTCGGACTCGAACCGACGACCTGCGCATTACGAATGCGCTGCTCTACCAACTGAGCCATACCAGCAACTGAAGCCCCGACGAACCTAAAGGTCCAAGAGACGCTTTCTATTATATATCGGGAAAGGTCAGCCGTCAAGCAGAAAAAGCCTGTCTGGCCTTCCCTGCAATTTTTAAGAGAATGTAACAATTTGGAGAAGGAGAAGAAAAGGGATGAAAAGCGGGCGGCTTTGTAGTATAATAACTTAAAAACCAGCGGAACTTTCAGGCCGCACTGTTGAAAGCCTGTGGGGCGGGGGCTTTTCGTTTTGGCGGGAAGCCTGCGGCAGCAGGCCCGCGTGGGTGCCGCAATCCGATGAAAAATAAAAATTGGGGGAAGCGTTTGACCAGGACCCAGGAAAGAGAGACTGAAAAGATGCAGAAGATCAAACGGAGCGCCTATCGGGAAGGGCGCGGAAAGAGCAGCGGGGGACTGATCGTTTTTATGATGCTCCTGTTGATCGTAGCCCTGGCTTTCGGTGGGGCATATTTATGGCAAAGCTATGAGGATAGCCGTGCGGAGCGGCCGTCAAAAAGCACCTCGGAGCCGCCGGAGAGCGTTTCGGGGCCGGAAGAAAGCGAAAACCCGGAGCAGTCGGAGCAAAGCACGTCCGAAACGCAGCCGTCCGGATCCTCCTCGGAAGAGAGCTCCGAACAGCAGGTTTCTTCCGCCGTTGCCTTTGGCCAGGCGGTTCCGGAATCCACCCGGGTGAACAGCGACTATTTTGACGACGCCCTCTTTGTGGGAGACTCGGTTACCGACGGTATCCAGGCCTATGCCATCATGAAAAACACCACGGTGATTGCCCATACCGGCATCAACCCGGAGACGATCCTGACCAAGGAGGTCATCCGCACCGACAGCGGGGATACCATTACAATGCCGGAGGCTATGGCACAGCACCCGGAAGCCAAAAAGATTTATATCATGCTGGGAGCTAACGGGATCGCCTGGATCGGGAAAGACTCCTTCATTGAACATTACGGTGAGTTTATCGACCTGGTCAAGGAGCAGCATCCGGACGCGTTGATCTATATTCAGTCCATCCTGCCGGTGACCAAAACCAAACAGGACGGAGACGATCGCTACGCCAACAGCAAGATCGACGACTACAACACTGCCATCCGGAAGCTGACCAAGGAAAAAGAGGTTTACTACCTCGACGTGGCGGAGGCCTTCAAGGACGAGGATGGGAACCTCCCGGAGGAGGCCAGCCCGGTGGATGGGATGCATTTTGGCCCCAAGTATTACGAGAAATGGTTTGAATATTTAAAGGTCCACACGGTGGAGCCCTGAGAGGTGCCCTTTTGAGGGATCGTGACAAAAAACAAAACAGAACAGGAGGACGATGTGATGAAAACGAGGATCTTGGCGGTATGGATGACGATTTGCTGTGCGGCGGCCCTGCTTGCCGGCTGCGGAGACGCCCAGGCGGCAGACGCGGGAAAGGTGGCAGATGAGCTCAAAACCTCCCTTGTTTTTCAGGACGACATGATGGAGATCGAAAAGGATGTGCTGGAAAACTACTACCGCGTCACCGATGAGGAGATCGAGGACTTTAAAGTGTACAAGAGCGCTTCCGGGGCCACTGCCGAGGAGATCGCGGTGTTCACGGCAAAAAGCGGAAAGACTGAAGCCGTCAAAAACGCTGTGGAGATGCGGGTGGAGGACCTGGGCCTTTCCTTTGAGGACTATGTGCCGGAGGAGATGGTCAAGATCAACAACGCGGTCATCGTCACCCGGGGCAGCACGGTGGCGCTGGTGGTGGCAGATGACAGCGACGGGGCGAAAAGCCTGCTGGATGACCTGCTGAAATAAAACCGAGGAGGCGTATCTGTGGTCGTAGAATGCTGGGCGATCGTAATTATCATTGCGGTCATGGCCTATATTATGGCGCGCAAAGGCCGCGTCGGCGCCGCGGTGGCTACCCTTCCGCTGGTTCTTGTGCCTTTTTGCCACATCATTGCCCCGTTTTTGGCGGGGACGCTGGACTCCTGGTTCCAGAGCCTCAGCTATAATCTGTTCTACGCCGGTGTGATGACGACCGGGCTTGTGGTGTCCTGTGTGCTTTACGGCATGCTGGCGGGCAATATGGGCAAAAAGAAATCCCGTCGTGCGTATGTGCTGCTGTGCAGCGGGTTCAGCGCCATTTTAACGCTTGTACTGCTCAACCACACCATCCATTTATAATGCGGGGCTCCGGTGGGGCCCCGGAGGGGCTGCCGGTTTTCCGGCGGCCTTTTTTAGAAAGGGGGAGACTGAATGAAGATCCCAAAGGGGGCTATCTTTGACCTGGATGGCACGCTGCTCGATTCCATGGGCGTATGGCGGGAGATCGATGTGGAATTTTTGGCTCGGAGGGGCTTTTCGGTGCCGGATGACTATATCCGGGCCATCACGGCCATGCACTATCAGGCGGCGGCGGAATACACCATACAGCGCTTTGGCCTGCGGGAGCGGCCGGAGGACGTGGTGGCGGAGTGGAACCATATGGCGGAGGAGATCTACGCCCGGCATGTTTTCCTCAAGCCCTTTGCGAGGGAATATTTGGAGCTTTTAAAAAGCAGCGGCACCCGCATTGCGGCCGCCACCGCTTCCGCGGAGGGGCTGTACCTGCCCGCCCTGCAAAACAACGGTGCCCAGGGGTATTTCGACGCCTTTACCACAGTGACGGAAGTCTCCCGGGGAAAGGGCTTCCCCGATATTTACCTTTTGACGGCCCGAAAGCTGGGCCTTGCCCCGGAGGACTGCGTGGTGTATGAGGACATTTTGGCGGGGGTGCGCGGCGCCAAGGCGGGCGGCTTTTTTGCCTGCGGGGTGTATGACCGCCATTCGGCCTATGAGTGGGAGGAGATCCGGCGTCTGGCGGACCGGAGCATCACCGGCTGGCAGGAGCTTTTGGGGGAGAGCCTCCGGAAAGGGGAAAAGGATACATGATAGAAGCGGACAAAATTTTGCAGGGGATCGACAGGGAGATCCGGGATATTCTCTACCCCTACGTGGCCACGGGCAGTATTTCCAATACGGCGGCGGAGCAAAACGCGGGAACGTTTTTGATGGAGCTGTTTTCCGGCGTCCCCTATTTTAAGGAGCACCCGGAGCTGTACGGCCTGAGGAGGATCCCGGGTGACCCTCACGGCCGCAGCGCCTTTTGGGCCATGCGGCGGGGACGGGGGGACCGTACCGTGGTGCTGGTGCACCACAGCGATGTGGTAAGCGTGGAGGATTATAAGCACCTGAAGCAGTGGGCGTTTGAACCGGACCGCCTGCGGGAGGAGATGCTCCCCCTGGCGCAGATATTTCCGGAGGACGCCCGGAAGGACCTGGAGAGCGGGGAGTTTCTGTTCGGCCGCGGGTGTACCGATATGAAGGGCGGCGGCTCCGTTCAGATCGCCCTGCTTTTGCGCTACGCCGCGCAGGAGGAGTTTGAGGGCAACGTGATCCTGCTGGCAGTGCCGGACGAAGAAAACCTCTCCGCGGGGATGCTCACCGCCGTGGAACTGCTGCGGGAGCTGAAGGAGCGCTGGGGCCTGAACTACCAAATGATGATCAACTCCGAGCCCCATCAGCGCAGAAGCCCGGACAAGGGGATGCTGTCCCTGGGTTCGGTGGGCAAAGTGCTGGTGTCCGTCTACGTCCGCGGCTTTCTGGCCCATGCGGGCACGGTGTTCAAGGGGCTCAACCCCGTGAGCCTTTTAAGCCGGATCGTGGAAAAGACGGAGCTGAATATGGATTTTTCCGACCATGTGGGAACCGAATGTGCGCCGCCGCCCACCTGGCTGCAGATGTCTGACGGCAAGACAGGGTACGATGTCTCCCTGCCGCTGAACGCCTTTGGGCTGCTCAGCGTGCTCACCTACCGCAGCGGCCCCCAGGAGGTGCTGGACAGGGTCAGGATGCTCTCCGGGGAGGCCTTTGCGGAACTTATCGGAGACATGAACCGAAGCTACCGCAGGTTTGCAGAGATTACCGGGGAAAAGGAAAACGCTCTGCCCTGGGCCCCGGCGGTAGTCACCGTCCAGGAGCTATACCGGGAGGCCGAGGCTGCTTTCGGCAAGGAGTTTACCGACGATTATGCCGCTACCCTGCAGAAAGCTGCGGAACAGCTGCGGAGGGGAGAGATCACCTCCGCCCAGGCGCAGCTGCAGCTGATCGAACGCATCTATGTCTATATAGACGATCTTTCCCCCCGGGTGGTGCTGGGGCTCTGCTCCCCCTACTACCCCAACGTCTCCAGCCTGGACTGGAACGGGGAAGCGGAGGAGATGGCCGAAACCCTGCGGAAGTTTTCAAGTGAGACCTTCGGGCAGGACTATGAGACGGAGTATTTCTTTACCGGTATCTCCGATTTGAGCTACAGCGCCCTTAAGGACGGCGCCGGGGTGAGGCGGGTGCTGGAGGACGAAATGCTGCTCTTCGGCAGCGGATACCGGATCCCCCTGGAGGATATCGAGGCGGTTTCCATGCCCTGCATCAATATCGGACCCTGGGGGAAAGATCTGCACCGCGCCACGGAGCGGGTTTGGAAGGAGGACCTCTATCGCAGGACTCCGGCTCTTTTAAACCACGCTGTTCAAACGCTGCTGCGCAGGGAACCAGAGCATGATAGTTGATTTTGCCAAAAAATAGCTTCGGAAAGGAGCGCTATTCTCCATAAAGTTTGACAAAAATTTATCAAATAAAGCTTGACTTTGACAGTCATATTCCATATAATATTGTTAGAAAATTAACAAGCACAATGCCCCACAAACAATTTTGGGAGGTAATGAATATGGCAGAGAAAGCAAAGAAAGCACCCGCAGAGAGTTCCGTGGACGTTTCCGCCATGATCGACACACTGGTTGGCAAAGCGCAGAAAGCACTGGCCAAGTTTATGGAGATGGACCAGGAGACGGTGGACAGTATCGTCCACGAGATGTCCCTGGCCGGTCTGGATGCCCACGAGAAACTGGCCAAAATGGCAGTGGACGAGACCGGGCGGGGCGTCTACGAGGATAAAGTGATCAAAAATATGTTTGCCACCGAGTACATCTGGCACAGCATCAAGCACCAGCAGACGGTGGGCGTAGTGGACGAAAACGAGATGGAAGGCTATGTGGAAGTTGCGGAGCCGGTGGGCGTGATCTGCGGCGTCACCCCTACCACCAACCCAACCTCCACCACTCTGTTTAAAAGCATCATCGCCATGAAGACCCGCAACCCCATCATCTTCGGGTTCCATCCTTCCGCGCAGAAGTGCTCCGCCGAAGCGGCGCGCATCGTCTATGAGGCGGCCCGGAAGGCGGGCGCCCCCGAGGACTGCATCCAGTGGATCGATACCCCCTCCGTGGAGGCCACCAATACCCTGATGCGCCACCCCGACGTGGCTACCATCCTGGCCACCGGCGGCCCCGGCATGGTGAAAGCGGCTTATTCCGCCGGAAAGCCCGCCCTGGGTGTGGGCCCCGGCAACGTTCCCTGCTACATTGAAAAGACCTGCGACCTCAAACAGGCCTGCACCGATCTGATGATGTCCAAGACCTTCGACAACGGCATGATCTGCGCCTCCGAGCAGGCGGCCATCGTGGATCAGGAGATCAAGGATGAATTTGAAAAGATCATGAAGGCGAACAACTGCTACTTCCTGAACAAGGAGGAGACCGAAAAGCTGACCGCCTTCGCCATGAACGCGGAAAAACAGGCGGTCAACCCCGTCATCGTGGGTAAATCCGCCAACTGGATCGCCGAGCAGGCGGGCCTCAAGGTGCCGGAAAAAACCAAGATCCTGCTGGCGCCTCTGCCGGAGCCCAGCGAGAAATATCTTCTCTCCCGCGAGAAGCTCAGCCCCATCCTGGCCTACTTTGTGGCAAAGGACACCGAGGAGGGCTTCCGCTTTGCAAACAAGATGCTGGAGCTGGGCGGCCTGGGGCATTCCGCGGTCATCCACACCGGCAACAATGACCTGGCCGAGCGCTACGGGCAGGAGATGAAGGTGGGACGCATCATCGTCAACTCCCCCTCCTCCCAGGGTGCCATCGGCGATATCTACAACACCAACACGCCTTCTCTCACCCTGGGCTGCGGCTCCTATGGCGGAAACTCTGTTTCCCAGAACGTCTCCACGGTCAACCTGGTGAACAAAAAGCGCATTGCCAAGAGGAGAGTCAATATGCAGTGGTTCAAGATCCCCCCGAAGATCTACTTTGAGGAGGACTCCATCCAATACCTGGAGAAGATGCCCGATATCAGCAGGGCCTTCATCGTTACCGACCCCATGATGGTGAAGCTGGGCAACATCGACAAGATCCTCTATTACCTCCGCAAACGCACCGAGTACTGCCACAGCGAAATCTATGCCGACGTGGAGCCGGACCCCTCCGTGGAGTGCATCATGAAGGGTGTGGCGGCCATGAACGCCTTCCAGCCCGATGTGATCATCGCCGTGGGCGGCGGCAGCGCCATCGATGCCGCCAAGGGGATGTGGCTGTTCTATGAGCACCCCGACACCTCTTTTGACGGCCTGCGGCTGCGGTTTTTGGATATCCGCAAGCGTACCTTCCAGTTCCCGAAGCTGGGCAAAAAGACGCAGCTCGTGGCGATTCCCACCACCTCCGGCACCGGCTCCGAGGTGACCAGCTTCTCGGTAATCACCGACAAGGCAAACGGCAACATCAAGTACCCCCTGGCCGACTACGAACTCACCCCGGATGTGGCGATCATCGACCCGCAGTTCTGCATGTCCATGCCCAAATCCATCACCGCCGATACCGGCCTGGATGTTCTGACCCATGCGCTGGAGGCCTATGTCTCCGTTATGGCGTCGGATTACACCGACGGCCTGGCCATCAAGGCCATCGAGCTGGTGTTCGACTATCTGAGAAGGGCTTATCGCAACGGCTCTGAGGACAAGGAGGCCCGCGAGAAGATGCACAACGCCTCCGCCATCGCCGGCATGGCTTTTACCAACGCCTTCCTGGGCCTCAACCATTCCATGGCCCATAAGCTGGGAGGGGAATACCACATTCCCCACGGCCGCGCCAACGCCATCCTGCTGCCCTATGTCATCGCCTACAACGCCCAGAAGCCCACGAAATTTGCAGCCTTCCCCAAATACAAGGAGTTTGTGGCCGACCAAAAATATGCGAAGATAGCCCGCTACCTGGGCTTGCCCGCCCGCACCACCGAGGAGGGCGTGGCGTCCCTGATCCAGGCGGTGCGCGACCTGATGCGCGACCTGGAGCGCCCCATGAGCATTCGGGAGTGCGGCGTGGACGAAGCCCTTTGGAAGAGCCGGGTGGAGGAGCTCTCTTACCGCGCCTTTGAGGACCAGTGCACCACGGCAAACCCCCGCTACCCCCTGGTCAGCGAGATCGAAGAGATCTACAACAAAGCTTATTTCGGAGAATAAGCCCTTCCGGCTTAGCTTCATCATTTGGTTTATTGGGTACCAAAGGCCCGCGGATATTTTCCGCGGGCCTTTGGCGTTCCGGCTGTTTTTAAAAGGAATAGGCTTTGAAAAACAAAGTGATTTATTAAATAAAATATATATCCGCATTATTTGGCAATAATCGGCGGATATAACTTAATAAAATAAAGAAAATCTCTTGACTTTTGTGTAGGGGAAACTATAATGGGGGTGTCAAATGAATACAGTATGATAGAGGCGCGGCTGTCAGGAGTAGGCTTTCTCAGAGAGACAGGCATCGCAAAAGCCCAAAGGGGCTGCCGCCGAAGCGCCAAAGAAGTGCCTGCTTTTTTGGTTGCTGGTTCGTCGGATAAGATCCGCCGGACTGTCACAGAAATGTGGAGTGCTGTCACACGACGGGGCGGAGCAAAAGCTCCTCCGGCTTGTCATGATCAGTATCTGCTGTATCATGACAATTTTTTTTTGAGGAGTTTTGCGAAATGAAGAGAAACCAAAGGCTGCTGGCCGCTGTACTGCTGGCTGCGGCGCTGGCGGCACTGCTTTCCCTCACCGCCTTTGCAGAAGGGGAGGGCACCGAGTATGCAAGCCCGATGTACGGTACCTTCTGGGCCCTGATCCCGCCGGTGGTGGCGATCGTGCTGGCCCTCATCACCAAGGAGGTCTATTCCTCCCTGTTTATCGGCATCCTCACCGGCGGCCTGTTTTACGCGGGCTTTTCCCCGGTGCGGGCTCTGGACACCATTGTAAACGACGGGCTGATCGCCGGGGTATCCGACAGCTGGAACGCCGGCATTTTCCTGTTCCTGGTGCTGCTGGGTATTATGGTAGCCCTTATCAACAAGGCAGGCGGCTCCGCTGCCTTTGGGCGCTGGGCGCAGAGGAGGATCAAGACCCGGGTGGGCGCCATGCTGGCCACCTTTGTGCTGGGCGTGCTTATCTTTGTAGACGATTACTTTAACTGCCTCACCGTGGGCTCCGTTATGCGCCCCGTCACCGACGGACACAAGGTCTCCCGGGCGAAGTTTGCTTATCTGATCGACGCCACGGCAGCCCCGGTGTGCATGATCGCCCCCATCTCATCCTGGGCGGCGGCGGTCTCCGGCATGGTGGACGAGGGGGTATACAGTGGTATTGAGCTGTTTGTCCGGGCCATCCCTTATAATTTTTATTCGCTGCTCACTTTTGTCTTTATTGTGGCGATGGTGGCGCTGAAGGTGGACTACGGCCCCATGCGGCTGCACGAGTGGAACGCCCAGAACAATGGAGATCTTTTCACCTCCGGCAGTGTCGTCGGGAATGACGAAGGGCTGGAGGCCTCTGAGAGAGGCCGGGTTTTCGACTTGCTCATCCCCATCCTGTTTTTGATCGTGTTCTGCGTGGTAGGAATGATCTATGTGGGCGGCTTCTGGGACGGCGCCGACTTTATCTCTGCCTTTGGCAATACCGACGCCTCCGTGGGCCTGCCCTGGGGCGCCCTGATTGCCCTCATGGCCACCTTTATCTATCTGATCGCCCGCCGGGTGGTCACCTTCAAGGAGGCCATGGGTTGTGTCACCAAGGGCTTTGTGGCCATGGTGCCCGCCCTTCTCATTCTCACCTTTGCCATCACGCTGAAAAATATGACCGGCCTGCTGGGGGCAGACGCCTTTGTGGCCGGCATGATGGAGGGAGCCGCGGCCGGGCTGCAAAACTTCCTTCCCGCGGTGATCTTCCTGGTGGCCTGCGGCCTTGCCTTTGCCACCGGTACCAGCTGGGGTACCTTCGGGATCCTGATCCCCATTGTGGTGGCAGTGTTCCCTGCCGGCGGTGAGCTGATGATCATCGGTATTTCGGCCTGTCTGGCGGGTGCCGTCTGCGGCGACCACTGCTCGCCCATTTCCGATACCACCATCATGTCTTCCGCGGGCGCCCAGTGCGACCACGTAAACCATGTATCCACCCAGCTGCCCTATGCCGTCACGGTGGCAGCGGTGAGCTTTGTGTGCTTTATCGCGGCCGGCGTCATCCAAAACGCGGTGATTTGCCTTGCCATGGGCGTGGCGCTGATCGTGGGCACCCTGGTGCTGATCAAAGTGATCCTGGGCAGTTCCGAACCCAGGAGAAAAGCGGCTCCGGTAGGAAAATGACTGGGCCCAAAAGGCAAAGAAGGCTTCCCCCGGAGGAAGCCTTCTTTTTTATCTGTGTTCTTTTGCAGAGGCGAGGGCGGGCCTTAAAATTCTTCCTCGGGCTCCCGCCGCAGGGCGGGGAAACGGGAGAGCAGCTCCCGGCGGCGGAAGCAGCCCTCTGCATGGTCGTTGATGACGCCGCAGGCCTGCAGATGGGAATAAATGGTGACCGGGCCCAGATAGGAAAAGCCGCGCTTCTTCAGGTCCTTCCCAATGCGGGCGGAGAGGGCGTTCCCGGCGGGGAGTGCCCCGGAGGAGTGCCCGGCATACAGGATGGGGCGTTCTCCCGCAAAGCTTTGAAGATAGCGCTGAAAGGAGCCAAATTCCTCCTGCACCCGGCAGAAGCAGCGGGCGTTTTGGATGACAGCGCGGACCTTGCGTTCCGAGCGGATCATTCCCTCTGCGGCAAGGATCCGGCAGATATCCTCCTCCCCGAAGTTGGCCACTTTATGGGGATCAAAGCCCGCGAAGCAGGCGCGGAAGATCTCCCGTTTCTGCAGCATCATGTTCCAGTTCAGGCCGCACTGCATGGCCTCCAGCATCAGGAACTCAAACTGCTTTGGGTCGTCCTCCAGGGGGACGCCCCACTCTTCATCGTGATAGCGCAGCAGTTTTTCGTTGCCGAGGCACCATGTGCATCGCTCCATCGGCTGCCCTCCTTTTGTTAAAACTGATCCCAGAAATCAGAGAATTCTTTGGAAGAGATATCTGCCCCGCAGACCAGGATCTCGTAATCCTCTCCCCGCCACCGGTAGGAGATGCCGGATGCTCGGTACCCGAGGCGCAGATAAAAACGCTTGCGGGCAAGGCGCTCCTCCTCGTTGCGGCTTTTGCCGCCGGGGCTTTCAATATCCGCCAAAAGGCGCTGGCCGGGAAACAGCTCCCGGACAAGGCTCAGGGCCCGTGTCCCATAGCCCCGGCCGCGAAACTCCTCCTCCACCGCAAAGAAAAGGATATGGGTGATGTCCCGCCAGGTGAGCAGCGAGAGAAAACCGCAGAAGGTATCATCCGTATAGAGGGCAAAAAAGCTGCTGCCGGGCCGCTTTAAAAGCACCGGAAGGGGCATTCGCTCGTTTGCGGGAAAGTTGCGCTCCATGAGGGCGGATATTTTGGGCAGGTCGGAAAAGCTTTCGTCAACAGGCACTGCCTGAAGCATGGGAATCCTCCTCTTTTAACTTTAAAAGTATTGATACCGGCCCCGCTTGAAAAGCAGAAAGGCCACGGTGATGGTGAGGGCGGCAAGCTCTGCCGCGATGGTGGCGGCCCAGATCCCGTCCATTCCCCAGAGATAGGGGAGGATGATCACGCTGCCCGACTCAAAAACCAGGGTGCGCAGAAAGGAAATAGCGGCCGACGCCGCCCCGTTGTTGAGGGCGGTAAAGAAGGCGGAGCCAAAGATATTGAAACCGGAAAACAAAAAGGAAATGGCGTAGATCCGCATACCGTGGACGGTGATACGGAGAAGCCCCTCGTCGTACCCCACAAAAACGCCGGAGATAGATGGGGAGAGCAGAAAGCAGGAAAGGGCCATAGCCACGCCGATGGAACCCATGAGAAGGAGGCTTTTGCGCAGGAGATTCTGCAGCTCCCCGGTGTTGCCGGCGCCGAAATGGAAGCTGACGAGCGGCGCGCTTCCCACGGAATAGCCGATAAAAACGGCGGCGAAGGCAAAGCTGATGTACATCACCACGCCGAAGGCCGCCACACCGTCCTCCCCGGCCAGCCGCAGGAGCTGGAAGTTGTACAGGGTGGTCACCACCGAGGCGGCGATATTGCTCATCAGCTCGGAGGAACCGTTGGCGCAGGTATGAAGAAGCACACTGCCGTAAAAGCGGGTTTTGCCCAGGCGGAGCAGGCTGCTGTTTTTTCGGGCAAAATAAAAAACAGGGATCAGTCCCCCGGCAGTCTGGCTCAGGGCGGTGGCAATTGCCGCGCCTGCAAGGCCCCAGTGGAATATCGCCACAAAAAGGGCGTCCAGCACGATGTTGGTGCAGCCCGCGGTCACAGTGACCGCAAGGCCCAGCTTGGGCTTCTCCGCCGTGACAAAAAAGCTTTGGAATACATTTTGAAGGATGAAAAAGGGAAGGGCAAGCAGAATGATCCTTCCATAGAGAATACAGTTTTCCAGCATTTCCCCTTCGGCTCCCAGCAGGACAGCGACGGGCCGCACCAGAAAAAAGCCCAGGGCGGCGAGCAGCACACCCCCGGCCGCCGCAGTGTATACCAGCAGAGAAAAATAGCGGTTTGCTTCGACGGGCTCTCCCGCACCCAGAGTTTTGCCCACAATGGCGGAGCCGCCGGTGCCGACCATGAAGCCCAGTGCCCCCAGCACCATCAGCAGAGGGAAGATGAGGTTGACAGCTGCAAATGGGGTCTTGCCCACAAAGTTGGAGACAAAAAGCCCGTCCACCACGCTGTAGATGGAGGTGAAGATCATCATGACAATGGAAGGCAGCACAAAGCGGAGCAGGCGGGAATAGGTAAAATGGTCGGATAAACGGATCCTCATACATTTACTCCTTGCATTTGGAAGATTTACTGCGGGTCTCGAAGGAGACACACAGGCTGTCGCTGAAGCTTTCCAGGGCAGAGACGAAGGCGGGGTCGTGGCTTTGCAGGGTGTCGGACATGGCCTCACTTTCCGCCGCATAAAGCTCGGCCAGCTTCTCACGGGCCAGAGCACGCCCGGAAGGGGTCAGGCAGATCCGGCGTTCCCGCTTTTGTCCGGGCACAGCCTGCAGGACGACGTACCCGGAGGCCTCACACTCCTTGATGATGGTATTCAGGGTGGTTTTGGGGATCAGCCATTCCTCACAGATCTGCTTTTGGGAATGGACGCGCCCGTCGTCCAATGCATACAGCAGATCCAGCGTATTGCTTTTAAGGCCCAGATCCTTGGAAAAACGGTAATAGGCACCGTCGATACGGTTGACGGCGATCATGACGCGGCGGATGAGGTCACGGGTCCCGGGCATATCGCTCCCCCCTTTTAATAATCCGAATTCGGATTTGATGAGTGGATTATAGTACGAATTCGTACCAATGTCAAGAAGGATTTGAGACAAAAAAGGAGCCGCCGCCCAAAGGCGGCAGCTCCACGGCTGTTTCAGGAAGGTCTTTGGATGGAAACGGCGCTTACACGTTAAACCTGAAGAGCACCACGTCGCCATCCTGGAATACATATTCTTTGCCCTCGGAGCGGACAAGCCCTTTTTCCTTGGCGGCGGCCATGCTTCCGCAGGCGATGAGGTCGTCGTAGGCGATCACCTCCGCCCGGATGAAGCCGCGCTCGAAGTCGGAATGGATCTTTCCGGCGGCCTGGGGGGCCTTGGTACCCTTTTTGATGGTCCAGGCCCGAACCTCCTGCTTGCCGGCGGTGAGGAAGGAGATGAGCCCCAACAGCTCGTAGCCTGCCTGGATCAAGCGGTCGAGGCCGGACTGGTGCAGCCCCAGATCCTCCAAAAACATGGCTTTGTCTTCTTTGGACATGTCGCTGATCTCTTCCTCCAGGCGAGCACAGATGGGCAGCACCTTGGAGCCCTCGGCCTCGGCGATGCGGCAGACCTCCCGATAGTAACGGTTATCCTCCATGGCGCCGGAAAAATCCTCCTCGCTCATGTTGGCGGCGTAGATCACCGGCTTGCCGGAGAGCAGGGATACGGAGGACACGATGGCCTGGGCGTCCTCGTCGCACTGGAAGGTGCGGGCGGTTTTTCCCTCCTCCAGGTGGGTCTTGAGGGCGGTGAGGACCTCTGCCTCGTAGAGGTATTTTTTATCGGCTTTGGCGGCCTTTTGGGCCTTGTCGATGCGGCGCTCCAGGATTTCGATATCGGAGAAGATAAGCTCCAGGTTGATGGTCTCAATATCCCGGGCAGGGCCGATCTCCCCGTCCACGTGGATGATCTCGGTGCTCTCGAAGCAGCGCACCACATGGATAATGGCGTCCACCTCCCGGATATGGGAGAGGAACTTGTTGCCCAGGCCCTCGCCTTTGGAGGCGCCCTTTACCAGGCCGGCAATATCGACAAACTCGATGACGGCGGGGGTGTATTTGTCCGGGTCGTACATTTTTGCCAGCACATCCAGGCGGGCGTCCGGTACGGCTACAACGCCCACATTGGGCTCGATGGTGCAGAAGGGGTAGTTGGCGGATTCCGCACCGGCATTGGTGATGGCATTGAAAAGGGTGCTTTTCCCTACATTGGGAAGGCCCACGATACCTAATTTCATGGCAATGATCCTTTCTTTTTGCGGAACACGCCGTCCCGCGGGATATTTTTGATTTTTGCCCAAAGTGGCTGTACAAAAGGGCTTTTCTAAACTATAATTATACATAGAACCGCCGGGTCAGACAAGGGGAGTTTACGAAATCTCCCGAAAAGGTTTAAGATTTTTTAACCTTTCCTGGGCGGGGAAAGGTATAATGAAAAACAGAATGGGCACCTGCCGTGCCCGCGGCCGCCGGCCGGGGCGGGGATGGGCGAAAGATAAGAATACAGGAGGGCGAGGACATGTCAATGGGAAAGATCATGGTGGCAGATGACGATAAGAACATCTGCGAGCTGCTGAGGCTGTACCTGGAAAAGGAAGGATATCAGGTGATTTTGGCAAACGACGGAGAAGAAGCTCTGGAGCGGTTTTCCGCCGAGACGCCGGACATCATTCTGCTGGATGTGATGATGCCGAAGCTGGACGGCTGGCAGGTGTGCAGGGAGATCCGCAAAAAATCCGACTGCCCGATCATCATGATCACCGCAAAGGGCGAGACCTTTGACAAGGTTCTGGGCCTGGAACTGGGGGCGGATGACTATGTGGTGAAGCCCTTCGACGCAAAGGAAATCGTGGCCCGCATCAAAGCAGTGCTCCGCCGCACGGGCAAATCCACCGCGGAAAACAACATCAAGGAAGTTTCCTACGATAAGCTGGTGGTCAATATGACCAAGTACGAACTCAAGGTGGATGGCAAGGTGGTGGATACTCCGCCCAAGGAACTGGAGCTTTTGTTCCATCTGGCCAGCAACCCCAACCGGGTGTATACCCGGGATCAGCTTCTGGACGAGGTGTGGGGCTTTGAATATTACGGAGATTCCCGCACGGTGGATGTCCATGTCAAGCGCCTTCGGGAAAAGCTGGAGGGCGTTTCGGATAAATGGAGCCTCAAGACCGTGTGGGGCGTGGGATACAAATTTGAAGTGAAGGAATGACGCCGGCCGGTTTGGGGCCGGACGGCCCAAAGCCTGTCTGCAGTGTCCGGCTTTGATCCGCCCGGCCCCATATTTTGGCCGTTCCGGAACGAGGAGAGAACGGGCTATGCAAAAAAATTTATTTACCAAATGGTTTTCCATCTGCGCCTCCATTATTTTAGCCAGTATCCTGGTGCTGGGGGTCATCCTGTTGGCTTTTGCCTCCCGGTATTTCAAGATGGATAAGCTCAAGGTGCTCTCCCGCTACGCGGGCCAGGCGGCGACGCTTACAACTCTGGACTATCAGCAGTACGACTATCAATATGTTAACCAGAACACCATCTACACGGGCTTTTCTATTTTGGGGGACGCCATCGAAGCCACCATTTTTCTGACCGACTCCACCGGAAAGACCCTTGTCTGTACGGAAAACGAGGCTGCCTGTCCTCATCTGCAGTATCTCGTGCCGTCGGATATTCTGGCCCAGGCGAAGAAGGGGGAGTACCGGGAGACCGGGAAGCTGGGCGGGATCTATAAAAACACCATGTATACCGTTGGGGTTCCGGTCACTGTGCCGGGCGGGCAGACGGCGGGATATGTGTTCGTATCCTCTTCCGCGGAGGCACTTACTTTTTTTCTCATTGAGATCCTCAATATGTTTGCCATCAGCTCCCTTACCATTATCGTCATTGCGTTTATCGTCATTTATTTTGTCACAGCCAAAATGGTGAAGCCCCTGCGGGATATGCTCAAGGCCACCAAGAGCTTCTCCGACGGAGATTTTTCCATCCGGGTGCCGATACAGAGCTACGACGAGATCGGCCAGCTTGCGATTGCTTTCAACAACATGGCGGGGTCTCTGGCAAGCTTGGAATCGGTGCGCCGGAGTTTTGTGGCCAATGTGTCCCACGAGCTCAAAACGCCCATGACCACCATCGCCGGCTTTATCGACGGGATCCTGGACGGGACCATCCCTCCGGAGAAGCAGGACTATTACCTGAGGATCGTATCGGAGGAGGTCAAGCGCCTGGCGCGGCTGGTGCGCTCCATGCTCAACATCGCCAAGATAGAGGCGGGGGAAATGAGCATCAACCTCTCAGATTTTGACATCAACGAAGTGGTCTGCCGTGTCATTTTCAGCTTTGAGCAGAAAATAGAGGCCAAGCATCTGGAGGTGCGGGGGCTCGATGTGGAAAAGACCATGGTCACGGCGGACCCGGACCTGATGCATCAGGTGGTATACAACCTGATGGACAACGCCGTCAAGTTTGTCAACGAGGGTGGCTATATCGAGATCCTCTACGCCAAAGAGGGCGGGATGATCTTTACCACGGTGCGCAACTCCGGGCAGGGGATCTCCAAGGAGGACCTGCCAAAGGTGTTTGAACGGTTTTATAAAACCGATAAATCCCGCAGTATCGATAAAAACGGCGTGGGGCTGGGGCTGCACATCGTGCGCTCCATTGTCAAGCTCCATGGCGGGGACATCTTTGTCCGCAGTGAGGAAGGGCAGTACTGTGAGTTTGTGTTCTCTCTTCCCGCGGCGTCCTCTGCGCCCCATGCCAAGCGCAAAACGGAATGACCGGCCTTTGTACAAAAAATACCCGGCGGCAGGTTAAAAACCGTTCACAAAAGCAATAAAAGATTTAAGCGGTGTTTATTTTATTTTCATAAATGCTCTGTATAATAAAGCCACAGTTTGAAAAGGATACAAAAAACCGCCGGCCGGACAGCGGCAAACAGCCTGGCCGCGATGCACAGGAGGAACCTGATTATGAGTGAACTTTATCATAATACCCCCAAAACCCCGGAGGAGGCTGCGGCTTTCGGCGGGGAACAGAACCGTCAGCCGGGCGCGGAGCAGGCGTCGAATCCCCAGCAGACCCAGCAGACCCAGCAGACCCAGGCGGGCCAGAGCGGATGGAATTACCAGTATCAGCCCCCCAAGACCGGGCCGCAGCAGGGTACCTGGAACGGCTACGGCGCCCCCCGTCAAAACTATCAGCAGCAGTATCAGCAGGGTGCCTGGAACGGCGCGTATAACGGCTACGGCACCCCCGTGCCGCCCCAGGCACCGAAGGCGGAGGAAAACTGGAATTTCCAGAGCTACGATCATCTGGACGCGGCTAAAGGCGGAAAAGGCGGCCGCAAAAAGCACAGAGTTCTCAAAACCCTGGGCGCGGTGCTCTGTTGCGTCCTGGCGGTGTCCGTGATCGGTTTTGCGGGCTTTGGCGTTTACAGCTTTATCGCGGCGCCGGCGGCCGGCGGGGAAATATCCTCTTCGCAGCCGGCTCCCGAGCCTGGCACTTCGGAAGGTGTCCCGGCGGACGGTGCGGCAACGGACCCGGGCCTGGTGCTGGCGGATAAGCCGGAGACACAGGCCACCGCTTCTGCGGACGGGGAACTCACCACGCCGGAGATCGCCAAAAAAGTGGCCCCCTCCGTAGTGGGCATCGTTCAGTACCAGAGCAACCAGCTCAGCGCCACCGGGGAGGGCTCCGGCATCATTCTCACTGCCGACGGCTACATTGTCACCAACGCCCATGTGATCAGCGGGGCGGACAGCATCAAGGTAGTGCTGAACAACGGCGACAACTACGAGGGCCGCATTATCGGCTCCGACCCCAAGACCGATCTGGCTGTAATCAAGATCGACGCAGAAAACCTCACCTATGCGGAGTTGGGCGATTCCTCTGCCATGGAGGTGGGTGAGCGGGTGATCGCCATTGGCAACCCCGGCGGCCTTACCCTGGCAGGCTCTGTTACCCAGGGCATTGTCTCCGCGGTGGACCGCCCCGTACGGGTGACCGACGGCTATACCATGAACTTTCTGCAGATCGACGCGGCCATCAACCCCGGGAACTCCGGCGGAGCCCTGGTCAACGCCTTTGGGCAGGTCGTCGGCATCAACTCCCAGAAGATCGCCGCCACTGATTATGAAGGCATCGGCTTTGCCATTCCCACTGCGGAGGCAAAACCCATTATTGACGACCTGATCTCCCACGGGCGGGTGACCGGCCGCGTAAAGCTGGGCATCACCGCTTATGCCATCGATGAGTATGCCGCCCGCATGACCGGTCTCCCTGCGGGGATCCGGGTGGGGAGCACCGAGAGCGGCTCTGATGTCGCCGCCAAAGGGATCGTCCCGGGCGACATCATCACCGCCATCAACGGGGAGTCCATCGCGAGCTTTTCCGACGTGGCGGATGTGCTCAAGGGCTTTAAGCCCGGCGATATAGTCACGCTGGATGTCACCCGTATCAGCTCGGCCAGCACCCGGATGCAGACCTTCCAGGTACAGGTGGAGCTGATGGAGGATACCGGAGAGGCGGTGGTGACCCCTCAGTACAACAACTAAAAAGTACTTTGTTTTCAAGCTTTCAAAAAGGCGTCAGAGCCCGGCGGTCTGCCGGCCCGGCGCCTTTTCCCTTTGCGGCGGAGCGCCGGCTCCTCTGTGTGGGGCAGCGCCGCCTGCGCCTTTTACAGAAAAGGCACAGACGGAACAATGTAAGGAAAACAGGGGCGGCAGAGGAAAAAGCCTTGTATCTTTTCCACGCTTATACTAAAATAAAGGCATTACGGCTCTGCCCGGCTGCGGACGGGGCCTGTGGAGAGGGTAAGTGCTATGGAACTGTCTTTGATCGTGCTGGGCCGGGTGCTCGTGATGTTCGGGCTCATGCTGGTGGGTATTGGATACGCCAAGTGGAAAAAGCTTACGCCGGATCAGACCGGGCGTATTTCGGACCTTTTGCTTACCATCGTAGTGCCCTGTATGCTGGTGGATTCCTTTCAGATCCCCTATGACAGCGAGGCCGCCCGGGACCTGCTTTTTTCCGCGGGCCTCGCGGTGTTTGCCAGTATCCTCTCCATTTTGCTGACGCACTTTATCTTTACCCGAAAAAACCCGGGCCCGGAGGGCCGGGTGGGGCGCTTCGGCATGGCCTTTGGGAATGTAGGCTTTATCGGGGTGCCGCTGATCTCCGGGGTGTTTGGGGATGAAGCGATCATATTTGCGGCGGCCTACATGGTGGCCTTCAATATTTTTTCCTGGACCTACGGCGTCGTGGTGCTCAAGGGCTCGGCCAGGGCGCTTTCCTTCCGGCAGGCCGTTCTGAACCCCGGCGTTATCGGGACCGTCGTGGCTGTTCCCCTCTTTGCCTTCGGCATCATGCTGCCCGACGCGGTGGGGACGGTCGTCCGCTACATCGGCAGTATGCAGACGCCGCTGGCCATGTTGGTCTGCGGGTTTTTCCTCTCAAAGGTGGATTTCCGGAAGATCTTTACCGGGCGCATTCTGTATATTTCCTTTGTCCGGCTGCTGGCCATTCCTCTTGTGACCCTGGGGGTCTACTGGCTTGCGGGCGCCCATACCTGGATGCCCTCGGGGGAATACCTGCTCATCATCAATCTTATTGCATCGGCCTGCCCCAGTGCCATCACCACCAGCCTGATGGCGGACCGCTTTGGTCTGGACGGTGAATACGGCGCCAAGATCGTGGCGGTGACCACCCTTTGCAGCATTATCACGGTGCCGCTGCTGGTCTACCTTTCTCAAATGGCCTTCGGAGTGCTGTAAGGGCTCTTTGCACCTCCCCGTCGTCTGTCCGGACGGCGGGGATTTTTTATCCGATGCGCCGGGGGCGCTGAAAAAATTTTCAAAGAAAAAAGCGGGGAGCCCCGCCCGCCCGGAGCCGAAGCAGGGGGAAAAGCAGATTTTTAAAAAATACCGCGTCTGAGGCAGGGGAAGGAGCTGTGACAGGGCGGGGATGGCACACATAAGATGGGAAAGAGCGGAAAACAAGCGCACCGCTGGGGAAAGGGTGGCGCGGGGGCACCGCGCCCTCAGAACAGCCCGATCCGGTTCCCGGGCGCATTCAATAGGGGGGGGAGCCCGGCCCTGTCCGGCCGGGCTTCACTCCCGCTTTCCGTTCCGGAAGCCCGTAAAAGCCCCGGAGCAGATGGCATAGAGGGCGCATATTGCCAATTTGTGAATTTATGGCGATTTAATTGACCTTTTCGGGGGATTCGTTTACAATAAATAAGATGAAAATGTGAAATTGCGTCGTTTTTTGCGGCTGCAGTGTCTGCCCGGGGCGGTTTGAGCTCTGGAAGGGCGTTAAGGACTCAAGTTGGAAAAGGAGCATGCTGTTTTGATTAAAATATCGCCATCGGTGCTGGCGGCGGATTTTTCCGTTTTGCGCCGGGAAGTACAGGACATGGAGCGGGCGGGGGTCTCGATGATCCATCTGGACGTGATGGATGGGCATTTTGTTCCGAACCTCAGCTTTGGAGCACCAGTGATCCGGTCACTCAGGCCGCACAGCGGTCTTGTTTTTGATGTGCATCTGATGATCTCGGACCCGCTTCGCTATGTGGAGGACTATGCCGCCGCAGGGGCGGACATCATCACCTTTCATTTGGAATCGGACAGCGGCCCTGCAGAGACGATCCGGAAGATCAAGGGCCTTGGCAAGAAGGCGGGCCTTGCCCTGAAGCCCGCTACGCCCTGGCAGGAAGCGCTGCCCTATCTGGATGAGCTGGACATGGCGGTGGTCATGACGGTGGAGCCCGGCTTTGGCGGGCAGAAATTTATGGCAGACATGATGCCGAAGGTAAAGGCCCTCCGTGAGGAGGCCGTAAAACGCGGCCTGCCGCTGGATATTTTAGTGGACGGGGGCATCGCCCCCGGCACGGCTGCCCAGGCGGTGGAAAACGGCGCCAATGTACTGGTGGCCGGGTCCGCCCTGTTTGGCAGGCCCGATTATTCCGCCGCGGTGCGGGAGCTTTTGCAGGCGGCGCAGCCGGGCGCGGCCGGGGGGAGAGGTCAGACAGAGAAAGAGTAGGTGATACCATGCCGGGAATATTGACCCGAGGCATTATATTGGAACAATACAAGGAGCCGGCTTTGAACCGGCCGGTGAGGGAGTTTTTCAGCTCCAGCTACCCCGGGATGCTGTTTGAAAGCAGCCTGCCCCGGGAGGCGGAGGAGCTCGGACCGGAGAATATCATCCGTCTGGCGGAGCTTGCGGGCATTGTGGACGAGCGGGACGGAGAGCCCTTGTATCGGAAGCTGCGTCAGGCGGCGGAGCAGAAGGTTCAGATCATTGTGGCCGACGCCATTGACGACGAGCCCTATGTTTCCAGCCAGCTTGGCCCCATGCTGAAATGCTCGGAGGAGGCGGCCGCGGGGCTGCGCTTGGCGGTGAAGGCCGCCGGGGCCCAGAAGCCGTATTTCGCCGTCTATAAAAATATTACAGACCTGATGAACAAGATCCCCCGTACTCTGGAGGGGATCACAGTCAAGCGGATCCGGGGGAGATATCCGGCGGAGTTCCGCACCACCGACGATTTTGAACGGGGCACCTCCCTTGCGGTGCTGGGCGTCTGTTCGCTGATCCATCTCTGCCGGGCTGTTCGGGATCATCGGATCCAGTCCACCTGCTTTGTGACGGTGGCGGGCAACTGCGTGGCAAACCCCATGAACCTGGAGGCTTCCGTGGGGATGACAGTGGCCCAGCTGCTGGAGCGCTGCGGCCTGGCGGACGACCCGGGCCGGGTGATCGTAGGGGGGCCCATGACGGGGGTGGCCTGCCGGGATACCGAGGCGACGGTGATCTCCGCCGGGACCAGAGCAGTGCTGGCCTTTAGGGAGGACACAAAGGATCGGCGTTACCAGTGCATCGGCTGCGGAAAATGTGTGGAGTGCTGTCCGGAAAATCTGACTCCCTTTTACATCAACAAATATATTGAAAAAGGCCGTATGGAAATGCTGGATTTTTATGAGATCGACCGCTGCATCAGCTGTGGGACATGCTCTTATGTCTGCCCGGCAAAGCTGGACATTGCGGACAACATCAAGGCGGCCAAGGCCGCCAGAAGGAAAAATACGACAGGGGGGGCTGGGCGATGCAAGATAAAGAGCTGAAGGCTCCTCATATCCGGATGCGGGAATCCGCCCGGTCCGCCATGCTGGACGTGGTGATCGCGCTGCTGCCGCTTTACTTTATGGCCGCGTATTTTTACGGGATGCGGGCGGTGGCTTTGGGGGCGGTGTCCGCGGCCTCCGCGGTGGCTGCAGACATGCTCTGTGTGCTGGTCTCCGGCCGGCTGCCTAACCTGCGGGATCTTTCCGCTCTGGTCACCGGGCTTCTTCTGCCGTTGATGCTTCCCGCCTCCATTCCCTATTACGTGGTGATTACAGCGGCGGTGTTCGCCATCGCGGTGGTTAAGCATCCTTTTGGCGGGGTGGGGCAGAATATCTTTAACCCTGCGGCGGGTGGCTTTGCCTTTATCAGTGTGTGCTGGCCATCCCTGGTGTTTTCTTATCCGCAGCCCATGTTTCCGCTGCCCATTGCGGGGGAGCTCACTGCACGGCTGGCGGAGAGCCCCGCCCATGCCCTGATGCTGGGTGCGGTGCCTACGATCGACACGCTGGACCTGGTGCTGGGAAGGTTTGCAGGGCCCATGGGGGTCACCAACATTCTGGTGCTGGGCACCTGCTTTATCTACCTGCTGTTTCGAAAGGTGATCTCCTGGCAGGCCCCGGTAGCTTTTTTGGCCGCGGCCGCGGCCACGGCGTATTTTTCTCCCCGTATTCCCGCCTCCCGGTGGGAGTCGGTGGTGTTTGAACTGCTCTCCGGGACCCTTGTGTTTGCGGGGGTGTTCCTTCTGGGAGACCCGGTGACCTCCCCCAAACGGGGGCTTTCCCGGTTTTTATACGGCGCGCTGGCGGGCGGGGCTACCATGCTGTTCCGCTACTGCGGCGGGTTTGAGCAGGCGGCGGCCTTTGCGCTGCTGCTGGTAAACAGCTTTACCCTGCTGATCGATCATGAGGCAGAGAGACTTTTCAGAATTGTAAGGAGGGGTATCCTTGGCTTCAGAGCGTACCGCCGCAGCCGGCGGATTGTTAAAAAGGTGTAAACAGGCCCTGGCGGAGAACCCCGTCCTTTTTGGGGGGCTTGCCCTGGCGCCGGTGGTGATGGTGGCTACCACGGTCAAAAATGCCGTGGCGCTGATGATCGTCATGGCTTGTACGCTGGTCCCCGTCATGCTGCTGGAGGCGGTGCTGGCAAGGTATCTGCCCATGGTGCCCGATTTTGCGAGGATGGCGCTCTGCGCTGTTTTTGCCGCGGCCATGCTGATGCCGGCCAGACTGGCGGTAGCCCCTCTGGCACAGAATATATTCGACTCCCTCGGCATGTACTTTGCCCTGACTGGGGTGAGCGCGCTGATGTTTCTGCACAGCCCCGGCAGAGAGCCGGAGGGCCCGCGCTTTGCGGTGACAGACGCCGTCTGCGGGACTCTGGGCTTTGCACTGGCGGTGTTTTTGACAGGTGCGGTGCGGGAGGCGCTCTCGCTTGGCACCTTCTGGGGGGTTCCCCTGGGCTTTTCCGTGAAATTTCCCGCCATGGCCATGCCCTTTGCGGGCTTCTTCACAGCGGCGTTCTGGGCGGCGGCCTGGAACAGCCTGTCCCGGCTGATCGGCCGGATGGGCGGCGGAAGGGAGGTAGAATAGGGATGACTTCGTTTTTGCTGGTGGCCGCCGTTGCGGTCTTTTTGGAAAACGCATTGTTTGCCCGGGCGCTGGATATCAGTGTCCTTCTTCCTGCTCTTCACAGCCGCAGGACGATCTGGATCTATGGCCTTGCCGTTACCCTCTCCAGCTCCGCGGCGGGCGGGGTGGCCTGGGGGCTGCACAGCCTTCTGCAGGGCGGGGGATGGTATGCCTCTTACGGGCAGCCATTTTTGTTCCTCACGGCGCAGGCGTTTCTGTATGCGGTGGTGTGCGCCGGGCTGCGTGCTTACAAAAAAGAACTTTACCGCGCCATCCGGGTGCCGCTGACCATTTCCTTCTTTAACTGTGCCGCGCTGGGCTCCATGTTTTTGGCGGTGTATAAAGCCGGAAGCTTCTGGGGCGCGGTGGGAACAGGGGCCGGGGTGGGCGTTGGGTTTTTGCTGGCGTGTGCGCTGGTGCGGGTGGAGGAGGGGCGCCTTGCCATCTGCAATGTGCCCAGAGCTTTTCAGGGGCTTCCCATCCGCCTGATGTATATCGGCCTGCTGGCGCTTGCCACCTACGGCCTGATCGGGCATCAGCTTCCTGTTTGACCGGCATGAAAGGGCAGGGAGAGGACATACTATGACAGAGGTCCGGAGCTTTTCGGATGGCTTGACAGAATAAGGGGGCTGCAAAGGGGATGGCAAAAAAATATAAGATCAAGCGCTACCGCAGGATCTACCGTTCCAACCGGAATTCCCGGGTGACGGCGGGCGGCGTGATCCTGGCGGCACTGGGGCTTTTGGCGGTGGCCTTTATCGGCTGGAGCGTTTACGGCCCGGTCTCCGATTTTATCAGCGGAAGGCTGAGCGCAGGCCCTTCGTCTTCCTCCGCTTCAGAGAGTGAGAGGGAGGAGGAGACGCCGTCCTCTGCGCCGGATGGTTCCCAGCCGGAGCAGACACCGGAACCGGCCGGGACGGACTTTCGGAACCTGCGGGTGGCTTACCTGCCTGCCGCCTTTCTGGCGGACGAGACTGCGCTGCAAAGCACGCTGGAGCGCCTGCAGGCCAAAGGGATAAATGCGGTGGTGTATGACGCAAAGGACGCGGTGGGGCAGGTGCTTTATACCTCCGGCAATGAACGGGTGGCAGCGGCGGAGGCCATGGCCGCAGCCCCCTATGACCTGGAAAAGGTCAGTTCGCTCTTAAAGAAAAACGGCTTTACCGGTATTGCCCGGGTGTATGCGTTTAAAGATCACACAGCCTCCCGCACCCTGGTGGAAGCGGGGGTAAAATATATGGATACCGACTGGCTCTGGCTGGATAACTCCCGTGAAGCGGGCGGCCGCAGCTGGCTCAACCCCTACTCCGAGCTGGCGCGCATGTATGTGGCGGATGTCGCGCTGGAATGTGTGGAAAAGGGCGCAGACGCGGTAATGCTGGATGGAGTACACTTCCCCACAGGGCTGGGCCTGGAGCTTGCCTCTTATGGGAGCGGGAGTGCCTCCAAAACAAGGCAGGAAGTCTTATCCGGCTTTGTGGAGGACACGCGGGAGCTGGTGGAGGAAAATGGCGGGGAACTGATCGTCTCGGCCTCGGGCTCCGCCATGCTGCTTGCAAACGCCGCGGAGTACCCGGACAGCCCGCTGAAGTTTCCGGCGGATATTTTTGCGCCGGATGTGACCCCGGCTTCCTTTGGCTTGGGAGTGGAGAGCGGCACCCTTACCCTGGCCGACCCGGTGCTTTCCCCCTACGACACGGTCTATTCCGTGGCGAAGCGCATTACGGCGGGAAAAACGGAGAGCAAGGTGTTTCTGCCCTTTATCCAGGCTTACAGCACGCCGGATTACGGCCGCGCCTATACGGAGACGGATGTGGAGGAGCAGCTCCGGGCTCTGAAGGACCTGGGCATCTCCGGCTATATTCTGTACGATCCCTCCGGCGCCTACGATCTGGTGCCCGTTTTGGACCAATAAAGAAAAATCACAGATTTCATCCGCGGATATCAAATGCAAAAATGCCCTGCTCGCTTGCGAGCAGGGCATTTTTGCAAGAAGATGATAGGAGTGCAATCTATGAAGAACGATGAAACCGGAGTATTTGGTCTGTCCCATCTGCCGGGCTGGTGTTCCATCCACCCGGCAGACTGACAGCTGTTCTTGTTTTCGTGAAAAAGAACCTGTGAAGAAAAAGCTTTTGTGCACGGAGGGCTGGGCCCCCGGTTTGCTTGTCTTATCTGACTGTCTTTATGATACACCGGGATTATGATTTCCCTATGAAAGTCCCGCAAACGATCTGCAAATAAACCGTGAAAAAATTGTGTCCGTCAAATTCAAAAGGGGCCCGAAGATTTTTATCTTCGGGCCCCTTTTTGACATAATTCCGATCAGAGAGCTTTGGAGCGGATCTCGTCCAGAACCTGGCCGAGGAATTCCTCCACCGGCTTGACGCCGGAGTTTTCTTCCTTGCGGGCGCGGACAGATACCGTGCCCTCCTCCATTTCCTTGTCGCCGACCACCAGCATATACGGGATCTTCTGCAGCTGCGCCTCCCGGATCTTGTAGCCGATCTTCTCGTTGCGCAGGTCGGTCTCCGTGCGGATGCCCTGCTCCTCCAGACGGGCGGCAACCTCCTTGGCGTACTGGGCGGCCCGGTCGGTGATGGGCAGGACGCAGACCTGCACAGGAGCAAGCCAGGTGGGGAACGCGCCGGCAAAATGCTCGGTGATGACGCCGATGAACCGCTCGACGGAACCCAGCACCACCCGATGGATCATCACAGGGCACTGCTTTTCGCCGTCCCGGTCGGTGTATTCCAGATGGAAGCGGCCGGGGAGCTGGTAATCCAGCTGAATGGTACCGCACTGCCAGGTGCGGCCCAGGGAATCCTGAATATGGAAGTCCAGCTTGGGTCCGTAGAAGGCGCCGTCACCGGGGTTGACGATATATTCCTTGCCGATGGAGGTGATGGCGTCCGCCAGAGCAGCGGTGGCGATGTCCCAGTCCTCCTCGGTGCCGATGTGGTCGTCGGGCATGGTGGAGAGCTCGATGGTGTAAGGAAGGTTAAACAGGGAGTACACCTCGTCGAACAGGCGGGCGATGCGGATGACCTCGTCCTTGATCTGATCCTTCGCCAGCAGGATATGGGCGTCGTCCTGGGTAAGGCAGCGCACACGGAAGAGGCCGTGGAGGGCGCCGGAGAGCTCGTGGCGGTGGACACAGCCCAACTCCCCGTACCGCAGGGGAAGTTCCCGGTAGGAGTGGGGCTCCAGCTCATACACCAGAATGCTGCCGGGGCAGTTCATGGGCTTGATGGCGAAGTCCTCGTCATCGATGACGGTGGTGTACATGTTGTCCTTGTAGTGATCCCAGTGGCCGGAGGTCTCCCAGAGGGTACGCTTCATGATCTGGGGGGTGGAGATCTCCACGTAGTCGTGCTGTTTATGCACTTGGCGCCAGTAGTCAATCAGGGTGTTTTTCAGCACCATGCCCTTGGGGAGGTAGAAGGGGAAGCCGGGGGCCTCGTCGCGGAAGGCAAAGAGCCCCAGCTCCTTGCCCAGCTTGCGGTGATCCCGCTTTTTGGCCTCTTCGATGGCGGCCAGATGGGCCTCCAGCAGGGAAGCCTTGGGGAAAGAGACGCCGTAGAGGCGGGTGAGCATGGCGTTGTTTGCATCCCCGCGCCAGTAGGCGCCGGTGCACTGAGTGAGTTTAAAGGCCTTTACGGTGCCGGTGCGCATCAAATGGGGACCGGCGCACAGGTCGGTAAAATCCCCCTGGGTGTAGACGGTGAGATCCCACCCTTTCGCGGCGTATTCTTCCAACAGCTCCAGCTTATAGGGCTGGTCCGAGAACAGGGCTCGGCCCTCCTCCACGGTGATATGCCTTTTCTCGACGGGGATGTCTTCTTTGACGATCTTTTTCATCTCGGCCTCGATGGCGGCAAAATCGTCGGTGGTAAAGGCGCGGGTGTATTTCATATCGTAGTAAAAGCCGTCGTCCAGGGCAGGGCCGATGCCGAAAGCCGTGCCGGGGAACAGACGCTGCACCGCCTGGGCCATGATGTGGGCAGAGGTGTGCCAGAAGGCCTTTTTGCCCGCCTCGTCGTCAAAGGTGAGGATCGAGACCTCGGCGTCCTGTTCAATGGGGGTGCGAAGGTCGGTGACCTCGCCGTTTACTTCGACGGCACAGGCGGCTTTGGCAAGGCCGGCGCCCAGCTCTTTGGCAATGTCCATGGCGGATACGGGGGAGCCGTACTCCCTGACCGCGCCGCCTTTCAGCGTGATTCGGATCATGTTTTTTTCCTCCAATCTTTTCTGCTATCCGGTTTGACAGACAAAACGCAGGAGAGAGCCAATAAAAAAGCTCCACCCCCGACTGATCAGGGGTGAAGCAAAAGAAGCTCCACGGTTCCACCCTTGTTGCGGAAAAATTCCGCCGCTCTCAAGAACCGGTGATAACGGGCCGGGGCCCGGCGGTTTTTCCCCGCACTCGGGAGCTGGTACCGGACAAAATACCTTTAGGCGGCTTTACAGCTCACGGGCCGGCCCTCTCTGAAAAGGCGTGTTTTTGTACGGTGTCTCCGTCAACGATTTGCGACAGCATTGAAATTTGGCTTTATGATAGCACCTGCCGACGGGAATGTCAATGCGTTTTGCCGATAAAAGGGCTATTTTCGGCGGGAAAATACCCGGCAGGCCTCTGAAGCAGAAGGGATCCCTAAGGTGCAGTTTATAGAAAAATAAACGAAATCATACAATATATATCCAAATTTCTTGACAGATTCTTTGACAAGCTATAAAATATATCTAATGTGCGATAGTGTGCAAAAGTAATTTGCGTTAACGATAATTCGCGTATAATTTAAAAGAAGGAGGCATTATCTGCAGCGATGGATCCGAAAACAATATTGGCATGCGTTATTTCTGCGGTCATTGCTTTTGCCCTTGGCGGTATCCTGTGCTTTTTCATGGGCGTTGCATATAGACGGAAAGTAGCGGAAGCGGAGCTCGGTTCTGCCGAGGAAGAAGCAAAAAGAATTCTCAGTGAGGCCATCAAATCGGCCGAAAGCAAGAAAAAAGAGGCCCTGGTGGAGGCCAAGGACGAAATTTACAAAATGCGCAGCGAGGCGGACAAGGACATAAAGGAGCGCCGCAGCGAGGTGCAGCGCCAGGAACGGCGTTTGGTCCAGAAGGAAGAATCCATGGACCGGAAGATCGAAAACCTGGAGAAGAAGGATGAACAGCTCCAGAGCAAGCTCAAGGAGGCCGACGCCAGGCTGGCGGAGTCCGACGAGATCAAAAAGCGTCAGTTCGAAATGCTGGAGAGGATCTCCGGGCTCACCTCCGAGCAGGCCAAGGAATACCTCCTGGCCAACCTGGAAAACGAGCTGGTCCACGAAAAGGCGGTCAAGATCAACCAGTACGAGACCACTCTGAAGGAAGAGGCGGAGCAGAAGGCCAGGGAGATCATCTCCACCGCCATTCAGCGCTGCGCCGCGGACCATGTGGCGGAGGCCACCGTGTCGGTGGTGCCGCTGCCCAACGATGAAATGAAAGGCCGCATCATCGGCCGCGAGGGAAGAAACATCCGCACCCTGGAGACCCTGACCGGGGTGGATCTCATCATCGACGATACCCCGGAGGCCATTACCCTCTCCTCCTACGACCCGGTGCGCCGGGAGGTGGCCCGCATCGCCCTGGAGCGCCTGATCCAGGACGGCCGCATCCACCCCGCCCGCATTGAGGAGATGGTGGAGAAAGCCCGCCGGGAGGTGGACGCCAAGATCAAGCAGGATGGTGAGCGCGCTGTGCTGGATACCGGGGTGCACGGGATGCATCCGGAGCTGGTCAAACTGCTGGGACGCATGCGCTACCGCACCAGTTACGGCCAGAATGTGCTGGATCATTCCATCGAGGTTTCCCATATTGCGGGGATGATGGCTGCTGAGATCGGCGCCGACGTAAATTCCGCCAAACGCGCGGGCCTTATTCACGATATCGGCAAGGCGCTCACCCACGAGATCGAGGGTTCCCATGTCGCCATCGGTGTGGACGTGGCCAAGAAATACAAAGAGAACGCCAATATCCTTCACGCCATCGAGGCGCACCACGGAGATGTGGAGCCCAAGACCATCGTGGCCTGCCTAGTGCAGGCGGCGGACGCCATTTCGGCGGCCCGTCCCGGCGCGCGGCGTGAGAATGTGGAGAACTACATCAAGCGCCTGGAGAAGCTGGAGGAGATCGCCAACTCCTTTGACGGCGTGGAAAAATGCTTTGCCATTCAGGCGGGCCGTGAGATCCGCATTATGGTCAAGCCGGAGGTTATTCGGGACGACCAAACCACCCTGGTGGCCCGGGAGATCGCCAAAAAAATCGAAGCCGAGCTGGATTACCCCGGCCAGATCAAAGTACATGTGGTACGGGAAAGCCGCGCCATCGAGTTTGCCAAGTAAGACACGCTGGCGGCCCGCGCTGATATGGCGCGGGCCGTTTTTGACGGCGGGCGGGGCTGGAAGCGCCTGCTCTGCCAGCCCCATGCCGGGCGTGAAAACAGGAGAGATTATGAGAGCATTAGTGATAGGAGATGTTGTGGGACAGGCCGGATGTGAATTTCTGCGCCGGGAGCTTCCGCGGCTCAAGCGGGAATACAGCGTTGACCTGACAGTGGTAAATGGAGAAAACTCCGCCGAGGGAAACGGGATCCTGCCCCACAGCGCCAAGGCAATTTTTGACTGCGGAGCGGATGTGATCACCACGGGGAACCACGGCCTGCGCCGCCGGGAGATCAATGATCTGATGGACCGGGGGGAGGGGCTGCTGCGCCCCGCGAACTATCATCCCTCCGCCCACGGCCGAGGGTGGTATGTCTACGACGCCATGGCCTGGAAAGCCTGCGTCATCAATCTGCAGGGTTCGGTTTATCTGGACACCTATGAGAACCCCTTTGTCTGCATCGACCGAATTTTGGAGCAGGTCGACACCCCCATCATCCTGGTGGACCTGCACGGCGAGGCCACCAGCGAGAAGGAGGCCATGGGCTATTATCTGGACGGCAGGGTCTCCGCGGTGTTCGGCACCCATACCCATGTCCAGACAGCGGATGAACAGATCCTTCCCAAGGGGACGGCTTATCTCTCCGACCTGGGGATGTGCGGGCCGTTTTACTCGGTGCTGGGCGTTTCGCCGGAGCTTGCCATCCGGCGGCTTTCCACCGGGCTGCCCACCCGGTTTGAGAACGCCGAAGGGCCCTGTGCCCTGGGCGGCGCGGTGATAGAGATAGACGAGAAGACCGGCCGCGCAAAATCGATCTTCCGGGTGCAGGTGCGCTGACCGGGGCGCGGAGAAGGAAGGAGGAAGGGTACATGACCCGTTTTTCTGGCCGGATGGGAAGGCTGGCGGCCCCGGCGGTCTGCCTGATGCTTCTCTGCGGCTGTATGCAGCAGATCACCTCCGACAGCACGCTTTTTACCACCCTGCTCCCTGAGAGCAGCGCCGCCTCAGGGGCGGCGGAGGAGCCGGAGGACATCAGCTCCCTGAGGGTGGCATACAATGAGGACGACGGACTAAACCCCTATAAGATGAAGAGCGAGATCAATTTAAAGCTGGTACCGCTGCTGTACGATTCGCTTTTCAAGTTGGACGGGAATTTCTCTCCGGAGCCCTGTATCGCGCGCAGCTGCACGCGGGAGGGCGGCGTGTGCACGGTGGAGCTGCGGGAAGATATCCGCTTCTCCGATGGGACCGCCCTGACCGCGGAAGATGTTCTGTATTCCGCCGGGCTGGCCATGTCGGAGGAGTCTTACTGGCAGCAGTCGCTGAAGGATATCACAGAGGTTTCGGCCTCCGGAAGCCGGGTGGTTTTTGTGTTTGAAGAGGCGGATGCATTCTGTTCCTCCCTGCTCACCTTCCCGGTCATCAAAAAGGGAACGGAAGAGGCCCCGGTGGGAAGCGGGCGATACCGCCGGGGGACAGAGGAAGGGCAGCTTGTTTTAAACGAAAACTGGTACGGCGGGGGGCTCCAGCGGATCAAAACGATCCAATTAATTTCGCAGCCCGACAAGGAAACATTGATTTATAGCCTGAAAGTTGGTACAATAGATTATATCTATTCCAGCCTTTCTGAAAATACCGATTCCGCGGCGGGGGGAAGCTTTCAGTACGTTTCTCTGCCGAACCTGATCTATCTGGGAATGAACCGGCAAAACAGTCTGCTGGCTCAGCCCGCTTTCCGCCAGGCGCTGGAGGCGGCCATCGACCGGGAGGATGCGGTGGAGAATTCCTACTACGAGCGGGCACAGGCCGCCCCCGCCCCTTTTCCTTCCGGGTGGGGGGCTTTGTCCGGCCTGGATTACAGCCGGCAGCCGGACACCGAGACGGCGTACAGCCTTTTGGCGGGGCTTGGGCTTTCGGCCCGCAATGAAGAGGGCAGGCTGCTCTCCTCCGGCGGGGAGATCGACCTGACGCTGCTGGTCAACGCGGAGAACAGCTACCGCTGCGAGGCGGCCCGGCAGATTGAGGCCCAGTTGGAGCGGGCGGGTATCGGCGTCACGGTGGAGGAGGCCGATTTTGCCGCCTATCAAAGCCGTATTTCCGCCGGGGATTACGACCTGTTTTTAGCTGAGACCAGGCTTGAGGCAGATATGGATCTTTCCGCGCTGCTCTCCCCGGAGGGGGCCTTGGCCTATGGGGGCAGGGATGAAGCGCTTTGGAATATCTATCTGCAGTTTCGGGCCGGAACGGTGCCGGCGGAGGATTTTTTGGCCGCTTTTTACGAAAGCGTTCCACTGATCCCCATTGCATACCGGCGCGGGGTGGTTTTTTTCACCCGGGAGATCTATTACGGGGTGGAGACCACGGAACAGGATATTTTTTACAACATTCAGGACTGGTGACAGGTACGGCCCAGCTGAAAAAACACGCTGTGCCTTTTAATGACATACCGCCTAAAGGCGATTTCCCGTGAAGCGGCCAAGCGGATCGGGCCAAGAAAAAGGGAGGGATTATCCTTGATCAAAGTAGAAAATCATCTGGGCGCAACCAATATTTCTCAGGAGTATTTTGCAAGCCTGGTGGGCCGCGCCGCGTCGGAGTGCTTCGGCGTGTCGGGCATGGTGAATACCACCCCTTCCCAGGGCATCCGCACCATGCTCTCCCGAAAGGATGTGCCGGACAAGGGGGTTCGGGTACACATCGCGGGGGGAAAATTAGTGGTGGATCTCCATATCATCGTAACTTACGGAGTCAATATCTCCGCTATTGTTAAAAGTATTGTCAACAAAGTCCGCTACGTCATTGAGGATGCGACCTCCATGGAGGTTGCCCGGGTGAACGTCTATGTGGACGGGATGCGGGCGGAATGATCCGGCTGCGGCGGCTGGAGCCCGCTGGATAAGCGGCGGTGTGCTGTCACTTAGAAATTTTGCCGCGCCGGAATATGGTCGGCAATCAGGAGGTTATTCACTGTGATAGAAGGAAAGCAGCTGCGGGACGCCTATATTTCCGCGGCAAACAACATTGGCAACAGGCGCCAGGAAGTAGACGCGCTCAATGTTTTCCCCGTGCCGGACGGAGATACCGGTACCAACATGTCCATGACCATGGGGGCCTCGGTGCGGGAGCTGGCCTTGATGGAAGAGCCCACAGTGGCTGCGGTGGCCCAGACGGCGGCATCAGCCCTTCTGCGGGGGGCGCGGGGTAACTCCGGCGTGATCCTCTCCCTGCTGTTCCGCGGCTTTGCCAAAGGCCTGGCGGGAAAGACGGCGGCCAATGGGGCTGATTTTGCAAATGCCCTCTCCCTGGGGGTGGAGGCCGCTTACAAAGCGGTGATGAAGCCCACCGAGGGAACCATCCTTACGGTATCCAGAGTGGCGGCGGAACGCGCCCGCCTGATGGCAAAGAAGACCGATGATCCCCTGGCGGTATGGGAAGAGATCCTCTCCGCGGCCGGGGAGGCCCTGGAGGAGACCCCGGAGCTGCTGCCCGTCCTGAAAAAAGCCGGAGTGGTGGATGCGGGCGGACGCGGCCTGGTGGTGATCTTTGAAGGGATGCTCAGCGTCCTGCGGGATGGAAAGATCATCCAGAACGTGGAGCAGAAGGAGAGCGCCCCCGAAGAAAACGACCTGTTCCGCAACGCCGCGGGTGAGTTTGACGACGATATTCGGTTTACATACTGTACCGAATTTATCGTGGAGAAAAAAGAGGACTGCGGCGATTCTCTGAAGCTCAGAGCCTATCTGGAATCCATCGGCGACTGCGTGGTGGTGGTGGATGACGACGAGATCATCAAATGCCATGTGCACACCAATAACCCGGGCAAGGCGCTGGAGGAGGCCATCTGTTACGGTATGCTCTCCAAGATGAAGATCGAAAACATGCAGGAGCAGCACGCCCAGCGCAAAGCCGCTGTGGCTTCCCAGGAAAAGAAGGCCAAGCAGCCGGAATATGCTCCGGTGGACCCGGAGATCCCCTATGGCATTGTGGCTGTGGCGGCTGGGGACGGCATACAGACCTTGTTTAAGGACCTGGGCGCCAGCGGCATCGTCAGCGGCGGACAGACCATGAATCCCTCCACCGATGATATCCTCAAAGCGGTGCAGTCGGTGCCGGCTCAGACGGTGTTTGTTCTGCCCAACAATAAAAATATCATTATGGCGGCGGAGCAGGCCATCGGCCTGGCGGACCGCAAGGTCTGCGTCCTTCCCACCCGCACCATCCCCCAGGGCATCGCGGCCATGCTGGCTTTCGACCCGGAGATGGAGCTGGAAGACAACCAGATGAATATGACAAACGCCATTTCCACCGTCTCCACCGGGCAGATCACCTTTGCCGCCCGCGATTCCGATTACGACGGGCACGAGATCAAGGAAGGGGAACTGCTTGCCCTGGACAACGGTAAGCTGGCCTTTACCAGCCGGGACCTCAACCGCGCCTGCACCAAGCTGGTGCGCCAGATGCTCGGGCGGGACAGTGCCTTTGTGACCATGTACTACGGCTCCGACGTCACGGAGGAGCAGGCCGCCGCGGTGGAGGAGGCCGTCAAGGCAAAGCTGCCGGATTCCGTAGAGCTCACCATGCTCCGCGGCGGGCAGCCGGTGTACTATTTTATCATTGCGGTGGAATAGCTTTATCCTGAACGGTTTTGGGAAAAAGGCCCCTTAAGGGGCCTTTTTTTGTGAAAGGGGGATGGCGGTTATGGAAAAGGCTGCCCTGCAGGTCTGCCCTGCCCGGGCGGAGGACGAGGCGGAAGTTTACCGGCTGCTCTGTCTTTTGGAGGAAAAGGACTTTGACCGGGAGGGCTTTTCCCGGCGGTATCAGGCGGCTCTGCGGGAAAGCCGGGTGCGTCTTTTTACCGCGCGGGGGCCGGACGGGACGATGGGATTTTTGAGCCTTTTGTTTCAGCGTTACCTGCACCACGAGGGGGAGGTCGCCGAGATCGGCGAACTGGTGGTGGACCCGGCATCCCGGGGCGGCGGAGCGGGAGGCGCGCTGTTTGCCCAGGCGGTGCGGGCAGCGAAGAGCCGGGGCTGCGAGACACTGGAGGTGCACTGCGGTGTTTTCAGGGGGCGGGCCCACGCCTTTTATGAGGGACGCGGCATGACAAAGACCCACAGCAAATTCACGATGGAGCTTTGACTGTTCCGAAAATTTCGAGCTCTATACCAAAAGACCTCCGCGTGGTGTGCAATGCGGAGGTCTTTTATATACTAAAAGTATAAAAATGCTTAAAATACAAAAAACTCACCCGGTGGTGACCTTTTGAAGCATCTGAAGCACCTGTCCGCCCAGGGCGCGGTTTTCGGGGGCGGAGAGCTCCGGGTCCTCCCGCAGGAGCCAGGCGGCGGCGTCCTGGGTGGTGCGCACCAACTCCATATCCCCGGCCATGTCTGCGATCTTGAGCCGGGGCAGCCCGTGCTGCCGGGTACCAAAGAAATCCCCGGGGCCGCGGAGCTTTAAGTCCTCCTCCGCAATAGCGAAACCGTCGTTTGTCCTGCAGATGGCCCGCAGGCGGGGGGAAGGCGTCTCCGATACCAGGATGCAGTGGGACTGGGCCTCCCCGCGGCCCACCCGGCCGCGCAGCTGGTGCAGCTGGCTCAGGCCAAAGCGCTCCGCGTTTTCGATCATCATCACGACGGCGTTTGGCACGTCCACCCCTACTTCGATGACGGTGGTGGCCACCAAAAGCTGGATCTCCCCCGAGGCAAAGCGGGCCATGACGCTGTCTTTTTCGGCGCCCTTCATGCGCCCGTGCAGCAGCCCCACCCGGTAGCCGGCAAACTCCCGAGCGGAGAGCTGTTCGGCGTACTCCTGGGCGGCTAAAAGGCCCGGGGCGGTTTCTTCCCCTTGTTCTACCAGAGGGCAGACAATATAGGCCTGATACCCCTCGTCCAAATATTTGCGGATAAAGCCGCAGGCCCGCTGACGCTTGGGCGGGTCGATCAGATAGGTCTTGATGGACTTGCGCCCGGCGGGCAGTTCATCGATGACGGAGATGTCCAGATCGCCGTAGATGATGAAGGCGAGGGTGCGGGGGATCGGGGTGGCAGAGAGCACCAGCACGTGGGGGGCCTCCCCCTTTTGGGAGAGGGCTGTGCGCTGCGAAACGCCAAAGCGGTGCTGTTCATCTGTGACCACCAGCCCCAGACGGTGGAAATCCACGCCGCTTTGGATGAGGGCATGGGTGCCGATCAGAAGGGAGATGTCCCCCTGACGGAGTTCCCTCAGCAGCAGCTCCCGCTGTGCCGCGCGGACAGAGCCGGTGAGCAGGGCAACTTTCAGACCGCTGCCTTCAAACAGGCGGGAGAGGGTGGAAAAATGCTGCTCCGCCAAAATTTCGGTGGGTACCATCAGGGCAGATTGATAGCCGTTTTGCGCGGCAAACCACACGGCGGCGGCCGCTACCATGGTTTTGCCGGAGCCCACGTCCCCCTGTACCAGACGGTTCATGGGGCGGGGGCCGGCCAGGTCGGCAAAGCATTCCCCAATGGCGCGCCGCTGGGCCCCGGTGAGGGAAAAGGGGAGCAGCCGCTCGAAGCCGGAGAGCTCTGCCGGGCGCATGGGGGCCCCGGTGGTCTGGCCACTGTGCTGTTTTAGGCGGGTAAGGGCCAGGGCCAGCACAAACAGCTCCTCGAATATCAGGCGGCGGCGGGCCTGCTCCAGTGCCCCGGCGGAGGGAGGTAGATGGACACAGCGCAGCGCCTCCTCCAGGCCGCACAGGCCAAAGCGCTCCCGCAGGGCGGGGGGCAGCGTTTCGGGGATCCTTCCTTCCAGGAGGGAGAGCGCCTGCCGGATGTTGGCTCCCACCGACCGGGAGGTGAGCCCCTCGGTGAGGGGATAGACCGGGGAGAACGCCTCCTCCCCCTCGGGGGAGATCACCAGAGGGGACGCCATCTCCCGGCGGGTGAATTTTCCCCCCATCCTCCCGTAAAAGAGGTATTCCTCCTCCGTCTTTAAGGCAGACACGGTGTAGCGCGCGTTAAAAAAGGTGAGGTACAGGTCGGCGCTGCCGTCTGTCACCAGTACCTTGAAGAGGGAGAGCCCCTTGCGGATGCGCTGCTCACCGGACTTGGACACCACCCGGGCACGGACAGCGCAGTTTTCTCCAAAGGGGGCGGCGGAGATGGGAAACGGTGCGGAATGATCGATATAGTTTCTGGGATAGTGGCGCAGCAGATCCTCTAAAGTAAAGAGCCCAAGCTTGGCGTACAGGGAGGCCCGTTTTTCCCCCACACCTTTCAGATAGCGCAGATCGGTCTGCAGCGAAGCCTCCATTTTTTAACACATCCTTTGCGGCGGGAGCTGCCTCCCTCAGATAGGCTTATTTTACCTCCGCACGGTCATTTTGTCCACCGGGGGCCGAAAACAATAGGAGAAGAAAGAAGGGCAAAAAAGGAGCTTTTTGTCCTTTTCAAGCAGAAAAAGCTGTGATACAATGACATAAGAATATGCTGAGGAGGGAAAATATGAAGCATTGGAGAGGCTTTTTGGCCCTTATCGTGGCGGCGGCGGCGGTCTGCGCCCTTTCCCTGATCGCGCCGGCCGATTTTGGAGATTTTTCCGGAGATACGGATTTCGGCGGAGGGGATTCCGATTGGGGCGGCGGTGACTGGGACAGTGACTGGGACAGCGACTGGGACAGCGGCGGAGGAGGCGTCGGTCTCGGCATCCCGGTCCCGGTCGTCATCGCGATCATTGTGATCGTGTTGGTGGTCCGTTCCGGAAAGTCCGGCGGAAAAAGCTCCGGGGGAGGCAGGCCCCAGGGGGCAGCCCCCACGCCGGCTTCTGTCCTGCGGCCTTTGGCGGAGTTTCAGACAATAGACCCTGGCTTCAGCGAGGCTGCCATGACAGAAAAGATCTCGAACCTCTATGTCCAGTTCCAGAACAGCTGGCAGAATAAGGATCTTGCCCCGGTAAGGCCCTACCTGACCGACGCCCTTTACGCTCAAATGGACCGCCAGCTGCAGACAGCCTATGTGCAGAAGGGGCTTACCAACCGTATCGAGCGCATCGCGGTGCTGGGCGTGGAACTGCGGGGTTTCCGCCAGGACGAAGTAAACGACGTGATGGTGGCCAATGTGCGCACCCGCATGGTGGACTATGTTGTAAACGACGCCACGGGCCAGGTGGTGCGCGGCAGTGCGGATCAGGAGTTGTTTATGACCTATGAGTGGACGCTTGTCCGTTCCAAGGGCATGACAACCCGGCAAAGCGGCGGCACCACAACGGTGCACTGCCCCAACTGCGGCGCAGCGGTGGATCTCAACCAGTCGGCCCAGTGCCGGTTCTGCGGCGGGGTGCTTCAGGCCTCGGAGTATGACTGGGTGGTCTCCCAGATCAAGGGCCTTTCCCAGAGCGGGCGGCAGTAAGCCGTTTTCCTCCTCGGCGGACGGCCTTAGGGGCAGAGGGGCCATGCTTTTTCCGCACCCGCCGGCCGAAAGTGTGCGATTTTGACCCATCCTTAAAAATTGGCAGTGCATGCCGCCCCCTCCGGGGCGGCATACGGTTGGGAGGAAATGGAATTGTCGGTCAATACAGTAAAGGAATATCTCAAACGGTGGGGCATGGAGGGCCGGGTGCTGGAGTTTGACGTCTCCAGCGCCACGGTGGAGCTGGCGGCGGAGGCCCTGGGATGCGAGCCCTGCCGTATTGCCAAGACGCTCTCCTTTGACCTTGCCGGGCAGACACTGCTCATTGTGGCGGCGGGGGACGCCAAAATAGACAACCCCCGCTATAAGGCGCGGTTTTGCGGAAAGGCGAAAATGCTTTCGCCGGACCAGGTGGAGGAGCGCACCGGCCACCGGGTGGGGGGCGTCTGCCCCTTTGCTGTCCGGGAAGGAGTACAGGTCTTTTTGGACGAGTCACTCCGGCGCTTTCCCACGGTCTACCCGGCCTGCGGCAGCGCGAACAGCGCCATTGAGCTCACCTGCTCCCAGTTGGAGGAATTGACAGAGGGCGCGGAATGGGTGGATGTCTGTAAAGGATGGCGCCCGGAGGAGGCGTAAGGGCTACAAAACATCAAAAGCGGGCCTGTCTTTCGGACAGGCCCGCTTTTTGCAGGCTTTTATTTTGTCAGTTGTTTGGCGATGAAGCCGCCGCCGAGCAGAAACTCTCCGTCGTAGCACACGGCGGACTGCCCCGGCGCGGGGGCGCGCTGGGGGGCGTCGAAATCCACCCGGGCGGCCCCGCCCTCCAGCGGGGTGACAAGGGCGGGGGCCTCCTTTGCCATGGAGCGGATCCTCACGCCGCAGCGGAAGGGACGCTCCGGGGCGGAGAAGGCGGGCCAAAGGCAATTTTCCAGCAATATGCCGCCGGCGTACTCCCGGCCGGAATCGGCAAGGTAGATGCGGTTTGTTTCGGCGTCCATGCTCTGGATAAACACCGGGCGGCCCAGAGCGATGCCAAGGCCCTTTCTCTGGCCCACGGTGTAGTGCAGCAGGCCTTTATGCCTGCCGCAGGGCTCCCCTTCCGGGGAGATAAAATCCCCTTCCTCCATGGGGCCAAAGCGGTGCTCTAAGTAGGCAGGGTAGTCGTTGTCCGGTACAAAGCAGATCTCCTGGCTGTCGGGGGAGGCGGCGCAGGGGAGCCCTGCCTCCCGGGCGATGGCGCGCACGTCATCCTTGGGCAGCGCCTCCAAGGGCAGGATCAGAGTGGAGAGCTGCTCCTGCGTCAGGCGATAGAGCATATAGGACTGATCCCGGGCAAGGCAGCCCGCTTTGCGGATCCGGTACCGGCCGTCCGCCTGGAAAAGACCGGCGTAATGGCCGGTGGCAGTCTTGCCGCAGCCCAGCTCCCGGGCCTTTTGGGAGAGAATGGCGAATTTGGTGGTGGGGTTGCAGATGACGCAGGGGTTGGGCGTTCTGCCCCGGCGGTACTCCCGGTCAAAGGGAAGGATGACATTTTGCGTAAACAGCTCCTCCTCCTCCGCCACGTACAGGGGGATGCCGAGGGCATCCGCCGCCAGTTCGGCGGCTTCCACCGCCGATGCGTGACAGGGGGAGAGCTTCAGCACCAGGCCGCTTACCTCGTACCCCGCTCGCTGCAGTAAAAGCGCGCATACAGAAGAATCCACCCCGCCGCTGAGCGCTACCAGAACGCGGCGGGAGGGATCAGTGGACATGGCAGGCCTCGCAGTCCCCGACCGTTCCCACAATGGGGGTCGGGTCGACGCCGAGCCGGGTGTAATAGTCGGACAGGGCAGCCTTGACAGCCTGCTCCGCCAAAACGGAACAGTGGATCTTTGCGGGCGGCAGCCCCTCCAGAGCCTCTACCACCGCTTTGTTGGAGAGCTTCAAGGCTTCCCCGATGGTTTTGCCCTTGATCATCTCGGTGGCCATGGAGCTGGTGGCAATGGCGGCTCCACAGCCGAAGGTTTTAAACTTGACGTCCTCGATGACGCCGTTTTTGATCTTCAGATACATCTTCATGATGTCGCCGCACTTGGCGTTGCCCACCTCGCCCACTCCGTCTGCGTCGGTGATTTCCCCCACGTTGCGGGGGTTGGCGAAATGATCCATTACTTTTTCAGTATACAGCATGGTTTTTCCCTCCTTGGTTTTACTGGTTGGCGGTGATCTTCTCCCACAGGGGCGACATGGCGCGCAGGCGGCCGATGACGCCGGGGAGCACCTGGATGATATAGTCGGCGTCAGCCTCGGTGTTTTCGTCCGAAAAACTGATGCGCAGCGAACCGTGAGCCCACTCGTGGGTGAGGCCCAGGGACAGAAGAACATGGCTGGGGTCCAGGGAGCCGGAGGTGCAGGCGGAACCGGAGGAGGCCGCGATGCCCATGGCGTCCAGGCTCAGCAGAAGGGATTCCCCCTCCACCCCGAGAAAGGAGAAGTTGACGCTGCCGGGCAGGCGCCGCACCGGGTCGCCGTTGAGTCGGGCGTGGTCGAAGCCCTCGAAAGCGTGGATGAGCTTGTCCCGCAGTACCCGCAGCCGGGCGGCGCGGGCGGGGATGTCGGCACAGGCGTCCTCGATGGCCTGCCCGAGGCCGACGATGCCGGCGATGTTTTCGGTGCCGGCCCGGCGTCCCCGCTCCTGTCCGCCGCCGTCGATGAGGTTCGGCAGGCGGATACCCTTGCGGCAATACAGCACCCCTACCCCTTTCGGCCCGTGGATCTTGTGGGCGGAGAGGGAGAGCAGGTCGATATTCTGGGCCTTGACGTCGATCTCCACATTGCCCACAGCCTGTACGGCGTCGGTGTGGAACAGCACGCCCTTTCTGCGGCAGACGGCGCCGATTTCGGCGATGGGCTGGATGGTGCCGATCTCGTTATTGGCGTACATGATGGATACCAGGGCGGTATCCTCACGGATGGCCTTTTCCACATCCTCCGCCCGGAGGAGCCCCGCGGTGTCCACGGGGAGATAAGTGACCTCAAAGCCCTCTTTTTCCAGAGCGGCGCAGGTATGCAGAACCGCATGGTGCTCAAACACCGAGGTCACGATGTGCTTCTTCCCCTTGAGGGCCAGGGAATGGGCGACGCCTTTGATGGCCCAGTTGTCGGCCTCGGATCCCCCGGAGGTAAAATAGACCTCTGTGGGGCCCTCGTGCCGGGAGAGCTCCGCCCCCAGGGCGCGTTCCACCTGGTTGCGGGCGTGTTCCATGGCGGCGCAGGCCTCCCGCCCTTTACGGTAGATGCTGGAGGCGTTGCCGTAGCCCTCCTGAAGCCAGGGCAGCATGGCCTCCAGCACCGGGCCGGAGATACGGGTGGTGGCGGAATTATCCGCATATACAAATTTTTTTTCTTCCATAAGATACCTCCTGTGCAGCAGCGACAAATGGAGTGAATGAGTGTATTTTGGGGTCCGACTCTATACTATAGTATTTTGCTGGGAATTACAAGCCCTATCCGGAAAAAAGAAGAAAATTCACAGTTTTTTGGCGAAAGGGCTCATAAAAACCTCTGGTAGAACGCCACGGCCAGGCGGTCACAGCGCTCGTTTTCCGGGTGCCCGGCGTGCCCCTTTACCCAGCAAAAGGACACCTGGTGGGTCTCACACAGGGCAAGCAGCTCCTGCCACAGGTCGGCGTTGAGGGCGGGCTCCCGGTTGCTCTTTTTCCAGCCGTTGGCCCGCCATTTTTTGGCCCAACCCTTTTCGATCCCGTTGACCACGTACTGCGAATCGGTGGTGAGGGTGACCTGGCAGGGGCGTTTGAGGGCGGAGAGGGCGCTGATGACCGCAGTGAGCTCCATACGGTTGTTGGTGGTGACGGCCTCGCCGCCGGAGAGCTCCTTTTCCACCCCCCGGCAGCGGAGCACCGCCCCCCAGCCCCCTGGGCCGGGGTTGCCGGAGCAGGCGCCGTCGGTGAAAATCTCGATCTGCTGCAGCTTTGCCATATTGCTTTCCTCCCTGGGGGCCCGCCCCGGCGTAATATTACTGACATTATAATATGTCCCGCCGCAAAACACAAGAAAAGCAAAGGGGAAGGGAACGGTGTTTGAGCGGGCTGTTTCCGGGCAGAATAAAAGAGGCGCCCCGGAAAGAAAAGAGCCGGCCCGGTGCTTTTCCGAGAGTATACTTGACAAAGGGCATACGGAGAGTATAAAATTAAACACAAGGTTCGTGTTCGTATCAGTGCTCAAAGACCGGAATGGACGGTGCGGTGATCCCGTCCCTGCCGCCTGATGTGCGGCTCCGGAAGTTTGAGCGGTACAGCTTTCTGGGCGCCCCGAGGGACGTGGCGGCGGCGTCAGAGGCTGTTGGCGTTTTCCGGATACGGAAAGGCGGAAGAGGAAGCCGGCAGAGCATGCACGGCAGCTTGTTTGTACGGATAAAACCGAATATCACTGGGTGATTTCCTGCCCTTATGGATCAAAAGGGGCGGGCTTGTATTTTGTACGTGAATTTAATGGAGGTAACAAAAGTGTCAACAGAACAGAAAAGCGGTGCGGCTCTCAAGGAGCAGAAACCCGCAAAGCGGAACTATTACCGCAGACCGAAGAGTTCCGCGGCGGCCCAAGGGGCCGACCAGGGGGCAGAGAAGGCCCCCAAAGCGCCCAAGACCCGGGCAAAGAGCGCGGTGGCGGCGCAGGAGAAGGCGGCCCCTGTAAAAGCGGCGGAGCAGAAGCCGCGGCGGGGACGCGGCAGAAGCCAGAAGGAGGCCCGCAAGACGCCTGTCAAGATCATTTCCCTGGGAGGCCTGGGGGAGATCGGCAAAAACATCACCGTCTACGAATGCCAGAACGACATTCTCTTGGTGGACTGCGGCGTGGCGTTCCCGGACGAGGAAATGCTGGGTGTAGACCTGGTCATTCCGGATTTTACCTATCTTGAGCGCAACCGGGACAAGATCCGCGGCATCGTGCTCACCCACGGGCACGAGGACCACATTGGGGCTCTGCCCTATCTGCTCAAGACCATCAACATCCCGGTGTACGGCACCCGCCTTACCCTGGGCCTGGTGGAGGGAAAGCTCAAGGAGCACGGCATGCTGGGCAAGGTGAAGCTCAATGTGGTAAAGGCCGGCGACAGCGTGAAGCTCGGCTGTATGTCGGTGGAGTTTATCCGGGTCAACCACTCCATCCCGGACGCCGTGGCCATGGCTATCACCACTCCGGCGGGCGTGATCATCCAGACCGGAGACTTTAAGATCGACTTCACCCCCATCGAGGGCGAGGTGATTGACCTGGGGCGCTTTGGAGAGCTGGGCAACCACGGGGTGCTGGCCCTCCTGCCGGACTCCACCAACGCGGAGAAGCCCGGCCGCACCGACAGCGAGCGCAAGGTGGGCGAATCCTTCAGTACCTTGTTTGCCCGGGCGGAGGGACGGCGTATCATCGTGGCCACCTTCGCCTCCAATATCCACCGCGTCCAGCAGATCATCGATTTTTCCGCCAAATACGGCAGAAAAGTGGCGGTCTCCGGCCGCAGCATGATCAACGTGGTGGGCAAGGCCCTGGAGCTGGGGTATTTGCACATCCCCGACGGCATCCTCATCGATGTGGATGAGATCAGCCGTTACCGTCCGGATCAGATCACTCTGATCACCACCGGCAGCCAGGGAGAGCCTATGAGCGCCCTGACCCGCATGGCCATGGGGGATCACCGCAAGGTGACCGTGACCCGGGACGACTATATCATCATCTCCGCCAATCCTATCCCCGGCAACGAAAAACTGGTGGGCCGTGTGGTCAACGAGCTGATGAAGCTCGGCGCCGAGGTGGTGTATGAGAAGATGTACGAAGTACATGTCTCCGGCCACGCCTGCCAGGAGGAGCTCAAGACCATCGTTGCCCTGACCAAGCCGAAATTCTTTATCCCGATGCACGGGGAGTATAAGCATCTGTGCAAAAACGCCGGGCTGGCCCGTTCCATGGGCATCCCGGAAAAGAACATCTTCATCAGCGAGATCGGAAAGGTCATGGAGCTCGACGGAGTGGACCTCAAATGCACCGGGACGGTGCCCGCCGGGCAGGTGATGGTGGATGGTCTGGGCGTGGGAGATGTGGGAAGCATCGTCCTGCGGGACCGCAAGCACCTGGCCGAGGATGGCCTGATCATTCTGGTGACCACCATCGACGCCGAGAACGGCGGGATCCTCACCGGGCCGGATATCGTGTCCCGCGGGTTTGTCTATGTGCGGGAGGCCGAGACCATGATGAACGGCGTGCGCAAGATCGCCCGGGAGGTCATCGAGGAGTGTATGGACAAAAACATCCGGGAGTGGGGCAACATCAAGACCAAGCTCAAGGACCGGGTGGGGGATTACCTCTACCACATGACCAAACGCAGCCCCATGATCCTGCCCATCATCCAGGAAGTGCATCTGTAATTTTAAAAAGGCCGGGGCGGGCTGCCCCGGCCTTTTTTGCCTCTGTGCCGGGAAAGCCCATCTGCCCTTTTGCCTCTAAAACCGATTGGATGTATCAAGAGCTTCCCTCCGTCATTTCGGCGGAGGGAAGCTTTGACGCACGGCCGCCCGACGAAGTGAAATTTGTACAGGAGGACATATGGCAAATCACGAATTTGGAATCATGTCCGTTGCTCCGCAGCATGGGGAACGGTTTGACAGTTACGCCCCATGGAATTATGATGATGTGATCTCGGTAGACGATGACGATATTGAACCTGTCCTGGACGAGTTATCAAAGGTAAAAATGTACGCTCATACAATTGACGTCCCCTGTTCTGGTTTGGCTTATTGCGGAATCACACTGATCCCGCCTTCCGAAATGGAAGCATTTATCGAGATCGCCGCAAGTTCTGAGGCGTTGGCCCCTTTAAAGGGCCTGCTCATCAAAGCGAAAGAACAGCGTAAATATATCATCCATTTTGGATTATAAATTTCAGCCGGTTACCCCTTGTCAAGGGAGGGTATGGATAACATTTGATGAGATCGGCGGAATTGGGATCTGTCGCCCAAAAGTAAAAGGGAAAACCCATTCGCCCGCTTGTGTTTTCTGCGGTAGTTATGCTATAATAAATTTGTATATCTATTTCTGCATTTAAAGGCGCTGCGGCATGCCGGAAACTGCCGCCCCGCGAAAGGCGCCGGCGCTTTGTGCCGCGGGTGTGAAAAGGAGGTGCGGTATGGGGAAGCGAATTTGGTGGCTGCGGTCGGTGTTTATTGTCCCGATGGCGCTCTGTGTGGCCCTGACGGTCTTTTCCCTGTTTGTCAATATCTATCTTTTCTATATCGAGGCGGCTTTGTGCATTGCAATGGTCATTTACGTGATGATCAAGCTCCGGAATTTCCAGCAGGATATTCACGCCTTTCTGCAGTATATGGGGGATTCGCTCACCCTGAGCCAGAAAGAGACCCTCGATTCCTTTCCTCTGCCGGTGTTCGTGGTGGGGGAGCGGGGAGAGATCATCTGGTACAACGACCTTGCCAAGCACAACGTGCTGATGGACGAAAACCAATACGGGGCCGCTATTTCGGATATCGTCCGGGGGGTGAACCTGGAAAGCCAGACCGCCGAGCAAGCCATGGCGGTGCGCTACAAAGACCGCTTGTACACGGTGTTTGTGGCCGCCTCCCACGCAGGGGAAAAGCCTCTGTATCTCTATTACTTTTTCGACGATACCCAGCTGAAAAAATATATGCTGGAGTACAAGGAATCCCGCCCGTCGGTGGCGATCATGGTGATCGACAACTATGAGGAGATCATGCAGAGCGCCAAGGAGAGCGAAAAGGCCCAGACCATCGGGGAACTGGAGTACGTCATTGAACAGTATGTGGCGGAGGGGAACTCCCTGATGCGCAAGCTGGACCGGGACCGCTTCCTTATGGTGGCGGAGGAACGGCACCTGCGCCAGATGGTGGAGAAACGCTTTGATATTCTGGATAAGGTGCGTTCGGTCTCTGTGTCCGACCGAATTCCCTGCACCCTCTCCATGGGGATCGGGCGGGGAGCCGCCAATCTCCACGAGGCGGAGCATATGGCGCAGCAGGCGCTGGAGATGGCCCTGGGGCGCGGCGGAGACCAGGTGGCAATCAAATCCCCCTCCGGGTACGAGTTTTACGGCGGTGTCTCCAAGGGAATTGAAAAACGCACCAAGGTAAAAACCCGTATCGTGGCGTCCGCCATGATCGAGCTAATCCAGAGCAGTGATAATGTGCTGATCATGGGGCATAAGTTTGCCGACCTCGACTGTCTCGGCTCCGCGGTGGGCCTCTATAAGGGGGTGCGGTTGCTGGGCAAACCGGCGGCCATCGTTTTGAACCGGGGAAAGAACCTGGCCTATCCGCTCTATGACCGCCTTGCGGACAACGGATATGAAGACGCCTTTTTGGAGCCGGAGGCCGCCATGGGCCTTGTGGGGCGCAAGACCCTGCTCATCGTAACCGACACCCATATCCCCCATATTCTGGAGTCGGAGGAGCTCTACCGCCAGTGCAAGAGCGTGGTGGTGGTGGACCACCACCGCAAGATGGTAAACCACATCGACAACGCCGTGATCTTTTATCATGAGCCCTACGCCTCCTCCGCTTCGGAAATGGTGACGGAGCTGCTGCAGTATTTCGGCGATAAGATCAAGATCGGCCGCATGGAGGCAGAGGCGCTGCTCTCCGGCATCATGCTGGACACCAAGAATTTTGTCATCCGCACCGGTGTGCGCACCTTTGAGGCCGCGGCCTACCTGCGCAAGCTGGGGGCGGACACGGTGGAGGTGCGCAAGCTCTTCTCCAATTCCATGGATTCCTATCAGCGCAAGACACGGCTGGTCTCCTCAGCGGAGATCTACCGCAGCTGTGCCATCGCCTGCGGAAGCTCCAGCGACGATATCAAGATCGTGGCGCCCCAGGCGGCGGATGAGCTGCTGGGCATCAGCGGAGTGGACGCATCCTTTGTGCTGTATGAATACGACGGCGGCGTTTCCCTTTCCGCCCGCTCCATGGGGGCGCTGAACGTCCAGATCATTATGGAGAAGCTGGGCGGCGGCGGCCACCACACCATGGCGGGCGCCCAGATCGAGGGGATCAACATGGAGGATGCCCGGCAGAAGCTGCTGGAGGCCATTGACAGCTATTACGACGAGAAAAACGGGATCAGCTGATACCGATAAAGTGAGGTTAAACTGCAATGAAAGTAATTCTGACAAAAGACGTGAAGGGCTCAGGGAAAAAGGGCCAGCTGGTGGAGGTTTCCGACGGCTACGCCCGCAACTTCCTGCTCAAAAACGGCTCCGCCATCGAGGCGACCGCCCAGGCGATGAACGAGCTGAAAAACCGTGAGGCATCCTTAAAGCACAAGGCTGAGGTGGAAAAACAGGCCGCGGTGGACGCGGGAAAGGTCATCGAGGGAAAGACCGTGAAGATCCACGCCAAGGCCGGCGCCGCGGGAAAGCTCTTTGGCTCGGTCACCAGCAAGGAGATCGCCGAGGCCATGGAGAAACAGCTTGCGGTAAAGGTGGATAAAAAGAAGATCACCCTGGACACCGATATCAAGGCTTACGGCACCTATAAGACTGAGGTGCGGCTGCACCCTGAGGTGAAGGCGGCGTTTTTTGTAGCGGTGGTAGAGGAATAAAAGCATATGTTTCTGCCTGGCTCTTCCCGCCCCGGAAAGGGGCGGGACATTGCCGGGCTTTTGCCGTTTTATGGCGCGCCCGCGGGGCGGGCCGTATTCAGAGGAGGAAAGCACTATGCCCACGGAGAGAAGAAATGACCCCTTTGCGGGGGAGAATATCGCGAATATCCCTTTCAGCCTGGAGGCGGAGCAGTCCGTCCTGGGGGCGGTGATCGCCGACTCTTCCTGCCTGCTGCGGGTAATGGAATATGTCAAGGCGGAGTGCTTCTACAAGCCGCAGCACCAGGAAATTTTCTCCATCATGGTGCGGATGTTTACCTCCGGAGAGCCTATCGACATTGTGACGGTGCTGGAAAATGTGCGGGCGGAAGAGGTATTTGAGAGCGAGCAGGATGCCAAGGTGTATCTGGCGGGGCTGGTGCAGGTGGTGCCCTCGGTGGCCAACGTGGAGGCCTACGCCAGGATCATTCAGGAAAAATTTTACATCCGTTCCCTGGCCGTGGCGGCTCGGGAAATTATCGAAAACACCCAGGACCCGCAGAACGAGGCTAAGTTCCTGCTGGATTCCGCCGAGCAGAAGATCTTTGACATCCGCCAGGGCAGGGACGCCCTGGGGCTGCAGCGCATCGACGAGATCATTATCGATACCTACGACCGGCTGCAGAAGCTCTCCGGCGCAGACCGGGAAAAATACCTGGGTATCCCCACCGGGTTTACCCAGCTCGATCAGATCACCACGGGGCTCAACAAGTCGGACCTGATCTTTGTGGCGGCCCGCCCCGGTATGGGCAAAACGGCCTTCGCTCTCAACATTGCCACCTATGTGGCGAAAAAAGGGGGCAAGGTGGCTATTTTTTCACTGGAGATGTCCCGGGAACAGCTGGTATCCCGTATCCTCTCCAGCGAGGCGAGGATCCCCAGCAACGCCCTGCGCACCGGCATGCTGGAGGCGGACGACTGGAACCGCCTGGCAGAGGCCGCGGGGAACCTCTCCAAGGCAGGAATTTATATCGACGATTCCACCGGCATTGCCGTGGGGGAGATGAAGGCACGGCTGCGCCGGATGAAGGGGCTCTCGCTGGTTATCATCGACTATCTGCAGCTGATGAATTCCGGCCGGGGCATCGACAACCGCGTGCAGGAGGTGTCGGAGATCACCCGAAACCTCAAGATCATGGCCAAGGAGCTCAACGTTCCGGTCATCACCTTGTCCCAGCTCTCCCGGGGGCCGGAGAGCCGCAAGGAGAATCACCGTCCCATGCTCTCCGACCTGCGTGAATCCGGGTCCATCGAGCAGGACGCCGACTCGGTGCTGATGCTGTACCGGGATGCCTACTACAACAAGGAAACCGAAGAACAGAATATCGCCGAGTGCATCGTGGCCAAAAACCGCCACGGCGAGACCGACACGGTCAAGCTGGCGTGGGACGGCCACTACACTCTGTTCAGCAACCTGGAGCTGTACCGCAATGAGGGATAAAGTGCTGAGGCTCATCCAAAAAGAGGGGCTGTTTCCCCAAAAGAGCCGGGTGGTGGCGGCCTTTTCTGGCGGGGCGGATTCTTCCGCCCTGCTGCATCTGCTGTGGAGCATGCGGGAGGAGCTGGGGATCTCCCTCTCGGCCTGTCATGTCAACCATCTGCTCCGCGGGGCGGAGAGCTTCCGGGACGAGGAGTTCTGCAGAAACTTTTGCCGGGAGCTGGAGATCCCCCTTGCAGTGTACCGTGCCGATGTGGCCGCGGCGGCCCGGGAGAGCGGGGAATCGGTGGAGCTTGCCGCCCGCCGGATGCGGGGAGGCTTTTTGGAGCGGGAGGCGGCGGGAGGCTTTGCGGCCACCGCCCACACCCTCGATGACCGGGTGGAAACGGCCCTGATCAATTTGAGCCGGGGCACCGGGCTTAAAGGGCTCTGCTCCATCCCCCTGCGGCGGGGCGTGTTTGTGCGCCCGCTGCTGGAGTGTACCCGGGAGGAAACGGAGGAATACTGCCGCGCCCATAAGATCGCATATGTGACGGACAGCAGTAACCTGAGCCGGAACTATACCCGCAACCGCATCCGCCTGGATGTGGTGCCGGTGCTGCGGGAGCAGAGCCCCGGCTTTCTGCGCTGTGCCGCCCGCACCTTTGAAAACCTCTCCCAGGATGAGGAATACCTGGAAAGCCGGGCGGACGATGCCCTGAAGGAGCTCTCCCGCGGGGAGGGGCTCGACTGCCGGGGCCTTGCCGGGCTGCATCCGGCGGTATCCTTCCGGGTGCTGCGGCGGTTTCTGGGGCGGGCGGGCCTGCCCTATGATGAGCAGAAGATATCCCTGCTGCTGCAATTTTCCGGAAAAGGGCAGGGCGCTCTGCAGCTGACGGAGCGCTTTAAAGCCTCGGTGAGGGGCGGCGCTCTGGTGCTGGAACAGGTTTTCCCTCCGCTGAAGGAAGGGTTTTGCCTCCCGGTGCGGGAAGGGGAATACACGGTTCCCGGCTGTTTCCGCCTGCGGCTTTTGAAGATGGACTATGAAGAATTTGAAAAAACGGTAAATAATGATAGAAACCTATTAAAAAACGCAGTGGATTATGATAAAATAATGGGTACCCTGCTGCTTCGCCAAAAAAGGCCGGGAGATGTGTTTCATCCCGCGGGCCGGGGCGTGGGGAAAAGCCTGAAGAAGCTGTTTCAGGAAAGCGGCCTTCCGCCGACGCTCCGGGAGAGAGTTCCGGTGCTGTCAGACGACAAAGGGATCGTCTGGGTGGGAGGGTTTGGCTGTGACGAACGGGTCCTTCCGGGGCGGGGCTGCCGCCGTGTGCTGGCGGCGGAGATATCGCTTTTATACCATAAAAACGCGGAAAAAACCGGCGAAGGAGAACGGATATGAAAAACGACATTTTAAAAGTGCTTATCACAGAACAGGAGCTGGCGGAGAAGGTCTCCCTGCTGGGCCGGCAGATCAGCGCCGATTATGCGGGTAAAAACCTGCTGCTCGTCAGTGTGCTCAAGGGCTCCGTGGTCTTTATGGCGGATCTGATGCGCGCCATCGAGATCCCCGCCCGGGTGGATTTTATGTCGGTCTCCAGCTACGGGGCCGGGGTAAAAAGCACCGGCGTGGTTAAAATAGTGAAGGACCTGGACCTTCCGCTGGATGGCTACGACCTTTTGATCGTGGAGGATATTTTGGACAGCGGAAAGACCCTGAGCTACCTGAAAAAGATCCTCAAGGAGAGAAACCCCAAGAGCGTGCGGATCGTCACTCTTCTGGACAAACCGGAGCGCCGGGAGGCGGATATCACGCCGGACTATTTCGGCTTTACCGTGCCGGACGAGTTTGTGGTGGGATACGGCCTGGATTACGCGGAGAAATATCGCAACCTGCCCTATGTGGGCGTTTTAAAGCCGGAGGTCTACAGCAAGTAGTTCCCCCCGGACATCATATTGAGACACAAGGAGTGAGATTCGTTTGCAGAATAAAAGATCGGCAAAGGGCTTTGGAATCTATTTGGCGGTCCTGGCTCTTTTGCTGCTGGGTGTTTACTTTGTGCTCAACACCCTCAACGAACAGGTACAGCCCAAATATTACGAGATCATCAACCTGTTTAAGGAAGAAAAGGTCAAGGACTATTCCATCAACATGGGCACCGGCGAGCTCACTATGACGGTGCGGGGCGAAAACGGCAGGGACGCCGCCATTGCCTACCGGGTGGCCAGCGTTTCGGTATTCCTGGAGGACACCAGAGAGCTGGTGGAAACCTACAACGAGGCGCACCCCGATGCGCCGATCACCTACGATTATGTCAAGGCCAAGGAGCCGCCCTGGTGGGTGGGGATGATCCCCTATGTGCTGCTGATCGGCGTCATGGTGGCCTTCTGGGTGATGATGATGCGCCAGGCAGGCGGCGGAGGCGGCAAAGCCATGAGCTTTGCCAAGGCCAAGATCCGCACGGCGGAGGACGGCAAAAAAACCACCTTTTCCGACGTGGCGGGCGCGGATGAGGAAAAAGCGGAGCTTGTGGAGATCGTGGATTTTCTGCGCAACCCACGCAAGTTCAACGACCTGGGCGCCCGTATTCCCAAGGGCGTCATGCTGATGGGCCCTCCCGGAACCGGAAAGACCCTGCTTGCCCGCGCGGTGGCGGGGGAGGCGGGAGTCCCCTTCTTCTCCATCTCCGGCTCCGACTTCGTAGAGATGTTTGTGGGCGTGGGCGCCTCCCGTGTCCGCGACCTGTTTGAGCAGGCGAAGAAAAACGCGCCTTCCATCGTGTTTATCGACGAGATCGACGCCGTGGGACGTCACCGCGGCGCGGGCCTCGGCGGCGGGCACGATGAGCGGGAGCAGACGCTCAACCAGCTGCTGGTTGAGATGGACGGCTTTGGCAATAATACAGGTGTCATCGTCATCGCCGCTACCAACCGCATCGATATTCTGGACCCCGCCCTGCTGCGCCCCGGCCGCTTTGACCGGCAGATCGTGGTGGGCTACCCGGACGTCAAGGGCCGGGAGGAGATCTTAAAAGTACACACCCGCAACAAACCCATCGGCCCGGATGTGGATCTGGCGGTCATCGCAAAATCCACCGTGGGCTTTACCGGAGCGGACCTGGAGAACCTGACCAACGAGGCCGCGCTGCTGGCTGCCCGGAAGAATAAAAAAGCGATCACCATGGAGGAGATCGAGGAGGCCACCATCAAGGTGGTGGCGGGCCCCGAGAAAAAATCTCACAAGGTGTCCGACAAAGATAAAAAGCTCACCGCTTATCACGAGGCGGGCCACGCTATTTGCACCTACTACTGTCCCACGCAGGACCCGGTGCATCAGATCTCCATTGTTCCCCGCGGTATGGCGGGCGGCTACACCATGTCCCTGCCGGTGGAGGATACCAGCTATACCACCCGCACCCGGATGCAGGAAAACCTGGTGACCCTGCTGGGCGGCCGCATGGCAGAAAAGCTGGTGCTGGACGACATTTCCACCGGCGCTTCCAACGACCTGGAGCGCGCCTCCAAGCTGGCGCGCAGCATGGTGACACGCTACGGCTTCAGCGAGAAGCTGGGCCCGGTGGTGTACGGCCAGGAACACGACGAGGTGTTTTTGGGCAGAGATTTCTCCCAGAGCCGCAACTACTCTGAGAACGTGGCGGCCGAGATCGATTCCGAGATTCGGGAAGTGATCGACAGCGCTTACGAGCGCGCGGGAGAGATTTTGGAGCAGCATATGGATCAGCTGCATATGGTCTCCGCTTACGTGTTCCAGCACGAGAAGATTGACGGGGATGTATTTAAAAAGCTTATGACCGGGGAGCTTTTCCCCGGCGACCTGCCGGATCTCTCCCGGATCGGAGGAAATACCGGGGATGCCGCCGGAGGCTTTGGGCCTTTGGGGGAGGAGCCCCACGGCGAGCGGCCTCTGGGCGATCTGGGCGTTTGACGGTGACTCTGGCGGGACAAAGCAAAGGGACGGGGCGGAGCGCCCCGTCCCTTTGCTTTGGGAGAGGAAAAGCAGAGGTGCTTCCCCTGAAAAACGGATGTTTTGCAACTTTCTGTTTTTTATGATAGAATATCTGCAGGGTGCTTTGCGGACAGAGCGCAAAAGCACGGCACCGTGGGCCAAAGGCAGGCCCGCAGTACAAAGCACAACAACGGCGCGGCCGCCATTTGGCCCGCGCCGGCGACAGGGAGGACCCTTCTATGGCAAAACGTGCCCCCAAAGACTACGACAACGACAGCATTATTTCCCTGAAAGGAGCCGACCGGGTGCGCAAGCGTCCCGGCGTTATTTTTGGCTCCGACGGGCTGGAAGGCTGTGAACATTCCGCCTTTGAGATCCTCTCCAACGCCATCGACGAGGCGAGGGAGGGGCATGGCGACAGGATCATCATCACCCGCTACCTCGACCGTTCCATCGAGGTGGAAGATTTCGGCCGCGGGATCCCGGTGGACTACAACAGCGCGGAGCAGCGCTACAACTGGGAGCTCTGCTTCTGTGAGCTGTACGCCGGCGGAAAATACAAGACCAACGAAGGAGAAGGCTACGAGTATTCCCTGGGCCTCAACGGCCTGGGCCTCTGCGCCACCCAGTACTCCTCCGAATACATGGATGCGGAGGTATACCGGGATGGCTTCCGCTATACCCTTCACTTTGAAAAGGGTGAAAACAAGGGCGGGCTGCACAAAGAGCCCACCACCCGCAAAAAGACCGGGAGCCGTTTTCGCTGGAAGCCGGACCTGGACGTCTTTACCGATATCGCGATCCCCGCAGAGTATTTCCACGAAGTGCTCAAACGCCAGGCGGTGGTCAATGCGGGGCTGCTGTTTCTCTTCCGGGACCAGACCGAAAAGGGCTTTGATGAGACGGAGTACCGCTATGACAACGGCATCACCGACTATGTGCAGGAGCTGGCCGGGGAGGATACCCTGACGCCGGTGCAGTACTGGCAGGCGGAGCGCCGGGGCCGGGACCGGGAGGACAAGCCCGAATACAAGGTGAAGCTTCAGGTGGCCTGCTGCTTCTCCAACAAGGTAAAGGTTATGGAGTACTACCACAACTCCAGCCATCTGGAGTATGGCGGCGTGCCGGAAAAGGCGGTCAAGGTGGCCTTCGTGGCGCAGATAGACGCGGTGCTCAAGCAGGGCGGCAAGTACCTGAAAAATGAGAGCAAGATCACCTTCCAGGATGTGGAGGACTGTCTGGTGCTGGTGTCCTCGTCTTTTTCCACCCAGACTTCCTATGAGAACCAGACCAAAAAATCCATCACCAACCGTTTTATCTACGAGGCGATGGCGGATTTCCTCAAGCACCAGCTGGAGGTCTATTTCATCGAGAACCCCGACGACGCCGCCCGGGTGGCGGAGCAGGTGCTCATCAACAAGCGCAGCCGTGAAAACGCGGAAAAGACCCGTCTGAACCTGAAGAAGAAGCTGGCGGGCTCTGTCGATATGACCAACCGCATCCAAAAATTTGTGGACTGCCGCACCAAGGACACCTCCCGCCGGGAGATCTTCATTGTGGAGGGGGACTCCGCCCTGGGCGCCTGTAAGCTCAGCCGCGACGCGGAGTTCCAGGCCATCATCCCGGTGCGGGGCAAGATCCTCAACTGCTTAAAGGCGGAATACGATAAGATCTTTAAAAATGAGATCATCACCGATATCATCAAGGTGCTGGGCTGCGGGGTGGAGGTAAAGACCAAGTCGAACAAGGAGCTCTCCTCCTTCGATCTGGACGGCCTGCGCTGGAACAAGGTGATCATCTGCACCGATGCCGACGTGGACGGCTTCCAGATCCGGACGCTGATTTTGACCATGCTCTACCGCCTCACCCCCACCCTCATTGAGAAGGGATATGTCTATATCGCCGAATCCCCCCTGTATGAGATCCATGACAAGGAAAAGGTGTACTTTGCTTATACCGAGGCGGAAAAGGCGCAGATCCTCGCCAAGGCGAAGGGGAAGGTGACCATCCAGCGCTCCAAGGGGTTGGGCGAGAACGAGCCGGATATGATGTGGCTTACCACCATGAACCCGGAGACCCGCCGGCTGATCCAGGTGCTTCCTGCCGACGTGGAGCAGACCGCGGCGGTGTTCGACCTGCTGCTGGGGGACAACCTGGCCGGACGGAAGGAACACATTGCCCAGAACGGGCACCTGTACCTTGACGCCGCCGATATTTCTTGAGAAAGGGGAGAGGACCCATGGCACCCAAAAAGAAAAAAGAGCCGAAGGCCGCAAAGCTGCCGGCCAGCGCCGCGGAGATCGAAAACGCCGGCGTGGTGATGGAGCAGAAGATCACCGATACTTTGGAGACCAACTACATGCCCTACGCCATGAGCGTGATCGTCTCCCGCGCCATTCCGGAGATCGACGGCTTTAAGCCGGCTCACCGGAAACTTTTATACACAATGTATAAAATGGGGCTTTTATCCGGAGCAAAGACCAAATCCGCCAACATCGTGGGCCAGACCATGCGACTCAACCCCCACGGGGACGCCGCCATCTACGAGACGATGGTGCGGCTCTCCCGGGGGAACCAGGCCCTGCTGCACCCGTATGTGGATTCCAAGGGAAACTTCGGCAAGGCCTATTCCCGCGACATGGCCTACGCTGCCTCCCGTTATACCGAGGCAAAGCTCGACGCCATCGCCGCGGAGCTGTTTGGAGATATCGACCGTGACACGGTGGATTTTGTGGACAACTACGACGGCACCATGAAGGAGCCCACCCTTTTCCCGGTGAGCTTCCCGTCGGTGCTGGTCAACTCCAACATCGGTATTGCCGTGGGCATGGCAAGCTCTATCTGCCCTTTTAACCTCAGGGAGCTGTGCGAGGCCACCATCGGCCTGCTGCGCCGGAAAGACTTCGACGTTTCCTCCGTGATGAGCGGGCCGGATTTTCCCGGCGGCGGCATGATCCTCTACCAGCCGGAGGAGATGGAACGGATCTACCGTACCGGGCGCGGCTCGGTGCGGGTGCGTTCCCGCTGGAAATACGACAGGGAAAACAACTGCATCGACGTGACGGAGATCCCCCCCAGTACCACGGTGGAGGCCATCATCGACAAGATCGTGGAGCTGGTGAAGGGCGGAAAGATCCGGGAGATCGCGGATATCCGGGATGAGACGGATCTCTCCGGCCTCAAGATCACGCTGGATCTAAAGCGGGGGACCGACCCGGATAAGCTCATGGGAAAGCTGTTCCGCATGACCCCCCTGGAGGACGCCTTCTCCTGCAACTTCAACGTCCTCATCCAGGGCACTCCCCGGGTGATGGGAGTATACGAGCTGATCCAGGAGTGGAGCGCCTTCCGCACGGAGTGCGTCCGCCGCCGGGTGTACTTTGACCTGACCAAACGCAGGGAGAAGCTCCACCTTTTGCAGGGGCTGGAGCGCATCCTGCTGGATATCGACAAGGCTGTCCGCATCGTCCGGGAGACGGAAGAAGAGGCTGAGGTGGTGCCGAACCTGATGATCGGTTTCGGCATCGACGAGATCCAGGCGGAGTATGTGGCGGAAATAAAGCTCCGTCACCTCAACCGGGAGTATATCCTCAAGCGGACCGACGAGACCTCCCGCCTGAAGGACGAGATCCGGGAGATGGAAGAGATCCTGAAGGATACGGGCAAAGTGCGCGAGATCATCATCTCGGAACTGCGGGAAGTGATGAAAAAATACGGCCAGCCCCGCCGCTGCATCGTTCTCTACGAGGTGGAGGACGGCCCTGCCCCGGAAGAAGAGGACAGGCCGGACTACCCGGTGAACTACTTCTTTACCAAAGAGGGTTATTTTAAAAAGATCACGCCCCAGTCCCTGCGCATGAGCGGGGAACAGAAGCTCAAGGAGGGCGACGAGGTCCAGCTGGCTTTGGAGGGCGTGAACAGCGCGCACCTTTTGTTTTTTACCGACCGCTGTCAGGTGTACAAGGCCCGCGGGTGGGATTTTGACGACACTAAAGCGAGCGTTTTGGGAGAATATGTTCCCGCCAAATTGGGGATGGGCCCGGACGAGAAAGCGGTGTTTATGGCGGTGACACAAGACTACAGCGGTTTTATGCTGTTCTTTTTTGAAAACGGCAAGGCCGCCAAGGTAGAGCTCTCCTCCTACGCCACCAAAACGAACCGCAAAAAGCTGGTGGGGGCCTACAGCGATAAATCTCCGGTAGCCGCGATGTTCCAGGCTGGGGAGGACGGGGAATACCTGATGGAATCCTCCGGGGGCCGGATGCTGATCGCCCACACCGGTGCTGTCGCGGTGAAGGCCACCAAGAACACCCAGGGCGTGGCGGTGATGACTTTGAAAAAGAACGCCATAGTGGCGCGGGTGCGCCCCTTTGAGGAGCAGCTTATCGGGAACCCCCACCGCTTCCGCACCAAGACCCTTCCCGCCATGGGAGCCTTCCCCCGGGAGGGAGACCTGGGAGAGCAGCTGACCCTTTAAATGCCCGTGCGCGGCAGGCAAAAAGCGCGAAGGAGAGCCTGAACAGGCCGGAAAGCACAAAAAAATCAGGCTGGCTCCAGGAGCCTGCCTGATTTTGGTTTACCATGTTCCCAAACGCAACGAGCTTTTCCCATGATAAGACCACTGTTATTGTAAGCAGACGGGCTTTAAAAATACCATGGGACCCAAAAAATTGTCGGAGAGAGCATTTGAACGGCAAAATCCCGCTTGGCGCGGTGGAAAAAACAGTTGCATCTTCCCGGTAAGTATGATATCATAAATAAAGTTAATCGGAAAAAGTCGGAGGTGTAAAACATGCAGGCGTTTGAAATCATCGGCGGTATTTTGCTGGTACTCATTTCGATCTCGATGATCGTTATCGTTATGCTGCAGGAAGGCAAGGGAAAAGGCCTTGGGGCAATCAGCGGCGGCGAAGCCGGAGGGTCCTACGGGAAGAACCGAGCCAAGACTCTGGATGCGATTTTGGCCAAGTACACCAAGATCTGCGCGATCTTATTTTTGGTAGTCACCTTTGCGGTCTGGCTGCTGAGTATTTTTGCAAAATGATCAAAGGCGCTCTGCTGTTTTGAGCAGAGCGCTTTTTATATGCTGTTTTGCCAGCCGGACGGCGCCCTCCCTCAAAGGGGGAAAAGCGCTGCCCGGCCGTGCACACAAAAGGGAAAAAGCGCCGCCCGGGCCTGCCGCGGCGTGTTTTTATAAAATTTTGGTTTATGATAAGTAGGAAAGCAAACGGAGCAGGCAGAAGGTGTGGAATAGAAATGAAACAGGATTATAAGGCGGCGCTGGAAAAGGCGCTGCAGAAGGCGGGAGAAAAGGGGATGACGGCCCGGGAGCTGGCGGTAAAGCTGCGGGTGCGGCGGCTGGAAAAGGAGCCGCTGCTGCTTGCGCTCCAGAGCCTGGTGAAGGCAAAGGCCGTCCGGGAGAAAAAAGGGCGCTATTACTCTGCGGCGCCGAAGCCCGCGGGAGTTCCCGCAGAGGTGATCAAAGTGACGGAGCGCTTTGGCTTTGTCCGCCCCGAGGGAGAAGAAGAGGACGTGTTCATCCCCGGACGGGCGCTGATGGGCGCCATGCCGGGAGACCGGGTGGAGATCCTGCGGCGGCGCGGCCGGGGCACCCTTCAGGAGGGCGAGGTCCTTCGGGTCACGGAAGAGAAGGACTACCGCTTTTCAGGGGTGTTTTCCCTCCGGGGAGAGGAAGGCGCCGTGACGCCGGATAACGGCGCCCGGTTTCCCATGCCGGTGGAGCGGGGCAAAACCATGGGCGCGGAGGACGGCGACAAGGTGCTGGCACGCATCTCCCGCAGAGGGAAGCGGCATGGGGAGCACCGGGTGGAGGTGCTCTCCGTATTCGGCAGCGCCATGAGCGCCGCCGCCTGCAGCGAGGCGATCTTGGCCGCAGCGGGCATTGAAAAGGCCTTTGCGCCGGAGGCGGCGGAGCAGGCGGAAAAAGTGTCACGGCAGGGGGTGCCTGAGGGGGAGATCGCCCGCCGGCTGGACCTGCGGGACGAGACGATCTTCACCATAGACGGCGCCGACAGCAAGGACCTGGATGACGCCATCTCGCTGGAAAAGCGGGAGGACGGCTGGCGCTTGGGGGTTCACATCGCCGATGTGAGCTGGTATGTGCGGGAAAATACCCCTCTGGACCGCGCTGCCTTTGACCGGGGGACCTCCGTCTATTACGCGGCCTCCGTGGTGCCGATGCTGCCGGTGGAGCTCTCCAATGGGGTGTGCTCCCTCAACCCTGGGGAGGACCGGCTGGCCTTTTCTGCACTGCTCTCCCTGGACCAAAAAGGCGCTCTGAAAGACTTTAAATTCTGCAAGTCGGTGATCCGTTCCCGGGTAAAAGGGGTGTACAGCGAGGTCAACCGCATTTTGGCCGGCGAAGCGGATGAGCCGACCCTCAGAAAATACGCGGGCCTGGAGGAGATGATCTTCCGGATGAAGGAACTGGCGGACCTTTTGAGCGCGCGGCGCTTTGCCAGAGGCGGGCTGGATCTGGAATCCACCGAATCGAAAATCCTGATCGGGCCGGACGGAAGGGCCCAGGAGATCTTTCCCAGGGTAAGCGGTATTGCCGAGGGGATGATCGAGGAGTTTATGCTCACCGCCAACGAGGCGGCGGCCCGGTTCGGCTTTGGCAGGAAGCTCCCGTTTCTCTACCGCGTCCACGAGGACCCTCCCGCCGAAAAGCTGGAGCAGCTGGCGGAGCTTTTGAAGGCCCTGGGGCTCGACGCCTCTCGTATCCGCCCGGGCGTGAGCAGCCTGGACCTGTGCCGGGTGCTGGAGAGCGCCAAAAATACCCCGTATTCCCAGCTTGTCAATCAGCAGCTTCTGCGCTCCATGGCGAAAGCCAAGTACGAAGCAGTGCACAAGGGCCATTTTGGTCTGGTGCTGGATGATTATTCCCACTTTACCTCTCCTATCCGCCGCTATCCGGACCTGGCGATCCACCGCATCATGTCGGCGGCGCTGGAGGGTGTTTCCGCCGAGGAGCTGGAAAAGAAATACCACGAGTTTGCGGGCAGGGCGGCACTGCATTCCAGCGCGCGGGAACAGCGGGCCATGAACGCGGAGCGGGACTGCGAAGACTGCTATAAAGCGGAATATATGCTCCGCCATGTGGGGGAGGAGTTTGACGGAGTGGTCTCTTCTGTGGCACCCCACGGCGTGTATGTGGAGCTTCCCAATACGGTGGAGGGGATGATCCGGCGGGAACTGCTGCCGGGCGCCTTTGAGTACGACGGCCGGCTGGAAATGAAGGACGCCCTTGCCGGAAAAGCCTACCGGGTGGGGGACGCTGTCCGGATCCAGGTGGTGCGTGCCGATGTCTCCAGCGGCGAGGTGGACTTCATCATCGCCGGGACCCGGCCCCCGGAAACCGCCAAGGCCCCGGAAGGCCGCCGGAAGGAAACGCCCGCAAAGGGAAAGCCGGCTTCCGGCGTCAAAACGCCTCACCACAAAAGGCGGGCAAGAAAGAGAAAATAAAGCAAAAAGCCCCCGGTTTACACCGGGGGCTTTGCTCTGCATGCCGGGAGGGGAAGAAAAGATCACAACTCTTCGATAAAATGGCAGGGATACCGGTTCTAGTATTTTTCATACCGTCTTTTTTCGTTTCCGTCAAGGTTCAACTGGTACATCCGAAAGACGACAGGCAGGTTTTGGGCTGCCAAAGCTCCTCGCAGGAATACTGATAGTGCATTCCCAGGGCCCTCATGACGGCGCCGCTGCGGGGATTGTTGACGTCGTGAGTGGCGGTAATGTAGGGGATACCGTCTTGTTTTGCCTGTGCTATGACGGAGGAACCCGCTTCGCGGGCGACGCCCCGGTACCAGGACTCTTCCCGCAGGCCGTACCTGAGGTCGTGGCTGTCGCCGGTGCTGACGCCGATATACCCGATGGGAATACCGGCGCTTTTCAGTTAGACGGCATACCGGTAGCCGTTGGGGCGGGCATACTCCGCGGCGGATCTTTCTTCATAAAAGGCTTTTGCCGCTTCTTTTGAACAAGGAAGGAGCCAGGGAAGGCAGGTGTTTACCGCTTTGCCGCTGTAGATTTTATAAAATGCATCCAGGTCGCCCTCGGTAAACCGCCGCAAAATCGGGCGATCTGTCTTCAGGGTGGGAGTATTCATTTTTCTTTTCCTCCTCTGAATGTTTTTCCGGTGTATCCCGAAAAAGAGTGCCGAAAAGATATGCGGAAAATAAAAGACATTTCTGCGGGCTGGCCCACCCAAAATGATGATATCACGGAAAAGCTGGGCTAAAAGCTTTTGCGGCCTGCTTTTCGCCGGGCGGGAGCCTTTGAAAAGCTCTTGCCCGGGCAGCGGCCCAGACAAGGTATATTTTTCCGAATATCCGGCCATGCTCTCGGCATAGAAATAAACGGAAAGGCGGAGTTTTACATGGAAGGTATTCTCAGGGGGATCCGCATCATTGCCGGCACACGTGAGGAACCGGGGGCGGGCAGTGAGCTGATCCGCGAACTGCGGGAGGTAAAAGACCGGCTGGACACGGTAAACCGAAACTTTGACATGACGGCGGACGAGGACCTGGTGGAAAGCTATATCTATGAATCCAACGCGCTGCTTGCCCGGTACCGGTATCTTCTGCGCTCCGCCCGGGAGGAAAAGGTCAAAAGCGACCTGCGGGGAATTTTGAAATAAACAGAAAAGCGGGGGAAAAGACATGGTGCAGACGGCGTTGATCTGGGGGCTGGGAGCGGCTATGGCCCTGATCTATCTGCGCAGCGGCCGGCCGGTCCGCTCTGTTTTGGGAAGCGCCATCTCCGGAGGGATATGCCTGTGGCTTGTGAGGGCCACGTCGGCTCTCACCGGAATCACACTGGCGCTTAACGGGGCAAGCGCATTTTTTGCCCTTCTTCTGGGCGCGCCGGGGGTCATCTCCCTGGCTGTGCTGAGGGGGATCTTAAATGTGTAGCGGGCAACAAAAAAAGAGGGGGCGTAAGCCCTCTCTTTTTTGCGACCAGACATATAAGCCGAGTTCTGTATTTGACAACAATCTTTCTAAGCCGCAGGTCGCCCCACGGCTTCAGCCACCTGACCGGGAGCGCACCGGGCCGATGCTGTATGCCCCCATTGCGGTGTTGCTTCGGGTAGGGTTTACACAGCCGCATGGTCTCCCATGCGCTGGTGAGCTCTTACCTCGCCTTTCCACCCTTACCGGGAAGACCCCGGCGGTACCTTTCTGTTGCACTATCCCTGGAGTCGCCTCCGGCTGCCGTTAGCAGCTACCCCTGCCCTGCGAAGCCCGGACTTTCCTCACGCACGGCCTTTCGGCACTGTGCCCGCTGCTGTCTTGCCTGCTCGCGGGTTTTATTATATCAGGTTTGGGGCAGAATGTACAGAGGAGCCGAAAGATATCCCGCGGGGGCTTGGCACAGGGCCTCTTGCCAGATGGCGGAAAAGATGGTACTCTTTTTGAGGGAAAAGGGGCCGGGGCCCCGCGCAGAAAGCGAAAGGAGAACGGATATGCTGGAATACCGCTACGACACACAGCTTCTCATCGAGGGCAAGGGCCTGGACGAAGATGCGGTGAACGATCACTTCAAAACCCATTTTCAGGGGGACTGCCTGCTTGCGGTGGGGGATGAGGAGCTGATCAAGATCCATTACCATACCAACGAGCCCTGGCAGGTGCTGGAATACTGTGCCTCTCTGGGGGAAATCTACGATATCGTTGTGGAGGACATGGAGCGGCAGGCCAGGGGCCTGCGGGGGTAAAACATATAAAAAGCGACGGCGTCAAAAGGCCGGCCGCTTTTTACAGCGATGACAGGGTCAGTACGGCAGGTCCACATCCGGGAGGATGCCGGCAAGATAGGCGATGACGACGCCGTAGTTTGACATGGGCACATGGGCTGCCCTGGCCTGTTCCACCCGGGAGAGCAGATATTTGCGGTTGAACATGCACCCGCCGCAGTGGATGATCAGGTCGTATGGGGAGAGATCTTTTGGAAAATCCGTCCCGGCAGTGATATCCACCGCAAGGCCCTCGCCCACCCGGCGGCGCAGCATACGGGGGATCTTCTCGCGGCCGATGTCCTCCGCAAGGGGGGCGTGGGTACAGGCCTCGGCAATGAGCACCCGTGAGGACTCGGTCAGCGCTTCGATGGCGGCGGCGCTCTCCACAAAATAGGCCAGATCCCCCTTGTAGCCCGCCAGCAGCACGGAAAAAGAGGTGAGGCGGCTCTCCGGCGGCTTTTTCTCCCAAACCGTGCGGAAAACCTGGGAGTCGGTGATGATCAGCTGGGGCGGAGCGGAAAGTGCCGCCAGGGCCTCATCCAGCTTGTCGGTGACGGCGCTCATGACCAGGCACTTTTTATCTAAAAGCTCCCGGATCACCTGTACCTGGGGGAGGATCAGCCTGCCCTTGGGGGCCTGGATGTCCTGCGGCATCACCAGCAGCACCAGATCTCCCTCCTTTACCAGGCCCCGGGTGATGCTCTCGCTCTCGTAATCCTCCGGGATGGAGCGGATCAGCGCCTCCCGGATCTCGGGGATCCCTTCCCCGGTCAGGGCACTGGCGCAGATGGGTTCCAGCGAGAGCTTTTCCCGGATCTCACGGCGGAGGCCATCCATATCGGAGAGGTCAGACTTATTGGCAACGGCTACCACGGGGATCTTTGCGGCTTTCAGACGCCTTGCCCAGGAGAGCTCCTGTTCTGTCACCTTTTCGCAGAACAGCAGCAGCGCGATATCGGTTTTCTGCAGGGCTTTTTCCGTCTGCTCCACCCTTAAAGCGCCCAGATCCCCTTCGTCGTCAAAGCCCGCTGTGTCCACCAAAACACAGGGGCCGATGCCGTGGATCTCCATGGATTTATATACGGGGTCGGTGGTGGTGCCGGCAACCTCCGACACCACGGCCACGGGTTGGCCGGTCAGCGCGTTGATCAAAGAGGATTTTCCGCTGTTTCGGCGGCCGAAAATGCCGATATGAAGGCGGTTGGAACGGGGGGTATCCTGCAGGCTCACGGGAATGCACTCCTTTTTTTGCCGCCGGGAGGCGGCAGTGTTTGTATTTTGATAAAGAGGGAGGCAGCCGGTTTTAAACCGGCTGCCTCCATTGGCATATCAGCACTTATTCAGTCTTTCAGTGGAATTCCCTTCCCGTCCACAGAAATGGAACCGGTCAGGATCATGACGCCCTCTACAATAGCCCAGATCTGGATCCCAACAGTGGCGATACCGCAGCTGATCACGCCGCCGATCAGGGAGGCGCAGAGCTGGATCACGGCCTTTTGGGTGTAGCCCAGGTAAAAATTGTGGATACCCAAAGAGCCAAGGAAAAAGGCGAGGAGGCCGGCTGCCAGCTTGGATTTCTGCTCCGGGAAAGCGGAGGGAGCGGGCTGCTGGTAAAAGGGAGCACCGCACTTGACGCAGTAAACGGCATTGGAATTGGTGGCGGCGCCGCAGTTGGGACAAAAATTATTGCCGGTCCCGGCAGGGACCCCGCAGCTTGTGCATACGGTGGAATTGGGCAGGATCTCTTTCCCGCATTGTCTGCAAAACATAAATTCCTTCTCCTTATCAGTAGAAATATGGACGCGCTGCGAAGGGAGCTGCCCTGAAAAACGGGCTTTTGAAAGGGACACAGCCCCCTGCAAAGCAAGCTTTATTTGTTGACATTATAGCATAAAGGAGCCGGAAAATGAAGAGGGGCGGCTCAAAAAAGAAAATTATTTTGCAAAATCCCCCCTTGCCTCCGGCCGTTCTCCGCCGCAAAAAAGAGATGAGGACTTAGCAAAATAAACGTTTTGCTGAAAGAAAACAGAAAAACTCCTGCAAAATAAAATAAATTGTTCTTATTATCTGTGAAAAACAGAAAAAATTTGCAAAAACCCACTTTTTAACTGCATTTTCTATTGCAAAGAGCTGTAAAAGCATTTA
>JALELV010000024.1 GCA_022768545.1 Oscillospiraceae bacterium
CCGGCTGCATGATGCAGCCGGCTTTTTTTGATAAGTTTTCTGGCGTCCCCGGCGCGATTCGAACGCGCGGCCTTTCGCTTAGGAGGCGAACGCTCTATCCTGCTGAGCTACGGAGACAAATTGCTTTTCCGGCCTTTCCCCGCAGAGGGACCACCCGGTTTTTTTATTTTACATCGAAGTGTCCCGTTTGTCAACGAACGGTCATTTCTGCGCGGCGAAACCCTTCGCTTTCTCCCTGCGGCCGCCGCATCCCCTTGCCCCCCAAAGCGCATCTGCGGGGCGCCCTCTGCTTTGAGCCCGCCCCGCAGACGCTGACGGCTTGTCCTTTGCCGTCACCGGCCCGGTTTGCCAATGTTTTGGGCGGAATAATACATCGTGGTCAAACCGCCGCTCAGCAGCACCCCGCCGATAATATCCGTAAGCCAATGAACCCCTGAGATCGTCCTTCCCATGACCATGAAGACCGTAAAGGCCAAAGCCGCAGAGAGGACAGCCAACCGCACTGTTCGGTTTTTTATGCGCTGATGAAGCTGCATCATGGCAGTCGGCATGACGCACAGCGTCAGCAGCGTTGTGGAGGACGGATACGACGCCTCCAGAACGCCATCGATCAGGACAGGCCTGTAGTTGATGACATTCTTCTCAAACAACACATATGCCGCCAGCACCGCTATATAAAATCCGCCGAGCATCCATAGGTCAGGGTCTGCCCTTAAAAGGCTTCTTCGTTTTATCGCCTGCATAAGTCCCAGCAGGGCAAACCCCAATGCCACCAGCAGGGGAACCAGGCCAAGCCAGTCGGTAACGGTATAAAGCTGCATATGCACGCCGGTCAGCCGGTGAAAAGGCCCGTTGACCGACGCAAGCCCCACCGCAGACCCATTGGGCCCGATTGCCTGTACATCCACATACCGCACCAGCGCGGTCCATGCAATAAACGCCAGCATCCAGCAGCCCGCTGCACAAAAATTTTTCCGGGTCTTTTCCCTCATCCTTCATCCATCCTTTTATCGCGTATTTGACCTTTGCCTTCTTAAACGATAAACAGGCGGAGCTCCCTTCAAGGGGAGCAGACCGCCGGCCCTGCGGCACGCTCCCTGTCTTCTTCCTTTGGGCAGCGCCAGCGCCCCTGCCGCAGCCAAAACAAAGAGAGATCCTGATGGCAGGGCGATCTGTCAAAAGCCGGGCTGCCAAACCTCCGCGTTTTGCACGGCGTCCCCCTGTGTGCCGTGCCGCTCCCGCGCGGCGCCCTTCCGTTTTCCGGGCCCTTCTGCTTTTCGCCAAATTCCGGCCGTCCCCTCCCCCCCATGGCTCCCAACCTGTTTTCTCCCGGCCGCCTTCATTTCATCACACGGCGGATCATTTTCAGCATACCGGCAACCGCCAGTAAATTTCTGCCGCGTCCCGCCCGTATAAAAAGAAGAAGGGCAATTTCCCCTTTTCTAACCTTTCAAAAAGTGTTATATTAAAAGAATAGGGCTGTGCTGTATTTGTTCTTCTGAGCTGCAGATACTGTTAAAACACGCCCGCTCTCCGGAACCCTTTTTCCGAATAAGCCAAAACGAGGTGATGACAATGAAGCGCGAAAAATCCTGCGGTGCGTTGGTTTACCGCGACAAGGGCCGCGGAACGGAGCTTCTTCTGCTCAAGCATAAATACGGCGGTCATTGGTCTTTTCCCAAAGGCCACATGGAAGCCGGCGAGACCGAGATCCAAACCGCTCTGCGGGAGGTAAAGGAGGAGACCGGCCTTTCCATCGACCTTCAGGATGGGTTTCGCCACGCGGTGGAATACTTTCCCAAGCCCAACGTAAAAAAACAGGTCGTCTATTTTTTAGGCTATGCCGGGGATGACCATGTTGTAAAGCAGGAGGAGGAGATCAGCGAAATCCAGTGGGTCCTCCTGGAGAAAGCCGACACGGTGGTCACCTTTAAAAATGACAAAAACCTGATCCATCGGGCGATCTCTCATCTCGGCCTCGGCCGCTGATTTTTTGCAGAGAGGGGGAATGCGGATGCTTCCGCAGCACAATAAGCGCCGCAGGTTCTTTTCTTTTCCCACCCGGGTGATCTGTGCCAGCTTTTTGATGGTGACCACCTGCGGAACGCTGCTTTTAATGTTGCCTTTTTCCAGCCGCAGCGGGGAGGCCACCCATTTTTTTGACGCTCTGTTCACCGCCACCTCCGCCACCTGTGTGACCGGGCTGGTGGTGTTTGACACCTATACTTACTGGTCCCCTGTGGGACAGACCATCATCCTTGCCCTGATCCAGATCGGGGGGCTGGGGCTGATCACCATCACCACTTTTTTTAACGTCCTTATTCGCCGCAAGCTGGGCTTTAAGGGAATGCAGCTGGCGCAGGAGTCCATCAACACCAACAGCGTGGAGGAAATAGGCCGCCTGATCAAAACCGTCATGGCGGTGTCATTTTCGGTGGAGGCCGCGGGCGCGCTGCTGCTCTCCATCGCCTTTGTTCCCAAATACGGTTCCGAGGGATGGTTCCTCTCCCTGTTTCTTGCGGTCTCCGCCTACTGCAACGCAGGGTTCGACCTTTTGGGCCGGGAAGCCCCATTTATCTCCCTGTGCGGATACAATGGCTTTCCTCTGGTGCTGCTCACCCTCTCTGCCCTGATCATCATAGGAGGGTTGGGCTTTCTTGTCTTTGCAGACCTTGGCGCCTTCCGCCGGCGGCGCCATCTTACCCTGCACAGCAAGCTGGTGCTCTCCATTACCGGCATCCTTCTGCTTTTCGGTACCCTGTGCTACCTGGTATTTGAATGGAGCAACCCCCGCACCATGGGGCAGCTTCCGGTGTGGCAGCGGTTTCTGGCCGCGTTTTTCCAGTCGGTCACCACCCGTACCGCCGGCTTTAACTCGCTGGATTATGCCGCGATGCACGATATCACCAAGGTCTTTACCATTTTCCTGATGTTCATCGGCGCCGCCCCGGGCTCCACTGGCGGCGGCATCAAGGTGACCACGGCGGCGGTGCTCGCCATGACGGTGATCTCGGTGGTGCGGGGCTACAGCGACACCGTGATCATGAAGCGCAAGATCTCCAAGCAGACGGTCTATAAGTCTCTTGCCATTATCCTGCTCGCCCTGGCGGCTATCTGTCTGGCCACCGGCGTCATCGCCTTTACCACCCACAGCGCCGGCATCACTTTTTCCGGCATCGACGCCTTTTTTGAATCCACCTCTGCCTTTGCCACCGTGGGCCTCTCCGTGGGGATCAGCGGCGCGGCCAATGTCCCCTCCCGCCTGATCTTGATCCTCACCATGTTCATGGGACGGGTGGGCCCTATCTCCCTGCTTCTTTCCCTGGCCATGCGGGAAAATCCCGCCTTGAAAACCACGGTCCTCCCGGAGGGACAGATCATGGTTGGTTAACTATTTGTATTTTTCATCTCAAATATAACTTTTATGCCCTTCCGCATCCGCGCTTTGCCGCGGATGCGGCTTTTTTTGCACCGAACCGCCGGGCATCTGTGGAAAAACGCAAAAAAGCGGAGCCCCGGAAAACCCGGGGCTCCGCCGCAGAAAAGAGCTCGTTTTATTTGTTGGCTTCGCCTACCGCAACAGCGCAGGCCACGGTCATGCCGACCATGGGGTTGTTGCCGGCGCCGATGAGGCCCATCATCTCTACATGAGCGGGCACAGAGGAGGAACCGGCAAACTGGGCGTCGCCGTGCATTCTTCCCATGGAATCGGTGAGGCCGTAGGAAGCGGGGCCGGCAGCCACGTTATCGGGGTGCAGGGTGCGGCCGGTGCCGCCGCCGGAGGCAACAGAGAAGTATTTTACGCCGTTCTCCATGGCCCATTTTTTGTAGGTTCCGGCTACCAGGTGCTGGAAGCGGGTGGGGTTGGTGGAGTTTCCGGTGATGGAGACGTCTACCTTCTCCTTTTTCATGATGGCAACGCCTTCAAGCACGTCGTTGGCGCCGTAGCATCTTACCTTGGACTTGTCCCCATCGGAGAAAGCGACCTCGCGGACGACCTTCAGATCCCCGGTGGAGAAGTCATAGTCGGTCTCCACATAGGTAAAGCCGTTGATGCGGGAGATGATATAGGCGGCGTCCTTGCCCAGGCCGTTGAGGATAACTCTCAGCGGAGATTTTCTGGCCTTGTTGGCGGTGCGGGCAATACCGATGGCGCCCTCAGCGGCGGCGAAGGACTCGTGCCCCGCCAGGAAGCAGAAGCAGTCGGTCTCTTCTCTCAGCAGCATGGCGCCCAGGTTGCCGTGGCCCAGGCCTACGGCTCTCTGCTCGGCGACGGAGCCGGGGATGCAGAACGCCTGCAGGCCGATTCCGATGGCCTCGGCGGCGTCGGCGGCGTTTTTAATGCCTTTCTTCAGCGCAATGGCGGTGCCCAGGGTATAAGCCCAGACAGCGTTTTCGAAAGCGATGGGCTGAACGCCCTTGATGATGGATTCCACATTGATGCCTTTCGACAGGCACAGCTCGTTGGCTTCTTCCAGGGTTTTCATGCCGTATTCAGCAAGACATGCCTCGATCTTGGGCATTCTTCTTTCCTGACCTTCAAATTTAGCCACAATGATTACCTCCTTTTTGTAAAATTATTCTTCTCTCGGGTCGATATACTTAGGAGCGCCATCATAGCGGCCATAAGTCCCGATGTTTTTCTCGTAAGCTTCCTTGGGGTCTTTGCCATGGCGGATGTCTTCCAGCATTTTGCCCAGGCGGACAAATTTGTAGCCGATGACCTCGTCATTGTTATCCACAGCCAGGGACAGGATGTAGCCCTCGGCCATCTCCATATAGCGGACGCCCTTTTTGGCGGTGGAGAAGATGGTGCCGATCTGGGAACGCAGGCCCTTGCCCAGGTCCTCCAGGCCGGCGCCGATGGGCAGGCCATCCTCGGAGAAAGCGGTCTGGGTACGGCCGTAGACGATCTGGAGGAACAGCTCTCTCATGGCCACGTTGATGGCGTCGCACACCAGGTCGGTGTTCAGGGCCTCCAGCAGGGTCTTTTTAGGCAGGATCTCGGCGGCCATAGCGGCGGAGTGGGTCATACCGGAGCAGCCCAAAGTTTCCACCAGAGCTTCCTCAATGATGCCGTTCTTCACGTTCAGAGTGAGCTTGCAGGCTCCCTGCTGAGGAGCGCACCAGCCCACGCCGTGGGTCAGGCCGGAGATATCGGAGATCTGATAAGCTTTTACCCATCTGCCCTCTTCGGGAATGGGAGCGGGACCGTGGTTGGGGCCCTTCGCGATGGGGCACATTCTCTCTACTTCATGAGAATAAGTCATAACGGTACTCCTTTCGGTTTTTACTTGTTTGGAAGAAAGCATCCCGGAAGAACCCTTCCTCCCTTTACAGACGCAGAAAGCGGATACGGCCTGTCCCTATACGAGGCCGAGCCGGCCTTTTGCATACCCGAATTTATTATAATATGCCCGGTTCAAAATGGCAATATCTTAAGTCGTTAAAATTATGTCAGGAAATAAAATTTTTCCTGCGTCCCGCGCCTGTTCCGTTACAAAAAGTTTATAACTTATCCATGCCCATTTGTTTGACAAAGACACCCCGGGGGGATACAATGAAAGATGTCTGCAAACACTGATAAAAAGCGCTTTCGCCCTCTTCTTCGGCAGCCCGGCGGAAGTGTGATCTTCCCCCCTTTCCGGGGGCATAACGGAGGAGAGAGCATGGGCCTTTTTGAAAAAATATTCGGCACCTATTCCAAACGGGAGCTTAAAAATATTACCCCTGTCATGGAAAAGGTAGTTGCTTTGGAGCAAAAATACGCGGATATGCCGGAAAAGGAGCTTCAGGGCATGACCGCCGTCCTGAAAGGCCGCCTTGGGCAGGGCGAGACACTGGACGATATCCTGCCCGACGCTTTTGCCGTCTGCCGGGAGGCCGCCTGGCGGGTGCTGGGCATGAAGCACTTCCCGGTACAGATCATCGGCGGCATCGTCCTCCATCAGGGGCGTATCTCCGAGATGAAGACCGGCGAGGGAAAGACCCTGGTGGCCACCCTGCCCGCCTACCTCAACGCCCTGGACGGCAAGGGCGTGCACATCGTCACGGTAAACGACTACCTGGCCCGGCGCGATTCCGAGTGGATGGGCAAGGTGTATAAATACCTTGGGCTCTCCGTGGGCCTCATCGTCAACGGCCTGGATGCCGCCGAACGCCGCGTGCAGTACGCCTGCGACATCACCTATGGCACCAACAACGAGTTTGGCTTTGACTACCTGCGGGACAACATGTGCGTGCGCAGGGAAAACCAGGTACAGCGCGGGCATCATTTCGCCATCGTGGACGAGGTGGACTCCATCCTCATCGACGAGGCCCGCACCCCGCTGATCATCTCCGGCCCCGGCGCAAAATCCACCGATCTGTATCAGGTGGCCAACACCCTGGTGGCCAAAATGTCCCTGATCAAGGTAAAGGAGCTGGACGCCAAGGAAGAACACGACGACGTGGAGGCCGACTACATCGTGGATGAAAAGGCCCGCACCGCCACCCTCACCCCCCGGGGCGTCAAAAAAGCGGAGCAGTACTTTAATGTGGAAAACCTCATGGACTCCGAAAACTCCACCATCCTGCACCATGTCAACCAGGCCATCAAGGCCCACGGCGTCATGCACCGGGATATCGATTATGTGGTGCGGGACGGCCAGGTGCTCATCGTGGACGAGTTTACCGGGCGCCTGATGATCGGCCGCCGCTACAACGAGGGGCTGCATCAGGCCATCGAGGCAAAGGAAGGCGTCAAGATCGAAAAAGAATCCCAGACGCTGGCCACCATCACCTTCCAGAATTACTTCCGCATGTACGATAAGCTCTCGGGTATGACCGGTACCGCCATGACGGAGGAGTCGGAGTTCCGGGAGATCTATCACCTGGATGTCATCGAGATCCCCACCAACCGGCCCATGCAGCGCACCGACTTCCCCGATGTGGTATACAAAACTGAAAAGGCCAAGTTCGAGGCGGTGATCGACCAGATTGCGGCCTGCCACGAAAAGGGCCAGCCGGTACTGGTGGGCACCGTGTCGATTGAAAAATCCGAGCTTCTCTCCGGCATGCTCAAGCGCCGCGGCGTGCGCCACGAGGTGCTCAACGCCAAATACCACGAAAAAGAGGCCGAGATCGTGGCCCAGGCCGGGCATTTCGGCGCTGTCACCATCGCCACCAACATGGCCGGCCGCGGTACCGATATCGTGCTGGGCGGAAACGCCGAATATGCCGCCAAAGCCGAGATGAAAAAGCAGGGCTATGACAAGGAGCAGATCGGCCAGGCCACCAGCTTCGGAGAGACGGACGACGAGGAGATCCTTGCCTCCCGCAGGCTCTTTCAGGAGCTGCTGGATAAATATAAAAAAGAGTTTTCCCCCGAGGCTGAAAAGGTGAAGGAGGCGGGAGGCCTCTACATCATCGGCACCGAGCGGCACGAATCCCGCCGCATTGACAACCAGCTGCGCGGCCGTGCCGGGCGCCAGGGAGACCCCGGCGCCACCCGGTTCTACCTCTCGCTGGAGGATGACCTTATGCGGCTGTTCGGCGGCGAGCGCATCCAGAACATGATGAACTCCATGGGGCTGGAGGATGACCTTCCCATCGAGAACAAGATACTCACGAACTCCATCGAAAGCGCCCAGAGCAAGGTGGAAAGCCGCAACTTTGCCACCCGCAAACACGTTCTGGAATACGACGACGTCATGAACAAGCAGCGTGAGATCATCTACGGGCAGCGCGGCAAAGTGCTGGCCGGTGAAAACATGAAGGACTATATCCAGCGCATGTTTACCGAGACGGTGGAGACGGTGGTCTCCTCCTATGTGGGCCAAGATACCCCTTGTGACACCTGGAACCTGGACGGCCTGCGCTACCACTACATGGGCTGGCTCACCCAGGAGGATGATTTCCGTTGGGATACCGCCGAGCTGCAGAAGATCTCCCGCCAGGATATCGTCGACCTGCTGGTGACCCGTGCCCGGGAACTTCACGCCAAGCGGGAGGAGGCCATCGGCAGCGACATCATGCGGGAAGTGGAGCGCGTGGTGCTTTTGAAGAATGTGGACCTCAAGTGGATGGACCACATCGACGCCATGGATGAGCTCAAGCGGGGCATCAATCTGCGCGCCTACGCCCAGAAGGATCCGGTGGTGGAATACCGCATGGAGGGCTTCGACATGTTTGACCAGATGATCGAAGCCATCAAGGAGGACACCGTCCGCATGCTGCTGACGGTGAAGATCTCCACCGAGGCACCGAAGCGGGAGCAGGTGGCCACCCCCGCCGCGGCCTCCGGAGCCGGGGACGGCTCCGAAAAGAAGGAGCCCGTCAAGGTAGGGGCAAAGGTGGGCCGCAACGACCCGTGCCCCTGCGGCAGTGGCCTCAAGTATAAAAAGTGCTGCGGAAAATAAACAAGCCGTATAAAAACAGCTCTGCAATCCATTTTGCAGAGCTGTTTTGGCTTTCGGGGCGGGTCTTTTCCCTCCCCGGGAGGGGGAGAGAGCCTCTCCTCCTCCCGGGGCTTTGGGTCCGGCATCCCCGGTTTTGCCCGGAGCTGAGGAAAGCCCCGGGGCTGCCCACGGCCTTTTTTCGCGTGGCCGGGGCGCCGCCCCTCTCTGCGGCGGGGTAAAACATCGCCGCCCCGCCGGTAATTTAAATACAGGGCCCATGCCGCGAGCCCAAGAGCCGGTTTGTCCGCCGGGGCTTTTGCCCTGCCCTTCTTTGGCCTGGCGGCAGGTTATCCTCTGCCCGCCGGGCCCAAAACGACGTGCGGTTTGGCTTTGCCCCACCGCCGGGGCAATGGGGCAAAGATCGTTTCCGGTTTTCCACCAAGTTTTCCTCCTATGTGGAAAATTTATCTTTTATTCTCCCTTTTGTATATCTATATTCTGCAATATCTCTATTTAATAATACTAAAAGTTAATATTTATTCCATGATTCAAGCTCAAGCAGCTTTTTCGCCGACTGAGGTGCGGGATTTTCTCTTGCCACAAAATGAATTCTGCGCTACAATAAGGGTTGCCGCGGTCCCGATGGGAAAAACCCCCGCGGCAGTCAGTCGCAAGTTCCTGACTATAAACCACACTACGAAAGGAAAATGAATATGAAACAAAGCAAAGTGCGGGCGCTGTGCGTCTGCGCCATGGTCGCGGCGCTGTACACCGCCGTGAGCGTGGTACTGGCCATGTCCTCTTTTGGGGCGGTCCAGCTGCGGGCGGCGGAGGCGTTGACCATCCTGCCCGCCATCTCCCCGCTTGGGATCTGGGGAGTAACGGTGGGCTGCCTGCTTACCAATATGATCGGTGTGGGCATGGGGCTCACCATGTCGGTGGATATCCTCTTTGGGACCGCCGCTACCCTCATCGCCGCCCTGCTCTCCTACCTGCTGCGCGGCGTTCGCTGGAAGGGCCTTCCGATGCTCTCCACCCTTCCACCCGTCCTGGTCAACGGGGTGGTCATCGGCCTGGAGATCACCTGGCTTTCCGTCGGCGGCTTTTCCTGGCAGGTGTTTCTCCTTAATTTTGCCAGCGTCTCCCTGGGGCAGGTCATCCCCTGCTGTGTTTTGGGACCGCTGCTGTATTATGTGCTCCGGCGCACCGGGCTGCTGGAGAAGCTTTTTTGAGCTTTTGCCCTTTTCCTGCCCTCTGTGGACTGTTATTTTGCCGAAAACATGATATACTGTTATTGTTCCTGATCGATTCTTGCGGCCGGGGCCCGGTTGGACAGGCCCTGCCGGAAAACTGAGGGGGTTTATCCGTGTCTTTTCCTGTAAGCAAAATCTCCGGCCTTCCCGTGTGGGATTCTCTTCCCGTGGCCAAGATCATTCGCTATCCCCTGGAAAAGCGGGATTACAAACCTCTGGCTCAGGCCCGGCTGTGTGTGAACGAGACGGATTTCTGCCTGAGGATGTGGGCCTTCGAGACGGCCCCCTCGCCGGAGAGCCGTCTGATCTGCAGCCTGAACTTTTACCCGGAGCAATCTTCCCGCTGGCTCTCTCTGCGCTGCGGCTCCGCCGGGCGGGGAAGCTGGCTGGTGTGCGGCCCCGATGGGGAGTCTCCCTTGGGGGAATACCTGATCCTGCCTCAGCTCAAAGCCTATCTGGGGGAAGATCTGGAGGGGATTTACTGGGGTGCTGTGGTCACCCTGCCCCTCACCGCGCTGGACCTTGTTTACGGCACCCACCATCTCCCGACCGGGCATCGGATGCTGGGGAACCTGTACAAGGTGGATGACGCCCCGGAGAGCCGCCATTACGGCTGTTTTTACGACACCGACTTTACCCGTCCCGATCCTTTTGACGCCCATTCCTTTGGGGAGTTTCAGGTCACGGCATATTAAAAGCCTTTGAAGGGCCGCCCTTTCCGGCAGGAGGCGCGGGCTGTGTCCCTTCTTATCTGCCGCCAGAACCGCAAGAGGAGGAAAACAACATGAAGCTTTGGGTAAAAATGGCCGCCGCGCTGGCGGTGTTAGGGGCTGTAGCTGTGGCTGCCGCCAAGGGGCTGGATTACCTCTATGAGGAGAAGGGCCGCCGTTATTTATAAACATCTGTATTTTTTTGAGCTTGCCGGAAGGCCGCGGAGATTTCCGCGGCCCTTCTTTTGTTTTCCACATTCAGCCCGTGGGCCGGTGGAAAATATCCTGCCGTATCTTTCCGTCCGCCACTCGGATGAGCCGCTCTGTCCGGGCCGCGATAGCCTCGTCATGGGTGATGAGCACCACCGTCCTCCCCCCCTGCCGCAGCCCCCGGAGGATCTCCATGATCTCCCCGCCGGAGCGGCTGTCCAGGTTTCCCGTGGGCTCATCGGCCAAAATGACGGGAGGACGGGCGGCGATAGCCCGGGCAATGGCCACCCTTTGCTGCTGCCCGCCGGACATCTGGCCCGGCAGGTGCCCGGCACGGGCGGAAAGCCCCACCTGCTCCAGCGCCTCCCGGCACAGGCGGCGGCGCAGTTCCCGTTCCATTCCCCGGTATATCAGCGGAAGCTCCACATTCTCTTCGGCGCTGAGGCCCGGGATGAGGTTAAACCCCTGGAATACAAAGCCGATCTTCCGGTTTCGCACCGCCGACAGTTTCCGGTCATCCATGCCGGCGGTATCCTGCCCCTCCAGAAGATATTTTCCGCGGCTGGGAACATCCAGGCAGCCAAGCAGATTCATCAGGGTGGATTTTCCGGACCCGGACTGTCCGACGATGGTCACAAATTCCCCTTTGGCGATCTTCAGCGATACGTCATCCAGCGCCCGCACCTCTCCCTCTCCGGGATGGTAAATTTTAAAGGCGTGCCGAAGCTCCATCAGCGGCTCCATGGCGTTTCCCCCTTCTTAAAGGCTCCTTTTAGTATCTCCCTTAAAACGGAAAAAACACCGGGAAAATTGGGACACAACAAAAAAGACCGGCCCTATAAAAGGCCGATCTTCTTCTGGTGACCCGTACGAGAATCGAACTCGTGTTACAGCCGTGAAAGGGCCGTGTCTTAACCGCTTGACCAACGGGCCGCCTGTATGGAAAACCCCTGGAGGGGTAATCTGCGATGGTAGCGGTAGGTGGATTCGAACCGCCGACACTGCGGGTATGAACCGCATGCTCTAGCCAACTGAGCTATACCGCCATATATGCAGCCCGTATATCAGGCGAATTACATTATACTATGACGGTTTCATTTTGTCAACAGTTTTCTTTACGCCTCGGGACCGATTTCTTCGCCGCCCGGCGCGCCTGACAGGGTTTTCCTTGCTTCGTAATATGAAAAATAATATATACTTATAGTATAATCCATGCTGTCATTTTTCGCTTTTATTCTTTCGCGCTCTCTGGCCGATATTCCACCTCGGCCTCAAAACATTTTTCTCCTCCGCTCTCCCCCAAAAGATAGCGGCCTTCCGAGCCGTTTTCTCCCAGAAAAAGGCGGATACGGTCTCCCCATCTGGCCTCCCGGGCGTAGTGGATCTTAAAAACGGCCAACTCCCGGCTGCTTATCTCTTCAAAAGGCAAAAAATCGCAGAGAATATCGCCGTAAACGGCATTGTTCACGTGACCGTTGGTATCCAGGTCGCTGTAGCGCACCTCCCGTTCCCCCACGGGGCGCAGCGCCTCCGGAGCCCTGCATTTCATCCGGGCCGCCTCGTCGGTATAGGGCATATCCGCATAGGGGATCTGGTAGGGGTATTCCGAGGGCCTGCAGATACGGTGGCTGTGGGGGTCCGCCAGCATCCAGGCCGTCTGCGCCCGAAGGATCTCGCCGCCGTCCCGGCTGTAAAAGCTGATGTCACGTAAAAACTGCGCACCCTTCGGCGGCCTGGGCCAGGTAACCACACTCAGCTCCTCCCCTCCGGCGGGGCGCCGCTCTATCCGAAGCAGGATCTTGGAGAGCAAAAAGACATATCCCTCATCCCACAGCTTTTGAAAGCCCATTTGAAGCGCCTCCAGATGAAGTGCCCCGATCTCCTGCATCTGCCGCAGGATCCCGGAAAGCTTCCACAGGTTTTTCAGGTCGCACTCCGGAAAAGGGACCGTCCGCTCCAAACTGTACTGTTCCATTCTCTCTTTTCTCCTCCCGCCGCGAAAAACTCACTTCTCCAGCCCTTGAGCCGATACCGCCTCCCCCGTCAGACGCTGCACCAGGGCCGACAGGTCCTCCTTATCAAAATATTCGATCTCCAGTGTTCCGTTTTTCTTCCCCTGCCGCCGGATCCTGACCTGCCGCCCCAGGGCGGTCTCCAGGGCAAGCGCCAGCTCCTGACAGAAGCGGTCGCCTCTGGGCTCCTTCTTCCCGGCTTTGGCCCCGGAAGATTGGGAGGTGCGGGAGAGTTTCTCCACCTCCCGCACCGAAAGCCCTTTTTCCGAGGCAAGCTTTGCCGCCGCGGCAATACGCTGCGGGTCTTCCAGGGCAAGCAGCGCCCGGGCATGCCCCGCGGAGAGCTTGCCCTGGCGCACCAGATCCGCCGTCTCCTCCGGCAGCCGCAGCAGCCGCAGGGCGTTGGCCACCGCCGGACGGGATTTTCCGATCACCTGAGCCACCTGATCCTGTGTCATCCCATGGGTCTCCATCAAAGCCTCGTACCCCATAGCTTCCTCCAGTGGGTTTAGATCCTCCCGCTGAAGGTTCTCGATGAGGGCCAGCTCCATCACCTCGTTGTCGGACATCTCCCGGATGACCACCGGCACCTCCGTCAGCCCCGCCATGCGGGAGGCACGCCAGCGCCGTTCCCCCGCCACCAGCTGATATTCCCCCGTGGGCATCGGCCGCACCAGCAAAGGCTGCAGCACACCGTGGGCCCGGATGGAATCGGCCAGATCCGCCAGGGCAGACTCGTCAAAATCCTTTCTCGGCTGGTCTTTATTCGGCTCTATCTCCGCCACGCGCAGGGTGACGACACCCGCGTCCTCTGCGGTGTTATCCACAAAAAGCGCTTCCAGCCCTTTTCCCAGGCCGCCTTTTTTACTTTTCCCCGCCATACTCAAAATCTCTCCTCACCGGTTTTTCTGCAGAATCTCCTCCGCGAGCTCCTCGTAGGCCTGCGACCCTTTGGAGGAACGGTCAAAATACAAAATAGGCTGTCCAAAGCTGGGGGCCTCGGACAGGCGGACATTTCTGGGGATGGTAGTGCGGTACACCTTTTGGGGGAAATACTTCTTCACCTCCGCCACCACCTGCATGGTCAGATTGAGCCTGCCGTCGTACATGGTGAGCAGCACACCCTCCAGCTCGATGTGGGCGTTGTACAGCCGCTTTACCTGCCGCACGGTGGACATCAGCTGGGTCAGCCCCTCCAGGGCGTAATACTCACACTGGATGGGCACCAGCAGGGTATCGCTGGCTGTCAGCGCATTGATGGTGATGAGCCCCAAGGATGGAGGGCAGTCGATCAGAATGTAATCGTAGCGGTCTTTCAGTGGCGCCAGCGCGTTTTTCAGGCGCCTTGCCCGGTCCTCCAGCTCCACGATCTCAATTTCCGCCGCTGCCAGGCTGATGTTGGAGGGCAGCAGGTCCACATTCTGGAACGCGGTATGTACCAGCACTTCCTCGGCTCTCGCCTTCCCGATCAGCAGGTCGTAGGTAGAACAGGAGATCCCCCGCTTATTTACTCCAAGCCCGCTGGTGGAGTTCCCCTGGGGGTCGATATCTATGAGCAGTGTTTTTTTGCCTTTCATCCCAAGCCAGGCGATAAGGTTGACGGCGGTGGTGGTTTTGCCCACGCCGCCCTTCTGGTTGGTGACCGATATTACCTTTCCCATGGGCGCTCCTTTCAAAATAGCCCTTTTGGCTGTGCTTTTCCCCCGCCGAAGGCAGGGCTGCTGAAAAAAATTCCGCAAAAAGCGGCGCCGCACCCTGTAA
>JALELV010000029.1 GCA_022768545.1 Oscillospiraceae bacterium
TGGAAAACGGGCGCTTTTGCCTGAATGCGGAACCCCTGAAAGGAGCCTGTTTTGCCATGATGATATCCTCTCTTATTTCCTTTGCCCTGGGCGGCCTTTTGTTTTTGGCCCTTCACGTCACGGGCAGCGGCTCCTTTCCCCGGCCGCTTTCCGCCGCAGAAGAACGGGACTGCCTGCGAAAGATCGCCCAGGGAGATGCCAAAGCGCGCAGCTACCTCATCGAGCATAACCTCCGTCTGGTGGCCCACATCATCAAAAAATACTATTCCAACATCAGAGACCAGGACGATCTGATCTCCATCGGCACCATCGGGCTCATCAAGGCGGTGGGTTCCTTCAACGCCGAAAAAGGGGCCCGCTTTTCCACCTATGCGGCCCGGTGTATTGAAAACGAGATTCTCATGTTCTTCCGCAGCCGAAAAAAATATGCGCAGGATCTTTATATCCAGGACCCCATCGACACTGACGGAGAGGGAAACACCCTGACCTTGATGGATATTGTGGCGGATGACGCCTGTATTTTTGAGTATGTGGACCTGCGTATTCAAAGTGAGAAGCTCCACCGTCTCATCGCCCAGTGCCTGGACAGCAGGGAAAAACAGATCGTCACCCTGCGTTACGGCCTCGGCGGAGCCATGCCCATGGCCCAGCGGGAAGTAGCGGCGCGGCTGGGCATCTCCCGCAGCTATGTATCCCGGCTGGAGAAAAAAGCCCTTGGAAAGCTGCGGGCAGCCTTCTGTGCTTTGGAGCATCCCACGGCCTGATGGGCTGTGTGCAAAGGGCCGGGGCGGCGGGCCCCACGGCCTGCCGCCCCTTTTTACCCTGTGCTTTTAAAGGAGCTGCTCTCAGCCCGTCTCTCCATCGCCGGAAGCCCCGTCCGGGCCCTCCCCGGGCGGGGCGGCATCCGGCTCGCCGCACTTTTTCAGGGTAACGACCGCCTTGAACAGATCTCCGTCCAGCTCCACCCGGAAGTCTCCACCCATGATGTCCAGAAAGCTTTTGACGATGGCGAGCCCCAGCCCGGAGCCTTCCGTCGTGCGGGATTCATCCCCCCGTCGAAACCGCTCCACAATGTCCTCCGGGGTAAAGTTCATCTCGCAGGCGGAGATGTTTTTGACCGTCAGCACCACCCGGTCCGCTGTCTCCTCCACGCTCAGGTACACCCGCGTGCCCGGCATGGCGTACTTCACCGCATTTAAGATCAGGTTGGCGAGCACGCGGTAGAGCTTGCGCCCGTCCGCGGACACCCTCACCCGGTGCTCCGGCACCAGGAGGCGGAACTCCAGCCCGGAGGCGGCGATCTTTTCCCCCAGCTCCGCCATGGTTTGGTCGATCAGGGCAATCAGGTCCAGCTGTTCGATGACAAGCTCCATATTTCCACTGCTGGCCTTGGAAATATCAAACAGGTCCTGCACCAGCAGCTTGAGCCGGCTGGACTTCTGGGCCAGAATTTTAACGTAATCGTTGGCGTAACCGGGGGAGAGTTCCTCCGCTCCGAGCAGGTCCACATAGTTGATGATGGAGGTCAGAGGCGTTTTCAGGTCGTGAGAGACATTGGTGATCAGCTCCACCTTCATACTCTCGCTCTTCATCCTCTGCTGCAGCGCCCGCTCCATCCCCTCCTGAAGGGCGTTGAGCTGCTCTGCCAGGGGGGCAAAGTCACTCTCCGGCCGCAGCCGGAGGGGCTGCTCCAGCGCTCCGCCCTGAATCTTCTCCACATGGGAGAGGACCTGGCCCAGGTCCTCCATATCCCGGTTGTACTGCAGTGCAAAAACCACCAGGAGAAATACCCCAAAAGCGGCACACACCACAGCCCCCAAAAAGAAGAGAAGCCCCGGGCCGTCTATGGTAAAAAAGCCCAACATGATCGACGCCGCCATACCGGCCACAAGCAGGACTTCCGCCGCCGCTATGGCCGCCATCCGCTTTTTCATCCTGCCCAGAAAGGCGTAGCGGTTCTCCAGCTTCCGGTACTGGGAAAGCGCCCAGGTAAAGGAATTGTTGGTAAAAAAGCGCCGCCGGTTCTGGGTGAAGTCGATGACGGTAAAGTAAAGCCACCAGAACAGCAGCAGCCCGGCCAGCACCAGCAAAACGATCTCCCCGAAATTCAGCGCCTCAAGCCCCATGGCAAGGACAACACCCAGATAAACAAGGGAAAACAGCACCTTCCCCTCAAACCAGAAGCGGCCCAGCACATGGCCCGCCCACCGGTGAAAGGCCCGCATGGTGCGGCGGCGGACAAGCGTCAAAAGCAGGATGAACAGGCAAAAAAGCCCCGCTCCGCCCGCAATATAGGCTGTCACCCACTCCATCTGCCAGCCGCGGTAGCACTGGTACAGCTGGCTGCCCCCGGTGTCGAAGATCTCTTTCCTCACGCCGATGCAGGCCGATGCGGTGTTCTGCCCCTCCACCGCCCAGCCGCCTCCGTACATGGTGTAGCCCAGCGGGGCCATGGTCTCCATCGCGGCGGAACCGTTTTTAAACTCCTCTATCTGACCATCCTTTAAAAACAGCACCCGGGAATAATCCTCCGGTGCGCTGAGCATCCGGTTTTTGGCCTCCTGAACGCCCGCCGCCGTCAGGTTTGTTTTGGACCTGCCGCCGTTCCACTCGATGTAGTAATCCAGGTTATCCTCTTCGCGGCTGAGGACATACTCCATATCCTGGTCTTCTGTGCAGACATACCGCAGCACCTCCCCCATGACGTCGTAATAATCCATGCGGTAATTGCTGTAGCTGTCGTAGCGCTCCTGCAGGGCCCCGCCCTGCAGCGCCCAGGCAAAACCGACCCCCACCGCCGTCAAAAGGTTCACCGCCAGAAAAAAGAAGAAAAACAGCAGGATCCCCCTGTTCTCTCTTTTGGGAACCGCGGCGGGCTGCTGCCCGTCACTGCTTTTCCATCTTATAGCCAATTCCCCACACCACCTTCAGATATCTTGGTTCCTTCGGGTTGATCTCGATCTTTTCTCGGATCCTGCGGATGTGGACGGAAACCGTATTTTCCGGGCTGAAGCTCGGCTCGTTCCACACTTTTTCATAGATCTCGTCAATAGAAAACACCCGCCCCTGGTTTTTCATCAGCAGCTCCACGATGCGGTACTCAATGGGCGTCAGGCGCACCGGTTCCCCGTCCACCGTCAGAGTCTTGGTCTCCAGCTGCAGCTCCAGCCCGCCGGCCCGCAGCACCGTTTCGGTGCTGCCGGCCAAAGTGCCCAGGCGGGTGTAGCGTCTCAGCTGAGATTTTACCCTGGCCGCCAGTTCCAAGGGATTAAAGGGTTTTGTAATATAATCGTCCGCTCCCAGCTCAAGCCCCAATATCTTATCCACGTCCTCGCTCTTGGCCGACACCAGAATAATAGGGATGTTTCTCTGTTCCCTTATCCTCAGCGTCGCCTTGATCCCGTCGAGCTTCGGCATCATGATATCCATCAGGATCAGATGGATGTCGTCGTGGGCAGCCAGCTGCTCCATGGCCTCCAGCCCGTCGTATGCCCTGTAGATGAGATAATTCTCCTTTTTCAGATAGATCGCAATGGCCTCGACTATTTCTCTGTCGTCGTCCACCACCAAAATATGATGCTGCTCCATCCTCAAACCTCCCGCTGCAAACCGGCCGTTTTGCAGTTTCCCGGTTCGCTTGTTATTGTACCGAACAATCCTTACAAGTTTTCTCATGAGATTCTTACGGTTTTCTTACAATTTTGCCCTTAAAAAGCGCCCGCCTTTCAAAAACCGGCGGGCGCCTTTTTTGTTACATCCTGGGTTTCCGGGCTCCAGGGCTTTGCCCGGCTCTCTGGGGTCAGGGCGGGGGCCCCTCGGCGGTTCTGCGCCGTTTCGGGGCTCCGTGGTGCCTTTTCAACCTTCCAAAAGCGTCCGGCCGCGCAGCCATTCCGGGTCCACCGCCGTGCCGGAGAGCAGCATCCTTACTCCGGTCCCGCCCTCCCCGGCGGCCCCCAGGGCGTCACCTGCCAGCTTCATATCCCCAACCTCCACGACGATCTCCTCAAGGCCCAGATACCAGCTCTGCAACCCAAGCCCGTGGTCCAACACGACGATGCCGGCTCCCAGCTCCTCATCCACGGCGGCATACACCACCCGCCCGCTGGCCCCGGCATACACAGTCTCCCGCTCCCCGCAGGGGTACACCGCTCCGTCCAGGGCAAAGAGCAGCTTCTCCTCTCCATCCGCGGCCGGAAGAAGGTGCTCTGTTCCCCAGCGGAGCTCCGCTTCCGCTTCCACCGAGCGGCGGAAAGCTCCCTTCCAGTATTTTTCCCCGGAGCCCAGCCCCAGCCCTCCGGAAATATCGGAAAGCCAGCTTCTCCAGGCCTCCAGCGTCTCGGCCTCGGCCTCCTCCACCGTCCGCGGCTCCTCCCGCTCTCTTTCCGTCACATGGAAGGAGAGCGTCTCGACGCGGTCTCCCACGGCGGCGGAGAGCTCGTGCTCCCCGGCGGGCCAGTCCGGCCCGATGGGGATGAGAGCGCCGTAATTTTCCTGGCCTATGCGGAAGAAGGAATAGTTTTCGTCCCCGATCTGCAGGGAAAGGGCGTCCGGATCCTCCACATATTCCGCAGTCAGCTCCAGCACCCCTCCCTGTATCACTTCCGGAGAGGAGAGCCGAAACGCCGTGGGCAGAATGCAGTTTAAGTCAAACTCATAAACGCAGGTGCCGGAGTAGCTTTTTTCCAGCGAGTCGTACCATTCCGCCGTCACCTTTACCCGGTAGACGCCGTGGACCTCCGGCCGGAAACCGCCCAACTCCTCCAGGGCACCTTTATACACCGCCGCTCCGCCGTAGAAGATCTCCACCGACGTTCGGTCTGCTTTCAGGGACATCTCCCCCGAGAGGCTCCCGCTTCGGCGCATATCCAGCAGGGTCACGTCGTTTTTGACCAGGACCCCGTCCAGAAAAATACTGTTGTCGATCTTTCGGTACTGCCATCCGTTTTCCGTGCAGTAAAACTCCGTCTCCGCACCGTCGCAGAGGACCTTCAGGGTAGGCGCGCTGGTGACATATTCAAAAAACGGGTCAAAGGTGCCGCCGGTCAGCAGCCGAAGCACCGTCCGGGTATCCGCCAGGTAGCTTTTCCCGTCCGGGTAGCGCAGGACAAACTCGTTGGTGCCGTCGGAAAGCCGGTAAAGGGGGATCTCATACCGGGGTTCGGCGTTCTCCGGCAGGTAAAAGCCCACCGTCAGCACCAGGTCCGTATAGCGCTGAGGGTCCTCCACCCGGGCTTTGGTGTTTAGAATATCGTCCAAAAGCTCTCGGTCCTCCCCCTCCAGCGGCACCTCCTGAGGAGCGGAAGCCACCCTTGCCCTGGCTTCCATCTGCCCGGTAATCCGAACAGCGGTCACCGCCTCGTAACCTGCAAAGCAGCCCCAGGCCAACGCCACCAGCCCCAGTGTCAGCCAAAAAAGCTTTGTCGTGTGTCTCATGGTCCCTTTCCTCCCTCTTCCCATGGCGGGTGCCGCCCGGCCTTTCCTGCAGTCTTTGTACCGGGCATTGCTTCTTTTTTAATAGTACCACCCTCCAAAGCTTTCGTAAACCGTTTTGCCCCTGGGTTCACACCTTTTTCACAAATTTCCAAAAAGCTTCTTTTCCCTGCCTCCAGCCCCGGGATGCGGGCGGAAACTCCTGATTTCCGCCCCTTCCCTCTGGACTTTTACCCCGGCGGTGTGTATAATTGTAAAGTATCCGTACCCTCCTCCGTGAGGCGTCACCGGAAGCGGCCCCTCCGCGCCGCTTCTCATCTTATTTTGATAACAGAGGTATATGCAAATGAAGCTTACATCAAAAATCGCGGCCGTCGTTCTGGCCGTCTGCCTGGCGGTTTCCCTGTGTGCCTGCGGAAGCGACACCACCTGGATCTCTGAATATGCCGGTACCACTCTTCCTGCCGGCGTGTACAACCTGTATCTCACCGCGGAATATTCCAACGCCCTCTCCAAGGTGGCCTCCGACGCGGAGATCAAGGATATTTATAAAGCGGACGTGGAGGGTACCCCGCTCAATGAGGCTGTCACCGCCGCCGCCAAGGAGGATATCCGGGAGCACTACGCTGTTTTGAAAATGTTTGATGACATGGGGCTTTCCCTGTCCGAATCGGAGCTGCTCGGCATCGAGGCCCAGGCGGACAATATGTGGGGCGACGGTAAGTCCTATGAGGCCCACGGGGTCGCCAGGTCCTCTCTGACCGCTTATCTGGAGGCCGTGGCCAAACGCGGCGCTATTTTCAGGGCCATTTACGGCCCCGGCGGCGAGAAGGAGATCAGCGAGGCCGACCTGAAAGCCGCCTTTGACGACACCTATTACGCCGCCATGTATGTGGCCCGCGCCACCGTCGACACCTCCACCGGCGAACCTCTGGACTCCGCCGCTTTAAAAGAAAACACCGATTACCTCGAGGGCCTCAAAAAGCGCGCCGACGAGGGGGCCGATTTCTTTGAGCTGGTGCTGGAGGATGAGACCAAAAAGCTGGAGGCAAACGGCCAGGACACCTCCTCTCTGAAAGACGTCACCGCCAACGATTTTACCTATATCGTGGAAAAGACCAACACGGTCTATTTCCCCGCGGAGATGATGACCGCCTTGGGCGAAATGAAAAATGATGAGGTCCGCATGGTCACTGCCAGTTCCATGAACATTCTCTTAAAGAAGCTGGATCTGCTCTCCATTCAGGAGGCCTATGACGCCCGGGTGGACACCCTGCGCAACAGCCTGAAGGGCGAGGAGTTTAACGCCATGATCTCGGAGGCCGCCTCCGCCATCGAACCTTCCTTTAACGAAAAATCCCTTTCCCGCTACACCGCCAAATCCCTTAACTTAGGGAAATAATAGCACAACCTTTTTTCGCCCTTTTCTGCCGGAGCCGCGTCAAGAGACGCGGCTCCGTTTTTTTACATCGGGTCGTATGCCGTCTCTCAGGGCAAAGGCCCCAAAAACGGTTCTACCCCGTCTATCCCCGATAGTTCCCGGCGAAGAAGGGAGAGGAAATGGGCCATCATCTCCCTCCTTGGGGAGGCGGGCCGGGTAACGGAATAGATCATCCTGTCTTCCGGGCCGTCCCGCAGGGGAAATACCCGGATCTCCCCTCTCCGCAGCCTCCGGGCCACCGTAAGCGGAACCACCGCAAAGTTTTCCCCCGTCAGGAATTCCTCCATCAGCGACATCTGATCCAGACAGACGATGGGGGAGGCCGCCGCGTCAAACCACCTCCCGTGCCAGATGTCAAATTCCGGGTTCCAGGACAGACGCACCTCCCGGCGCGGGTCCAGTTCTTTGGGCGAAACCGGCCCCGCGCCATTCCAAGCCGCACCGCAGGCCAGGACAAAAGGTTCCCGGAAAAGCGGAGTGGTCACCGTTTCCCGGAAAAACATGTCATCGGAGATGATCGCCAGGTCGGTCATGCCGCTTTCCACATGGCGGTAGGCCTCGTAGGAATGGTGAAGATGAAAGGAGAGATGATATCCGTTGGGGCCGGACACGAACTCCTGAAGGACGCGGGGCAGAAGGTAGGTGCTGACACTGCCGATGGAAGAGAGGGAAAGGACCGGAGCCCGCTCCAGGCCGGAGATCTCCCTGGCCTCCCGATAGACGTGGCGCAGTTTATCAGCCGCCACAAAGGCCTCCCCTTCCCGGGTCAGGGCCGCAAAACGGCTTCCTTTCCCCCGCTCAAACAGCGCGCAGCCCAGCTCCTCCTCCAGCGCCCTCAGCCTACGGCTCAGCGCCGGGTGGTGCTGCGTGGTGCTCTTTCAATCGCTCTGTCTTTTCCGGCTCCGTCGCGTGCAGGGTCAGGAATGACGGATGCTTTGTCCAATAAGCTTTTGCACGGTGTCGTAACAGTTGCCGGGCAGCCCTGCCCTTTGCCGACTTCAAAGGGAGAATCGGCCCTGAAAAAAAGCGGCTTCGGCAGCAAAAGCACTGCCGAAGCCGTCTGTCCCATGCATTCAGACAAACCCGAAGATCAGGCCTCCCAAGCCATAGGCAATAAGGTTTGAGAGAAGTACCATGCCAAGCAGCCGCCGGGAACGGCCGCAAAGAGGGATGAGAAGAAAATACTCCCCCAAAACGGCCAGCACTTCCAAAGCCGGGACCGCCCACGGAAACAACGGCAGGGAAAGCGCAGTAAGCACCGATGCCCCAAAATTCACCAGAAGGTTGCTGGCCATATTGAGAAAAAACCAGTAAAAGAGCGTCAGCCCTCCCCGCACGCCGAGCAGCAAAAAGATCACCGTCTCCAGCGATGCGGTGAGCAGCGCCGGGCAAAGCAGCTGCGGCAGCACGGCCAGAGCCGCGTCCCAGCTCACGCCTGGGGCGGATTCTGCCCGCCGTTTCCGGAGTCCGACGGCTGATGTTTTGCAGAAACACCAGAATCCGCCTGTACAGGGGGCGCTTCCTTTTTCTTTTTTGTGACGATCAAAACGATCACCAGCACGATGACTGCCACTGGAATGAGCAGCACCGCCAAGCCGATCATCAGGCTGAGGATCACCACAGTACCGGGGAAGCCCGACACTTCAATTCCAGGATCCACCACATCCGCCAGGGCGGTCAGCGGACAGATCAGGACTGTTAGGGCGGCAAGCAGCAGGGCGGTCATCCTTTTTTGCAGTTTCATATGGTTCCTTCCTTTCTCTCAGCATCCACACCGAGCATAAAATAAACACAGTGTTAAAGAAAAATACCCCGGCCGTAATCCATCCCCGGGCCGCCGCGCCCTCCGGCGTCAGTGCGGCAAGCAGCGTCCCGGGGTAAAGTGCGCCGGCGGCCAGGCCAAAGGCAAACCCAGGATATCCGGGCGTCACCCGATACATCAGCCACAAAGTGACTGGCATGGAGAGGTTCAGCAGCAACTGCCCCATCAGGGAAAGGGGCACACTGCCGGTACAAAACAGAATAAGCCCTGCGGCCGGGAAAATGGAGCACACCCCCGCCATGGCAGGGCCGAGGCGGTCACACAGAAAGCCGCCCAACGCCTTTCCCGCCGCCGCAAACACCGCCAGGGCAAGGGTGGCGGCCATTCCGGTCCTCCAAGGAAAAGAGACAACAGACCCAACGAAGGCCCGGGAAAACACACAGAACAGCAGCATTGCCCCGGCACCAAAGGCCGCCGCCCGCGGAGGGGCAAAGGTGGGCTGCCCCGCTCTTCGGACAGGTTTTACCAGCGGCAAAAATACAAACACCGCCAGCGCAGTGCCGAAAAGCCATTTTAAAGCCGGGAAAAGCCCCCCAATACAAAGTCCCACCGCTCCCGGCGCCACAAACACACCAAGAGGAGCAGCCTTCCCGCCGCTTCCCCGCATCACCTGTTCCCCGGCGCCAGCGTGAAACAGGCTGTTTCCCATCCCCAAAAGCAGGGCTTTGCCCAAGGGGCCCAGAGGAAGGAACACCCCAATCGCTGCCAAAAGACACCCTGCCCTGGCGGTCAGGTCTCCCCGCCGGGTGCAATCCGCTAAAAGGCCGGAAAGCCCCTGGGTGGAGAAGGCGAGCAGGTTGTAAAATAAAATCATTTCTGTCATTTTCCCGCCGTCCACACCGGGAAACCCCAGCATCACCGCTGCGCAGGCCCCGTCTACCATGGCGTGAACAAGCGCATATTTTCCGCTCAAACTCCCGCCTCCCCTCACGCTTTTCCCCTGCTCTCCAGTTCTCCCAAAATCGGCCGATTTCAGGCCCATTCCGGGGTTTATCTGTCTTTTATTCTATCGCATAAAAACTACAATTACAAGGCCCGCTTTGGCCGCTGCCGGGTGAGCAGTGCTTAGCGGTGAGCGGCGCCGGGCAAAGCTGCCCGCGGCAGCATAAGCCGGACCGTGTACGACGCGCACCCGGGGGCAGCCGGCTGACTTTCCATTCCTCACACCGAAGGCCCCTCTTTAAAGAGCCGGACCTTTTTCATTTTTTCTTGACATTTTGTGTGGAAGCTGATAATCTATATTTAGTAAATTACTAATTTACTAAATATAATCTGAAAGAATGATCTCTGTGAAAATTCCGACTTCCTTAAAACATAAGCCGGTCATCGTATCGGAAAACTATGAAAATATCGACGGCCGGCAGGCCTACCACTCCGACGCCAAGGGGCTTTCCCTGGGCCTTGCCCAGTGGAATGACCGGGGCCGGGTGGACATCTCCGCCAAGGTGTGGCGCTACACCGGGGAAAAATGGTCCCGCCAGTCGGAGGAGCTGCCTTTGCACCGGGTCATTGATCTGGCGATCCTCACCTGCCGTGCACGGCAATATTTTCGGGAAGAAGCTTACCGGCATCCCGAATTTTACGACCCCGAGAACCCCCAGATCGACCGGGTGGGCCTGCAGGGCGACGCCATGACGGTAGAGGTGTGCGCCGAAAACCCCATGATCCGGGAGGATATCCGGCTGTTTGCCGACGCTTTGGGGCGGGATGACGAGCTGCTGGGAGAGCGCCTGGCGGTGCTGGCCCGTATTCTGAAAGAAATGGGGTACTGAACATGGCCGTCGATAAAAAAGCCGCCGTCCGGGCCTATAAGGAGCGTCCCGTCACCGGCGGGGTCTATCGCATCCGGGACGAAAAAAGCGGCGAGAGCTGGTATTTCGCCGAAGTAGACCTTGCCGCCTGCCGCAACAAATTTAATTTTTCCCGCGCCACCGGCCTCTGCACCCAAAACGCCCTCCGGGAGGCCTGGGCGCGGGACGGAGCCGACGCCTTTTCCTTTGAGGTCTGCGAGGAGATCGAAAAAAAGCCGGAACAGACCGCCCGGGAGTTCCGGGAGGATCTTGATGCCCTTCTTGAGCTGATACAGGAGCAAAAAGCCTCTTCACAGCCCTAAAAAACGAGCGGATGCACCGTTTTGCATCCGCTCGTTTTATGGTTCCTTTTCCCATTTTTCCCGCAGCTCCTGTGCCCATTCCACTACTGCCAGGCGCATTTTGTACTTTGGGCGCCCCTCTTCTTCCCGCAGGAGCATTTCGTCCGCCCCGCTTGCCTCCTCTGAAAATTCCCCGGTCTGCGCGGCGGGAAGGCACAGGGGCGGAAAGAGCACGCACCACCAGTTTTTCCCCTTCCCCTCGCCGAGGGTGACCCGGACCGCCCGGTAGCGTCCGGCGGGCATCACCACGTCGTTGTAGACGCGGGTATCAAAAAACATGGTGGCAAGCTCCGCTTTCACCGGCTCCTCCACCCCAAGTCTGCGCAGAGTTTCCCGGGCCGAAGCCTCTATCCGCGGGAGCTCCCGCTCCGCCTGGCGCTCCAGCTGGCTGCGGGTAGCGCAGCGCGAAAACAGCTCCGCCGTGTCGTTTAAGATACCATCCCGTACAGAAAGCTTTACCTGTTGGTCAAACTCGGAGTCGGAGCTTGCCAGGATATGCAGGCGCAGGGTGCTCTCCCGTATCTCCCGGCAGCGGAGAGAAAAAGCCGTAAGGGACGAAAACACCGCCGCCAGCACCATGGCCGTCAGAAGAAACAGCTCCCATTTCTGAAGGGAAAGCCTTCCTTTTTCTTTTTTCAGCATAAAACCGCCTCCCACTTTCCGGCCGGCGCGCTCCGCGCCCGTCTGACCATCAGTGTTGGCGGTTCTGGAAAATTTATGCAGCCAAAGTCAGCCCTCCACCCGGGCGCCTAAAGGATCCGGCCGGGTGAGGAACACCGCGCCCGCCTTCCCGTAAAGGGCTCTGGCGCAGCGGCGGGCCAGGCGGAGGTCATCAAACAGGCCAAACACAGCCGTTCCCGTCCCGGTCATCAGGCTGCCCAAGGCTCCGTAAGAGCGCATGGCCTCCTTGAGCATAAAGACCTCCGGCAGATCGGTGACCTCTTCAAAAACATTTACCATCTCCCCGGCTACAGCGGAAAGGTTCCCCGACGCCACGGCGGCCACCATGGCGTCGGTATCCGGCACCCGGCTGGGGACAATGGCGTCGAACTTTGCAAAGCTGTCCCGGGTCTTGATGCCGATCTCCGGCTTCGCCACCAAAATGCGGCAGTCCGGCAGAGAGGGCAGCGGGGTGAAGATCTCTCCGATGCCCTCGCTGAGCTGAGTGCCTCCCAGCAGGCAGAAGGGGACGTCGGCTCCCAGGGAAAGCCCTGTTTCACACAGCTGTTCCGGCGTCCTGCCGCGTCCAAACAGACGGTTGAGCCCCACCAGCGTCCCAGCGGCGTCGGCGCTGCCCCCTGCCATGCCCGCCTCCATGGGGATGCGCTTTTGGATGTGGACAGAGACCCCTTTTCCCGCAAGGCCCTCCGCCTTCAAAAAGGCCTCCGCGGCGCGGAAAGCCAGGTTTCGCCCGTCGCAGGGCACCCGGCTGTCGGAGCAGGTCACCCTGATCCCCGGGGCCTTTTCCTCCGTGACGATCAGCGTATCAGAGAGCTCCACCGTCTGCATCACCATCTTCATAAAGTGGTATCCGTCGTGGCGCTTTCCTAAAATATCCAGGGAAAGATTAATTTTCGCAGGCGCCTTTACCCGCACGGTCGGCATGGACATCTCCTCCTGACTTGGGTTTTCCCGGCCTTGTCAAAGCCGGAATGCGAACAGACGGCTGACGTCGATGGCCCTTACCGGGCACATTTCATGACAGCAGTAACACTTCTGGCAGCGCCCGTAATGGATGTGGGCTTTCCCCGCCCGGACCTCGATGGTATGGGCAGGGCAGCTCTCGGCGCATTTCCCGCACCCCACGCAGAGCGAGGAGCGGATCACCGGACGGGGAGCGGCGCGGCGCACCGCCCATGAAGCCGCGGGCTGCAGGAACCGGGGGAGCTGAGAGCTGAAATCAGTCTTTTTGGTGCGGGGGAGCACAAAGGGCGGCATACGCTCCAGCAGCTCCGGCTGCCCTGTTAAAGAGATCTCTTCCATCGACGCCGGGGAGAGCCCCCGCCGCACGGCCTCCCGCACTGTGAGCACCTGTTCCGGGCGCACCCGCAGCATGGCGCAGTGCACCACGTCCAGCGCCCACACGTTCCGGGAGCAAAGGGTGACCCCTGCGTGGATGGGTTCTCCCCCCGAGGGCCCGTCCCCCTCCATGGCATCCACCGCGTCCACAAAGGTGACCGCCGGGGCCATTAGGGCGGAGAGGTCTACCAGCATGGAACAGAACCGCTCCGGCTCCGGAAAGCGGAAATGCAGCTCCGGCTTGGCAAGGCCCGGAACGCAGCCGAACAGGTTTTTTACCCCGCCAGAAAGCAGCGTCATGCAGTGGGTCTTGAGCTTGGCCACGTTGATGACCACGTCGGCGGAGGCTACCGGCTCGATGATCGGGAAGCTCTTGACCATCTCTCCGTCCACCGGAAGCTCCCGGTAGGATGTATCAAAGTTGAGGAGCGCACCGGTCTCCCGGGCCGCTTCTTCCATACCGCAGGCCCGGTAGATCCCCTCCAGCGCGCCCCGGGTATAGGGGCCGCCGGGGCTGTCTGCCAGGGTGACCTCCCGCACGCCCAGGGCCCGCAGCTTCCGGACAATGGCCCGCACCAGGGCGGGATGGGTGGTCGTGGCTGCCTCCGGGGCCCGCTTCATCAAAAGGTTGAGCTTGAGGGTCACCCGGGTGTCCGGCGTAAAGAGCTCATCAAGCTTGTGCAGGCGGAAATGTTCCTCCACCGCCCGCGCCATGGAACAGGCGTCGTATTCGGTTTGGATCAGGGAAACGGTCTCCATAAACTGGCTCCTTGTAAAAAAGTGAAAGGGTATTTTGCCCCGAAAAAGCGCCCCGTCTCCGGGGCGCTCCTTAAGGCAAGGGCGGCCTGACAGCCGCCCTTGCCTGTTGCAGGCGGCGCGCCCTCAGACCCCCAGTTCCTTCAGGAACCGGCCGATACGTTTGATCGCCTCCATGATATGATCTACCGAGTAGGAATAGGAGATGCGGACGAAGCCCTCTCCGCTTTCGCCGAAAGCGTTGCCCGGCACCACCGCCACCCGCTGGCTGTACAGCAGCCGCTCGCAGAATTCCTCCGATGAGAGGCCCGTGATCCGGATACTGGGGAACACGTAGAACGCCCCCTCCGGGGCAAAGCAGGTGAGCCCCAGCTTGTTGAGGGAATCCACCAGAAGGCGGCGGCGCATATCGTACTGCAGCTGCATCTTCTCGATCTCCTCATCGCAGTTGCGCAGGGCCTCGATGGCGGCGTACTGGCTGGTGGTGGGGGCGCACATAATGGCAAACTGGTGGATCTTGAGCATCTGGGCCACCACCGGGGCGGGGCCCGCCGCATAACCCAGACGCCAGCCCGTCATGGCATAGGCCTTGGAAAAGCCGTTGATAATGACGGTGCGCTCCTTCATGCCTTCTATCTCGGCGATGGAGACGTGCCTCTCCTCTCCGTATGTAAGCTCCGCGTAGATCTCGTCGGAAAGCACCATGATATCCGTACCGCGCAGCACCGAGGCGATCTCCTTTAGGTGTTCCCGGCGCATGACGGCGCCGGAGGGGTTGTTGGGAAAGGGGAGCACCAAAAGCTTGGTTTTTGGGGTGATCTTCTCCCGCAGGGCCTCTGCCGTCAGCCGGAAACCGTCCTCCGCCCTGCAGGGGATAGGCACCACCACGCCGCTGGTGAGGGCGGTGATGGGGGCGTAAGCCACAAAACAGGGCTCCGGCAGCAGCACCTCGTCCCCGGGGTTCACCAAAGCCCGGATACAGGCGTCGATCCCCTCGGAACCGCCTACCGTGACAATGATCTCATTCTGGGGGTCATAACTCATCTGAAAGCGGCGGTCCAGGTAATTGGCGATCTCCTGTTTTAAGGGGGCAAGGCCCGCGTTGGCCGTATACCAGGTTTTTCCCTTTTCCAGCGACTCCATGCCCGCGCGGCGAATGCTCCAGGGGGTTTTAAAATCCGGTTCCCCCACGCCTAAAGAAATGACGTCCTCCATTTGGTTAGCCACGTCAAAAAATTTTCGGATGCCGGAGGGCTTCAGCTCCACAGCCCTCCGGGAAAGGATCTTATCATAATCCATCACAGCAGGGTCATCCTCCTTTCATCCTTTTCCTCCTCCACCAAAATGGCCCCCCGTTCCTTGTATTTTTTCAGCACAAAGTGGGTGGCGGTGGAGTTGACAGAATCCAGCGGGGAGAGGCGGTGGGCCACAAACAGGGCTACCTCTTTAAAGTTCCTGCCGCTGACGGTGAGGGCCAGGTCGTAGCCGCCGCTCATCAGATAAACGCTCTGCACCTCTTCAAACTCCATGATGGTACGGGCGATCTCCTCAAATCCAAAATCCTTTTTGGGGGTCACCTTGATCTCGATGCGGGCAAAGATCTTGTCCTCCCCGGTCTTATCCCAGTCCACGAGAGCTTTGTACCCCCGGATGACGCCGGATTTTTCATAGGCCTCTATGGCTGCCGCCACGTCTTCCTCCGTCCGGCCAAGCATGACCGCCAGCTGTTCGTTGGTATAGCGTGCGTTCTCCTCCAAAAGGTTCAGCAATCTGTCCATGGTTTTCCCTCCGCAAAATATAGTTTAAAAGATCTCCAGCATTCTCGGCACGCGCTGTTTGTAGAAGGCAAAATAGCGGAACCCCGCCTCTTTTGCAAACTCCATGGCCTCTGGGATCCCCCCGGCGATATCCTCCGCGCAGTGGGCGTCGGAGCCGAAGGTGATAAGCTCTCCCCCCAGCTCCCGGTAGCGCTTCAGGTATTTGAGCGGCGGGATGAGCACAGGCGGATCCTTGCGCAGGTCGGAGGTGTTGATCTCCAGGGCCTTTCCGCTTTGGATCAGGATCTTAAACAGCTCGTCGATCCTGTCATCCATGGGGGAAAGCTCCACCCCAAGATGGTATTTCCCATTCATATACCGCAGCGGATAGGTCAGGTGCGCCAGGGTATCGAACCGGCCGAGCTTTGCCACCGCCAAAAGCTCGTCAAAATAGTCGCTCAACAGGGCGTAGGGATCCGCGCCTTTAAAATCCATAAAATAGAAGTCCTGATCCCCGTGGATGCAATGGGTGGAGCCGATGACAAAGTCAAAATCCACCAGGGAAAACACGTGCTCCGTCAGAGCAGGGTCCTGGGTCATCTGCCCCAGCTCTATCCCGTTGGAAATGAGCAGCCGCTCTCCGAAAGCCGCCCTGGCCTTCAAAATTTCAAAATGGCACTGCTTGATGCGCCGCTCGATCTGCCGGGACTCATACTCGTTGATCTCGCAGTGATCGGTGATGGAAATGCCAAGCACCCCTTTTTTTACCGCTGTCTCACACAGGAAGGTCACCGAGTGCTTTGCATCCCAGGAATGGTCGCTGTGCAGATGGCTGTCGAACAGGTTGTAATACACGGCTCAAGCTCCCCTTTTTCAGATTAATCCCGCGGCCGGCGCCCCTTTGCGGGCTGGCTCCTTCTGCAGGCAGATATTGGCACCCCGCCTGCCTGCCGCCGGCAAGAGTATATTTAATCATAGCACACTCATGCATATTTTTGTATCCCTTTCTGAAGAAAGAAAAAAGTTTTTGTCTCAAACCGCCCTCCCACGCCGGAAAAGAATTGAATCTTCCCGGGGAGTATGTTAGGATAAAAGGGAGTTTATCTGCACTTTTTTCTTTGTCCGGCGCCCGGAGGGCGTATACTGCTGCGGAAAGGGTTCCTTTTCTCTTTCCCCTGGGAGGTTTTTTTTTGAAACGCAAACCTGTTATCGGTATCCCCTCTTTTCAGTTTAAAATGGACGGCACCAATACCTACGGAACGGGAAAGGACTATATCGAATCCGTTCTTCGGGCCGGGTGTCTGCCCATGCAGCTCCCGGTCTCCGATGAGGAAAACGCCGCTGCCTATCTCGACCAGGTGGACGGCCTGCTGCTGCCCGGCGGCGAGGATATCTCCCCCCGCCTGTACGGCGAAGCGCCTCTCCCCTCCGTCACCTATCTTAACTTTGCCAAGGACCAGTTTGAAATGTCCCTGCTGCGGGAGGCGGCCCGG
>JALELV010000072.1 GCA_022768545.1 Oscillospiraceae bacterium
CTACCAGTATGTCAAAGGCGGCAGGATCGTTGCCCGCAATGCAAAACCCGGTGAGACCATCACCACCCTGGACGGCATCGTGCGGGAGCTCTCCCCTGAAATGCTGGTCATCGCCGACGAAAAAGACCCATCCGCTGTGGCAGGTGTCATGGGCGGCGAGTACAGCGGCATCAACGACAACACCCGGATGATTGTCTTTGAGGCCGCCTGTTTCCAGGGCAGCTCCGTGCGCACCACCGCCAAGAAGCTCGGTATGCGCACCGAGAGCTCCGGCCGCTTTGAAAAGGGCCTGGACCCCAACACCTGCCTTCCCGCCATTCAGCGCGCCTGTGAGCTGGTAGAAATGCTGGGTGCCGGCGAGGTCATCGGCGGCATTATCGACGTGGACAACTCCTCCCATGAGCCCACCCGCATCCGCCTGGAGCCGGAGTGGACCAACCGTTTCCTGGGTATTGAGCTGCCCCGGGAGGAGATGGTTCGGATCCTCGAAGAGCTGGAGTGCAAAATGGACGGGGATGACATCATCGTTCCCTCCTTCCGCGCAGACCTGCAGCACAAGGCCGATATCGCGGAGGAGATCGCCCGCATCTACGGCTACAACAAGATCCCCGTCACCGCTATCCGCGGCGTGGCGGAAGGCGGCTTCACCCCATATCAGAAGTTTGAGCAGGCCGTCTCCGGCGCGCTGCTGGCCCAGGGCTGCAGCGAGGTGGCCACTTACTCCTTTATCAGCCCCAAATACTACGATAAGATCCGCCTGCCGGGGGATTCCCCCCTGCGCCGGTCCATCACCATCCAAAACCCCCTGGGCGAGGATACCAGCGTGATGCGCACCATCGCGGTCCCCTCCATGCTGGAGGTGCTCTCCCGCAATTTCAACAACCGCAACCCGGAGGTCTCTGTCTTTGAGATCGCCACCGAATATATTCCTACCCAGCCCGACCAGCTGCCGGAGGAAAACCCGGTCGTGATGATCGGCATGTACGGCGAGGGCACCGATTTTTACAGCATGAAAGGCGTTGTGGAGGAGCTTTTGAAGGTGCTCGGCATTGAGGATCTGGATGTTCAAGCGGAGGCCTCCCTTCCCTACTACCATCCGGGCCGCTGCGCCCGCCTCTTTGCCGGTTCGGAAGAGCTCGGCACCATGGGCGAGATCCATCCTCTGGTGGCGGAAAACTACGAGATCAACTCCCGCGCCTATGTGGCGCGGCTGGATGGAAAAGCGCTGTTTGCCCATGCGGACAACAACAAGTCCTACCATCCGCTGCCCAAATTCCCCGCCTCCTCCAGAGACCTGGCGCTGCTCTGCGACGAAGAGCTTCCGGTACTCTCCATCGAAAAGGCGATCCGCCAAGGGGTCGGCAAGATCCTGGAGCGGGTACAGCTCTTTGACGTCTACCGCGGACAGCAGGTCCCCCAAGGCAAAAAGAGCGTGGCCTATAATATCACCATGCGCGCCTCCGACCGCACCCTCACCGACGAGGAGGCGGTCCGCGCCGTCCAGAAGGCCCTGCGCCTGCTGGCGGAACTGGGCGCAGTTCTTCGGACCTGATCCGGAAACAATAGCAGCCGAACAGCCGGAGAAAAATTTTCCTCCGGCTGTCTTTTGTTTTAACCGGCTTTGCATCAAAGGACCTTTTCCGCGTTCACCGAGGTATTTATAATATTCAAACCCGGAAAATGGCTATCGCATTTTACAAAAAAGCCACAGATTGTTCTCCAATTGTGACCTTGATATTTTGCCCTTTTTCGTGTATGCTATTTTTATATTCAGTTCCCTATTTAAAATCAATCAGAACAGGAGGGTATCAGCCATGCACGAACCAACTATTTCTTTCTCTATCCATGAGGACCAGGAAAAGGAGATCAAGCAGATCCTGTCCGCCGTCTATGATGCCCTTCGTCAAAAGGGATATAACCCCATTAATCAGATCGTCGGCTATATTCTCTCGGAGGACCCCACCTACATCACAACATATAACAATGCCAGAAGCCTTATCCGCAGGATCGACAGAGATGAGCTGCTTCAGATCCTAGTAAAATCTTACTTAAGCGAATAAAGCCCAGGCAAAAAGCTCCATTTTCTGTTTTGCGGCGTTTTTTGGGGGTTTACGCTTGAAAGGCTGCCCAGCAGGGCGGCCTTTTTACGTTCATACTTTATTTGTTTTACAATCTCTCTGTTTTATGATATATTATATATAGTAATAAGGTCGTTTTGGCGGATGAACCTGCCTGCAGGCGGGTTCATCTGTACTGTTCACAGGAGGAATTTGATATGGCAGACAAGAACGAAACAAAGTTTTTGACCTATAAAGGCAAGCCGCTCGTCCGCTCTGGAAACACTCTGTACTACGGCGATATGTCGGACGAATACGTCGTCATGATGCAGATCCTCAGCGTTAAGGAAATAGACGGCACCGACATGGCGCAGAAAGTCTCCGTGCAGCTGCTCTCCACCAACGCCGACCTCCGGCCCAAAGAGAGGGTCATCCGCAAAAGCGAAAAAGAGGGGCTTTACAACGCCATCGATATTGGGAGCATCTGGTTAGAGCGTGCACTGGCAGGCACTATGTGAACCCGCCGGAAAATAATGTAAAAAAAGACAGCCGAGGGCTGTCTTTTTTGTTGTGGAAATAATTTCGAGATCACGTGTTCCGGTCAGTCTGGCGGAACGTCTTGAGGTTTCCGATCTTGCGGCTGCGCTGCTCCAGAATATCCATAACCTCCCCCAGCAGGATCTCCTGTTCCGTCATCAACACCGTCAGGTGATAGAAAAGATCGCAGAGCTCATTCTCCGTGTCCTCTTTTTTTCCATTTTTTGCGGCAATGATCACCTCGGCGCACTCTTCCCCGCACTTTTTTAAGATCTTGTCGATGCCCTGTTCAAACAGATAGCAGGTATAAGAGCCCTCCGCCGGGTGAGTTTTCCTCTCCTGCACCACACGATACAGGCCTTCCAATGCGTTATTCACCGAAACTTTCCCCTTCCAATCTGCGGTAAAAGCAGCTGTGATGGCCGGTATGGCAGGCAGCGCCCGTCTGCCGTACCATCACGAGCAGCGTGTCCTCATCGCAGTCATAATACAGATCTTTCACCCTTTGAAGATGCCCGGAGACAGCACCCTTGTTCCACAGCTCCTGCCTCGACCGGCTCCAAAACCAGGTGTAGCCGGTATCCAGGGTCTTCTGGAGGCTTTCCCGGTTCATATATGCAAGCATCAGCACTTCCCGGGTATCCGCTTCCTGCACGATAGCGGGGATCAGCGCCGATTTTACAAAAAAGCTGTCTAAGTTCAAAGCCCCACCGCCTTCCTTACCGGAACGCCCTGCCCGGCCAAATATTCCTTTACCTGCCCCACAGTGAGCTCCCGATAGTGGAACAGGCTGGCGGCCAGCGCCGCGTCTGCTCCGGTTTTTTGAAAAACTTCCGCAAAATCCTTCAGGCACCCACAGCCGCCGCTGGCGATGACGGGAATTCTGACCAGGCGGCTCACCGTATCGGTCAGCTCCAAGTCAAAGCCGTTTTTGGTGCCGTCGGCATCCATAGAGGTAAGCAGGATCTCACCCGCTCCCCGGCTCTCGCACTCCCGGATCCACTGCAGGGCGTCCAGGCCGGTATCGATACGGCCGCCGTTGATAAACACAGCGCAGCTTCCGTCCTCCCGGCGCTTCACATCCACCGCCACCACCACGCACTGACTGCCGAATTTGTCCGCCGCCCGGGAGATAAGCTCCGGGTCCCGGATGGCGGCGGAGTTGACCGACACTTTGTCGGCACCCGCCCGCAGGGTATCGCGGTAATCCTCCAGAGTGTGGATCCCGCCTCCCACCGTAAGCGGGACAAAAACTTTTTTTGCGGTGCGCCGCACCACATCCAGCATGGTGCCGCGCCCCTCGTGAGTGGCGGTGATATCCAGAAAAGTGATCTCATCCGCGCCCTGGCGGTCGTATTCCATGGCGCATTCCACCGGGTCTCCCACTTCTTTAATTCCCACAAAGTTGATGCCTTTTACCACCCTGCCTCCCTGCACATCCAGGCAGGGGATGATTCGTTTTGCCAGCACTCCTTATCCCTCCGCCGTTTTGACGGCCGCCGCAAGGTCGATGCCGCCGTTATAGACCGCTCTGCCCACAATGGCACCCCATACTCCCAGGGACTTCACCTGCCGCAGATCCTCCATGCAGCTGATGCCGCCGCTGGCGACGATCCGGCAGGAAACGGCGTTTTCAATGCGCTCCAGTTGTTCCAAGTTTGGCCCCCCCATCATGCCGTCCTTTGCGATATCGGTAAAGATGATGGTTCCCACCCCGGCCTGTTCCATGGCCCGGGCAAGGTCGATATAGCAGACGGAGCTCCCCTCCAGCCAGCCTCCCGCCGCGGCCAGCCCTTTTTTGGCGTCGATCCCCACGGCGATCCGGCCTCCCCACAGGCGTACCATCTCCCGGACAAAAGCCGGGTCTTTTACCGCGGCGGAGCCTAAAATGACCCGTGACACGCCCCCCGTAAGGTAAGTTTCCACCGCCTCCGCGGTACGGATCCCCCCTCCGGCTTCCACCTGCAGGCCGCTCTCCCGGGCGACCTGCAGGATCACCTTCCGGTTTTGCCCCACCCCGGTGCGGGCTCCGTCCAGATCCACCATATGGATCCACTGTGCCCCGGCCTTCCGGAAAGCGGCGGCGGTGTCCATCGGATCTTCCGCCACCTTTTCCACCGTGTCAAAATTGCCTTTTTTTAACCGGACGCAGCTTCCTCCAATCAAATCGATCGCCGGCAGAAGCACCATCTGTCATCCATCCTTTCTTTAAGGCCGCCCTCAGCGCAGCTCACAAAAGTTTTTTAAAACCCGCAGCCCCACAGCTCCACTCTTTTCGGGGTGAAACTGCGCCCCGAAAATATGCCCACGGAACACCAGCGCCGGTATCTTTTCGCCGTACTGCGTCCAGGCGGCCAGGTGCTCCTCCCGGGGGGCGGCGCGGAAAGAGTGTACAAAATACACCGAGGAGCCCTCCGGCACTCCAGAGAGCAGTGGGCACTCGTTTTGAAACACAAGCTCGTTCCAGCCCATATGGGGGATCTTGAGCCCCAGGGCACAGATCTTTTCCACACGGCCGGGCAGGAGCCCCAGCCCGCGGGTGACGGCAAACTCTTCCCCTTCCTCAAACAGCACCTGCATTCCAAGGCAGATCCCCAAAAAGGGCTTTTTTTCCGCCTCCCGCCGCAGAAGCTCCGTGAGGCCCTTCCGCTCCAGCATGGCCATAATATCTGGAAACGCGCCCACCCCGGGCAGGATCAGCCTGTCTGCCGCCGAGATCTCCCCAGGGTCACTGGTGATCCGGCCGGGTATCTCCAGAGCGTCCAGGGCGTTTTTTACGCTGAAAAGATTGCCGGCGCCGTAGTCGATCACTGCTGTCATACAGCATTCCTCCTATTTGGTCAAGTCACAGCATACCTTTGGAAGAGAGAACCTCCCCTGTTTTTGAAAGGGAAACGGCCTCCCGCAGGCTATGGGCAAAGGCTTTGAACAAGGCCTCTATCTTGTGATGGTCGTTGCGCCCGTACAGGATTTTTAAATGCAGCGTAATGCCCGAGTGCATGGCAGCCGCGCGAAAAAACTCCTCAGTCATACAGGTGTCGAAGGTGCCCACCCTCGCATTTTCAAAGGGGCTGTCAAAGACGAGAAACGGGCGCCCGCTGATATCCAGTGCGCAAAATCCTAACGCCTCATCCATGGGAATATAAAAACTGCCGTAGCGGCGGATGCCGCTTTTATCTCCTAAGGCCTTTGCCAGGGCCTGGCCCAGCACAATGCCAACATCTTCCACCGTGTGGTGACAGTCCACGTCCAGGTCCCCCCGGCAGGAGACGGAGAGATCGCACCCGGAATGCACCGCAAAGGCGGTGAGCATGTGGTCTAAAAAGCCTATCCCGGTGTTGATCTCCGCCTGGCCGGAACCATCCACCTCCAAATCCATGCAGATCTCCGTTTCACGGGTCTTTCGCTGGATCTTTACTTTTCTCATTTTTCACTCCTCCATATTTGGGAAAGCGCTTCCAAAAAACGTCTGTTCTCCGCCGGGGAACCCGCCGTGACCCGCAGGTTCTCCCCCATATGCCAGATCATGATCCCCTCCCGTTTCAGCGCCTCATAAGTACCAGCGGCATCCCGTACTTTTAAAAAAACGAAATTTGTCTGGCTGGGGAAAATTTCCCGAAGCTGGGAAAACCCGGAAAAATCCTCGCGCAGAGCCCTCTCCAGCGCTTTTCGGGAGGAGACCAGCTTTTGCCGGCAGTCCTTTAGAAGGTCAGGGCGGGAGAGCACCGCCTCCCCCACGGCCTGGGTAAGGGCATTAACATTGTAAGGTGATTTTGCCGCCCGCAGGGCACGGGTGACTGTCCTCCCCGCGGCGGCAAAACCCAGCCGCGCCCCTGCCATGCCAATGGCCTTGGAACAGGTTTTGAGGACGATCAGGTTTTCACGCTGCACCGCCTGGTCCATCACGGACTGATCTTCCGCGCAGAACTCCATATAGGCCTCGTCCACCACCACAAGGCAGGGCGCTTCCAGCAGACGGAGCACCCCGTCCCGACCAAGCAGCAGCGAAGTTGGGTTGCAGGGGTTTGAGAAGATCAGCAAGTCGATCTTTTCCCGGGAAATTGCCTCCAGCACCGCATCCGGGTCGATCTTCAGGGACGGAGGCTTTGGCAGAACAATATTTTGAAGTTCAAAAATCTCTCCGTAAAAACGATACATGGAAAAATCCGGTGTAAGGGTGAGCACCTTTCCGCCTTTCGGCAGCAGCGCTCCGCAGATCAGAGAGATCAGCTCATCCGAGCCATTGCCCGCCGTCAGGCATTCCTCCGGGATCTGATAGAGGCTGGAAAAGGCACGACAGGGCCCATGGGCGGCGGGGTCCGGGTAGCGGTTCAGTAAGACGGCCGAAAGGGCCCGCTGAATCGTCTTGGCAAGCTCCGGGCAGTGGTCCGGGCTCAAAAAACTCTCGTTTGCGTCCAGGCGTACGGGGTATTCCCCGCTCACCGGCTCATAGGGAATTAGATTTCTGATTTTATCCGGGAGGATATATGCCATAAAAATGCTCCGTTCTGCCGACCTGCGGCGCTCATTTGACCAGGAAGCTTAAAAGCGCACCTGAATGGAGTTTGCATGGGCGGTGAGGCCCTCTTTTTCCGCGATGAGCACGATATCATCCTTTGCGCTCTCCAAGGCGCTACGGGTATAATAGATAAAGCTCGATTTTTTGACGAAGCTGTCCACCGAGAGGGGTGAAAAGAACCGGGCTGTTCCACTGGTGGGAAGCACGTGGTTGGGCCCCGCATAATAATCTCCCAGGGGCTCCGGGGAATATTTACCCAGAAATACCGAGCCCGCGTTGTCCAGGCGCCCGATGTATTCCATTGGGTTTTCCGTCATTACCTCCAGGTGCTCCGGGGCAAGCTCGTTTGCAAAATCCACCATCTCGTCCGCGCTACGGCATACGATCGCCGCGCCAAAATCCCGCAGGGACTGCGCGATGATCTCCCTCCGGGAAAGCCGCGCGCACTGCCGCCCGATCTCTTCTCTGGTCTTCTGCGCCACCTCCATGCTGGTGGTCAGCAGGATGGCCGAGGCAAGCACGTCGTGCTCCGCCTGGCTCATCAGGTCCGCGGCCAGATATTTGGGGTCTGCGGTCTCATCCGCCATAACCAGGATCTCGCTGGGCCCGGCGATCATGTCGATATCCACCGTACCGTACAAAAGCTTCTTTGCCACAGCCACATAGATATTCCCGGGCCCCACGATCTTATCCACTTTGGGGATCGTCCCGGTACCGTAGGCAAGGGCTGCCACCGCCTGGGCGCCGCCTGCCAAAAATACCCTGTCTACCCCGGCGATGGCCGCCGCTGTCAGGATATCCGGATTGGCGCCGCCGCCCTTTGCCGGAGGCGTCACCATGATAAGCTCCTCCACCCCGGCGATCTTTGCCGGTACCGCGTTCATCAGCACGGAAGAGGGGTAGGCCGCCGTACCTCCCGGCACATACAGCCCCACACGCTTCAGGCCCCGGATGCGCTGCCCTAAAATAACGCCGTCGGGACGGGTATCTAAAAACGACTGATGCTTCTGCCGGGCATGAAAGGCCGCTATATTTTCCTGAGCACTGAGCAGAGCGTCCACAAAATCGGGGTCTGCTTCTGTCAGAGCGTCATTGATCTGGTCACGGCTCACCTCCATCGGCTCGGGGCAAACACCGTCAAACTTCTTCGTGTACTCGGCCAGCGCCTCGTCCCCTTTTTCCCGTACATTTCGGATGATCTCCGACACCGCAGCAGTGACCCGCTGATCCACCTCTGTGCTCCTTCCCCGCAAGGCCGCAATCAGCTCCCGCTCCCGGGTCCCATCCGCTTTTACAATAGTGATCATATCGTTTTCCTCACTTCCTGTTCCATTTTTTCCACCAGGGCCTCGATCTCTGTTTTCCTCAGCTTGAGGCTTGCCATGTTGGCCACCACCCGCGCGGAGATCTCACAGATCGTCTCGGATATTTCCAGCCCGTTTTCCTTTAGAGTGCTCCCTGTCTCCACCAGGTCCACAATACCGTCCGCCAGCCCCAGCAGGGGGGCAAGTTCCACAGAGCCCTCAATTTTGATGACAGAAACATCCATGGATTTCCCCTCAAAATAGCTTCTGGCAATATTGGGGTACTTGGTCGCCACCTGTTTGGCCCGGTACCCTTCATAAAAAGATGTCCCCTTTTTGACCGCCAGCGCAAACCTGCACCGGCCAAAGCCGAGGTCTGTCAGCTCGTAAAGCGTGCTTCCGTGCTCTAAAATCGTGTCTTTTCCCACGATCCCGAGGTCGCAGACGCCATGCTCCACATAAGTGATCACATCCGCCGCCTTTGCAAGCACCACCTCCAAGTTCGTGCCCGGGACCGGCAGGATCAGCTTTCGGCCCTTCTGACGTAAAGAAGAGCAGTCATATCCCATGGCCTCAAAGAGAGCAACCGTGTCTTTTTCCAGCCGTCCTTTGGTAAGGGCGATGCGCAGCGTATCCATCTTATTTCTCCACCCGCACTTTTTGAATTTTTTCCCCGATGGCCCATACCTCCGGTATATTCTTCGCCCCGGCAAACCGGATCGCTTCCTTCAGGCTGTCAAAAAGGCTGTTTTCACAGCAGAGCCCGCGCCCCGTTTCCTGTTCTGCAAGGGCAAGTGCCCGAAGCTCAAAACCCGGAAGCGGATGGATCAAAAGATCCGGGACGGCGGTTTGTGCCCCACCCTCTGCCAACAGCTGGGCGGCCAAAATATCGATGCTGATCCCAAAGCCCACGGCAGGCAGATCGCAATTAAAATCCTTCAGCAGGCTGTCATAACGCCCGCCGGAGAGCACCGGCTCCCCCGCCCCCTTCAGGTATCCCCGAAAAAGAATTCCGGTATAATATTCCGCCTGATGTACCATTCCGAAATCCATGATCAGCCGGCCTTTGAGCCCTGCCTCCGAAAGGCTCGCATAAAGGTCTTTTAAGGACGTCAGGTTTTTAAGGTATTCCGGGTTTTCACACAGCCGGGACGCCTCCTGAAACACTTCTTCCCCGCCGAAAAGCCGGGGCAGCCGCCGAAGAGCATCTCTTTCTCTGGAAGGAGGCAGGCAGTTCAGCAGTACTTCCAGCCCGCCGTAGTTTTTACTTTCCATGTAGCCCCGCAGCTGCTCCCTCTGCTCTTCCGAAACATTTAAAGACACAGCAAGAGACTGAAACAGCCCGATATGCCCCAACTCCAGCGTAAACGCTCCCGTGCCGCAGGCCGCCATACAGCGGTCCGCCAGCAGCAGCATTTCCAGGTCGGCGCGCTTTCCGCCCGCCCCGATCAGCTCCGCACCGCACTGGGATATCTGATCGCTGCGCCCGCTCATGGCAGGGCTCATGCGGTAAACATCTTGGTCATAAAACAACCGGAGCGGCATCCGCTCTCCCTGAAGCTTAGTGGCCGTCAGCCGCGCAATGGGAATGGTGGAATCCGGCCGAACGACCATAAGACGCCCTTTCTGATCGGTGAGCTTGTACATGGACTGCTGAGGAAAGCAGCCGGACGCCCCCTGGAAAACGTCATAAAATTCAAAGCCCGGAGTCATCACCTGGCGAAACCCCCGGGAGAGCAGGATCCGCTGCATCGCCCCGCGCACCTTGTTTTTCGCGTCGCACTCACAGAACAGTGTGTCCTTGGTTCCCTCTGGGGTAATTTTGTCAAACCGCTTCAAAACTTGTTTTCCTCCGATTTTCAAACGTTTTTACTTTAAATCGCTAACATGATAGTATAATAAAAGCACGGAATCAATATGCCGTACAATTTTTGTAGTAACCTCCAAATATTTTCCACAAGGTCCATTCCCGGCAAAAATAAAGCAGGCCTGGCTGATAGCGCAGGCCTGCAAAAGCATTATATTCCGTCCTTTTTCATGCCGGATCACTGAAATCCAAAATTGCTGATCGCCCCGGCTTTGTTTCTCCAATCCGGCTTGGTCTTGACCCAGCACTGGAGGTTGCAGTGGATCTGCAGAAAGTTTTCTATCTCGGCTCGGGCCTCGCTGGAAACCTTTTTCAGCATGGCGCCGCCCTTGCCGATGATCATTCCCTTATGGCTGTCCCGTTCGCAGTAAATGACCGCCTGAATATCGGTGATCTCCTGGTTCTCCCGTTCCTTCATCGATTCCACCAAAACCGCAGTGCCGTGAGGGATCTCGTCCCGAAGGTTGCAGAGCAGCTTTTCCCGGATGATCTCCGCCACGATGACCCGCTCCGGCTGGTCTGTCATGGCGTCATCCGGAAAGTAATGCGGCCCCTCCTGGGCAAATTTTTTCACCTCCGAGAGCAGGATATCCACTCCGTCCCGTTCCAAAGCGGAGACAGGGACTACCGCCGCGAAGGGAAACAGGCCGGAAAATGCGGCGATCTTCTCCATCATCATCTCTTTTTTAGCCAGGGAGTCGATCTTATTGACGGCAAGGATCGCGGGCAGACGGCGCGCACGGAAGCTCTCCAAAAGCTCCTGCTCCGCCGGCCGGATCTCTCCCACAGGCTCCGTCACCAAAACCGCCACATCCACATCGGCCACAGAATCCTTTACCTGTTTGACCATATACTCGCTGAGCTTGGTTTTCGGGCGGTGCAGCCCGGGAGTATCGATAAACACAAACTGGGTATCCCCCTGGGTGAGCACGCCGGTGATACGGGTGCGGGTGGTCTGGGGGCGGCTGGTGACAATGGCCACCTTTTCCCCCACCAGGGCGTTGAGCAGGCTTGATTTTCCCACGTTGGGGCAGCCGACAATGGCTACAAATTCCGAATAAGTTTTTTCCATATCCTGTTCCATTCTGCCGCCTGCGCGGCCTTTCCGCATCATCGGCTGCGGATGTCATCACTCTTTTTTCTGATCCGCTTTGCTACCTTGCCCGGCCCGCGAAACACAAACCAGCAGGAAAAACCGGCCATCCCAAGCAGTGGGATCAGCATAGCAGGGGAATCGGCAAAAAAGAAAAAAATGCGCTGAAATGCCATAATATCCCAGTAAAACAGAACACCGATGACAGCGGCCGTTCCCGCGCAGACAAATACAGCCCCCGCCGCCACATCCTTGGCGATGCGGGCCAACCCGCTGTAGGAGGGGGAGATCAGGTTGACCAGTGCCTCGATGGAGGTATTGATCATTTCCATGGCAATGACCAGGGCAATGACGCCGAAGATCACCGCATATTGAAGAAGGGAGAAATCGTAAAACAACGAAAAGAGCAGAACATACAGCGCCGCCGTCAGGTGGATGCGTATGTTTCGCTCGTTATTGACACAGTACAGAAACCCTCTGCCCGCATTGTAAAAGCTTTGGAAAAGGCTGCGAAACTCTTTGTTCATTCTTCTTCAAAAGTATAGCTGGCGTCCCGGCTGAGCCCCAGCTTCTGCAGGACGATCTCCTCTTTTTCCCGCATTCTGACCGCTTCCAGCCCCCCTGCCTCGTGATCATAGCCCAAAAGGTGAAGCATGGAATGTACCGTGAGAAACCCGATCTCCCGCTGGAAGCTGTGTCCATACTGCTCCGCCTGTTCCACAGCCCGTTCCACTGAGATGGCAATATCGCCCAGCATCCGTGCGCCGGTATCTCCGTTGATATCGTACTGCCCATTTTCCCCCAGAGGAAAGGAGAGAACATCCGTGGCGGAATCTTTTTCGCGGTATTCCGCGTTGAGCTGACGGATCTGCTCGTTGTCGAGAAAGCTCACGCTCACCTCTGCGGGCATGGGGAATTTCTCCATTGTGAGCACAGCATGACAGCACCGGCGGATCAAAAGGCGGGTGCCGGTGGGGATCTTGACCAGTTTTTGCATATTGGTGATGAGTACTTTTACACTTTCCATTATCTGTGCTTTTTACCCTCCTCATAATATTTTTCATACGCCTTGATGATATCCTGTACCAGCCGGTGGCGTACGACATCCTTTTCTGTAAAACGGATGATACCGATATCTTCGATGCCCTTGAGCACCTTCATAGCCTCCACCAGGCCGGAGCGTTTCTCCGAAGGCAGGTCGATCTGTGTGACATCTCCGGTGATCACTGCTTTGGAATTAAAGCCAAGCCGTGTCAGGAACATTTTCATCTGCTCCGGAGTGGTGTTCTGGGCCTCATCGAGGATGATGAAGGAATCGTCCAGCGTACGCCCGCGCATATAAGCCAGCGGAGCCACCTCTATATTGCCCCGCTCCACATATTTCTGATAGTTCTCCGCCCCCAGCATATCAAACAGGGCATCGTACAGCGGGCGCAGATAGGGGTCTACCTTGCTCTGCAAGTCTCCCGGAAGAAACCCGAGCTTCTCCCCCGCCTCAATGGCGGGCCGGGTGAGGATGATACGGTTGACGTCGTGGGCGCGGAAAGCTTTTACCGCCATTGCTACCGCCAGATAAGTTTTCCCGGTTCCTGCCGGGCCTACCCCAAGCACAATGGTATTCTGCCGGATTGCCTCCACATAGCTTTTCTGCCCCAGGGTCTTGGGCTTTACCGGTTTTCCTTTGGCCGTAATGCAGATGCAGTCACTGCCCAAAGTGGCGATCTTGTCCTCGCTGCCCTCCGCCACAAGACTCATGACATAGCGGACGTTCTGCTCTGAAAGGGTCTCCCCTTTGTTGAGGATGGTGAGCAGCCCCTCCATGGCTTTGATGGCCAGAGAGACGTTTTCTTCCTCACCGCTCACTTTGATCTGGGTTCCCCGGTTGACGATCGTCACGTGGTACGCTGCTTCCAAAATGCGGACGTTCTCATCAAAACTTCCAAAGAGCTCCAGCGTGTGCTCCATGCGTTCGATATCGACAAGGCGCTCTGTCATTTTTTATAATTCCTCCGTTCTGCCGTGCGGGCAGCCCAAATAAGGCCGGTAAAATACGCGCCGCCCCCGCCGGGGCCAGTAAAAAAGCGTGCTGAACCCGGCCGCCGTTTCTGACAAACCATCATGAAAGCCAAAAGGTCGTCACGCTACGCAGATTATTATAGCACATAATACCAAATTTGTGTTATTGATTTATGAATTTATTAAGATTTCCTGTTCCCGCCCGATCTCCATTTCGCACTGGTACTCCGCGGTCAGCCGGTAAACCCCTCCCTCTTTTTTTCCGGCGAGCTGCCGGCTCAAAATTTTGATATCTTCCATGGATTCTTCTTCTATCCGGCCAAGCTTTTCGATGGCCTGTTCCTTCGCCTCCGTCTCGGTCAGCTGTATCGTCTTTTCGCGGTAATAGGCAATCTCATCCCGACAGATGGCAAACGGAGTGGAAAACCCCAAAAAAGAAACCGGCGTCATGGTCCTGCAAAGCTCATAGGGCTGCTCTGTTTCCCGCTTCCAAAACAGAGGGAGCTCCGCGGAAAAAGCTTTCAGAGAAATATGGACATCGTTCTGCCCGGTAGGCTCCCGGACCGTCTGTGTCATCGGCACTTCGGCCTGCGCCGTATATTTTGCGCGTGCCACCACCTTGGCTCTGGCGTGTTTGATCCTGGTTTTTCCCTTGGCGTCCTCTATGATGCCGCTGACGATCAGGTCTCCCTCCATCACGGTATCGCCCGCCCGGATCATCCCCATGCCATCGTAGACGTCGATGGAGAGGATATGGCCCGTGGCCCGCGCCACGATGTTGCAGGGCTTGTCATCGTCCAGGTACATTTCCGGCGGCATGGTCCTTTCCCGCACCTCCACAGTCACAGTGCTTCCGGTGATGTTGACGGCGATCCAGGCAAGGCGCTTAATGGAGAGCAGCGTGGTACGCTCCAGATCCCTGGCGTCAAGGGCGGGAATAAACGCGCCTATTCGCATCCCCTGCTCCGCCAGGGTATCCAGCACCTCCCCCTCCGACACCTCCGCGCAGCCTTCGACCTCGATATCCCAGATGAAATTCCCCATGCCGAACAGGAACGCGATAAACAGCACCGCTCCCAGCCCAAGGCCGATCCGCCGACGGTATCGCCGCAGCCAGAAGGGAAGGCCGTGGCGTTCTGTCACCCTAAGATACACATGGGTACGTCTGGCGTAGGGGCGCAGGCGCCGGTAGCTTTTGGCGGGGGTGCATCCGGCCATTTCCGTATCTTTCTTTTCCGCGTCCCAAATGGGGACTCCATGGTGGACGGCAAGGTTAAAAAAGCGCTCGATGAATACCCCGCCCGCGGAGAATTTTACATATCCTTTTAAAAAGCGAAGCAGTTTGACGATAAACATAGCTTTCCCCTAACTTCAGGCCTGAAAGGTGACCGAAATAATATAACCCTCTAAAATCACATTTTCCCCTGTCATGCATTTGATTTGAAGATTTCGTCCCGTAAACTGCAGCACTTTGTCCCCAAGGCTCAGACGGATGAGTTCCGGCTCATATTCCAGCACGCCCTTGCAGCCGTCCAGCACCACCTCCCGGTTCCCGGACAGACAGATCTGGGAAAAAGAGCCGAACACGTTCTGCGGAACATCCATCGCCCGGGCGATGCGCTCCGGGGCGGTGATTTTTTCCTCCTCCGGAGGTTTTCTGCGCCTGGATGGCGCTTTGCCTCTTGCCATGACAGAATGCCTCCCTTCTCTTTTTCGCAAAAGCGGCTTCTACGAAGCTTATATATGCATCCTGTGAAAAAACTATGTGTTTTCCCGCCCTCTCCCGTCCGGGCCATAAAACCTGAGGAGACTCATATATATAAATATCCGGTTGATGATGCAAAGGAGGAACGCCATGAAATTAAAAACAGCTGCTTCCAAAAGCGCCTGCCTTGTCGCGGCACTGTTCTGTACGGTTTATGCCGCCTGCCTGCTGGCCTTTCCCGCGGAGATGAGCACCGGTGTACGGGAGGGGCTGTCCCTCTGCGGAGAGACGCTGATCCCCTCCCTGCTTCCTTTTTTGATCCTGTCCGGGTTTTTCTCCCTCTCCGGGCCGGCCCGGGCGGCGGAAAAGCTCTTTGGCCCTGTGGTAAAGCGCCTGTTTCATCTGCCGGGCTGCGCCGCCATCCCGGTACTGATGGGTACCTTGGGCGGCTACCCGGTGGCAGCAAGGTCCGCCGCGGTGCTGATGAAAAACGGGGCCCTTTCAGCCCGGGATGTACAGCGCCTTCTCTGTTTCTGCGTCAACGCGGGCCCCGCCTTTCTGGTGGGCGCCGTGGGAGCCGGAATGTTTCACAGCCCGGGGATAGGGATGCTGCTGCTTGCCTCCCAGATGATCTCTTCGCTTGTTATCGGGGTCTTCCTTGGGTTTGGACAAAGGCCGGAAAAAGGGAAAGCCGATGTTAAAACGCTTCCCTACTCTCAGGCACTGGTGTCCGCGGTGGAACAGGGAGTATCCGGTATGCTTGGGATCTGTGGCTTTGTGCTGCTTTTTTCCTCTCTGACGGCACTGTGGAAGGTTATCGGAGTTCCGGAGCTTTTAGCCGACCGTTTCCCTCAAGCGGACCAAAACGCCCTTTTTTCCCTTTACACCGGCTTTTGGGAGGTGACGACAGGTTGCCGGGAAGCTGTAAAGGCAAATGGCATTACAGGTGTTTTTCTTGCGGCATTTCTGGTATCATTTTCCGGTGTCTCCGTTCTGTTTCAGGTAATCTCTCTTTTCCCGGCCAAAACAGTCTCTTTCCGTCCTTTCGTCCTCTCACGCCTTTTTCACGGGCTTCTCACCTGCGCTTTTGCCGCAGTACTTCTTTGTCTGTCGCCTCAATCTGCGGAGGTCTTTCTTCCCGCTGGTGGCAGCTCTCCGGCCGTGGTCTCCCACAGCCCCCTTCTCTCCTGTGTCATGCTGCTGCTCTGTGCCTCGGTGCTGACGGGGAGCGGCCTGAAGAAAGGTGCTTTTTCCCGCCGCCTTTATTTACAGACTGGCCGTAGATTTTAAAGGGGCAATTTGTTATAATAGGTCTGAGCTTGCTGCCTGACAGCAGGAAAAGGCGGCTTTCGCGGTTGAAGCGTCCGCCAGCCTCTCTATTCTGTGCGCAGCCTGAAACAACGGCGGTTCCTATGGTTTCCGTTTTCGCCGTGGGGGCCTTGTTTTAGCTGCCGGGCGCCCTTACGCTGAAGGAAAACGCAAAAGACCGGATGGGGGAAAACAGATGGCTTCCAAATTGTTCGGGAAAAACATTGAGCCCGCCTGCGCTTACTGCGCCCATGGGTTCTGGGCCAGCGATCATAAAATGATCCTGTGTGAAAAAAAGGGAGTAGTCACCCCCTTTTATTACTGCCGCAAGTTTGTCTACGCGCCGCTGAAACGGGTGCCGGTCAAAACGCCGCCCCTTCCGGAATATGATCCGTCTGATTTTACCCTGTAAAAAATGATCTTACTTGTCGGCTCTGTGCCCCGACGGGAAATGAGGGATATTTTTGAAAAAGAATTGGAAAAGAGTTCTGGCCGCCTTTACCGTAGCGCTGCTGCTGGCCGGCTTTGGCGTCCCCGCCGCTGCGGCGGAAACTTCCCGGCTCCCGGAGGAGGACCCCTCTCTTCACGGGCTGATGGTGCGCACCAAAAACAACCAGGATTTCCCCACCAAACCGGGGCTCTCCTCCGGCGAGCTGATCCAGGAGATCGACCGCATTATATTTTTTGCCCAGCAGAGCGGGTATAACACGATCTTTTACGAGGCGCGCCCCTGCGGCGACGCCATGTACCGCTCCACCTACTACCCCAACAGCGAATACTGGACAGGCGAGCAGGGGAAAATGGTGCTGATGTTTGACCCCATGAATTACCTGATGAAAGCCGCCCGCGCCGCAGGGCTCCGGGTTTACGCGGTGGTGGACCCTTATCTGGTAGCGGATGGCCCTCAGAAGGCAAAACAGCTCTCCATCAGCAACCCCGCCACAAAAATCCCGCAGATGGCGGTATCCACCGCCTCCGGCGCAGTTTACTTAAACCCCGGGGACAGCGGCTCCCGCGCTATTATCACGGCGGGCATCAAAGAGATCGTCTCCAAGTACAAAGTGGACGGCATCCTCCTGGAAAACTTCCAATACCCGGACGCGAGCCTGAAGGATTCCGAAATGTATGATCAGTACGGCGAAGGGCGCTCCCTTTCCGAGTTTCGGCAGGATTCTCTCTACGACCTGCTGGCGCGCCTGAACTCCGAAATAAAATCCGTCCGCTCCGAAACACAGCTGGGCATCCTGACCGATTACAGCTGGGAGGAGCTTCAGCTCTCTAAAAACGGCGGAAACGCCTATGTAGGAGAGGCCGACCCGGAGCGGTGGATGGGAGACCGCCTGCTCGACTTCGTCGTGGCGGAGATCTCCTTTCCCGTTGAATCGGATACTTACGACTATCAGACGGAGGTATCCCACTGGAAAGCGCTGGCACAGCAGTATGAAACAGAGCTTATCACCGCGCACCAGGCCTATAAAGTACTTTCGCCCACTGCCGACCGCAACTTTTACCGCGATCCCAATGAGATCAGCGCCCAGTTGTACCTGAATCATCGGATGGGGGTGGATGGCTCCCTGATGCTCTCCTATTCCAGCCTGAAGGGGAATTTAAACAACCAGGCGGTCAATATTGCCGGGATGCTCTCCGGGGGCGATTTCTTGCCAGAGGGGTATTCTCTGGATATTCCCCGGGAGTTTGCCGTCACCCGACCGACGGAGCAGATCTCTGTCTCCTCCGACAGCTATTTTATTATGGGAACTTCCGACCCGGAGCAGCCTTTGTATTTTGAAGGGAAAGAGCTGGAGCGTCCCGGAAGGCAGGGGGCCTTCGGCGTTCTAGTGGATGTGGCCGTGGGCACCAACACCTATTCCTTCCGGCAGGGCGGCAAGACCGAGACGGTCACCATTCTTCGGCCGGACCCCGCCGCCTCCGTCTCCCCTTCCAAGATCAGCAAGATCATCCAGAGCAGCATGTTTCCCAACTGGGCGGAGCCTGCCTATGCAGGGGAGAAGATCACCTTTCTCTGCGTGGCGCCCTCCGGCGCCGCCGTACAGGTGAAAGCCGGAGGTGTTACCGCATCTCTCAGCCAGGTCAAATACGCCGACCCCGGCGTGCCGGCTGTTTTCAGCGCCGAAGTAACATGGCCCGAGAACAGCTCCGCCAAGACGGTAAAGACCGGCCCCGCTGTCTACACACTTACATACGGCGGAAAGGTGAGCACCTACACCTCCAGCGGAGAGCTCTACACTGTGGGGCAGAACGCAGTGCTCGCCGTTTCAGCCAACGACTATATCAACAACGTCTACGGCGATATCACAGTGGAGGACGATTTTTACATGACCCTTCCCCAGGGCGCCTGCGATACGGTGGAGGAAAACCAGGACAGCTTTTATAAGCTCTCCTCCGGTGGGTATCTGCCCAAAGCCACCGCCGACATTATCGAGGGCAGCGGAAATATCGAGAACCGGGTCTCCGACCTCAATTTTACCTCCGACATCAAAGGGGAGGCCTTTACCCTCACCGGTACCTCCCGTCCCGCCTTTACCGCCCGTCTGGAGGACGGTGCCCTGACGGTGCGCCTATTCCACACAAGCGGCGTCCCCGCTTCCCTCGGCCCCTACCGTTCCGAGCTCATCTCCTCCCTCACCCGGACGGAAAACTCTGACGGCTCTGTTACCCTGCGTTTTTCTCTGCTTCCCGGGGTAAACCTGTGGGGCTACCATGTGGAATATGACGGAAACAACACCGTTATCTACCTGAAGAAGGCCCCTGTGCTCTCGGAGGTTTACGGAAAGCCCTTTACCGGAATGACCGTGGTGCTGGATGCCGGACACGGCGGGGATGACCCGGGCGCCCTGGGCCCTGCCGGTGCGGCAGGCCCCGCGGAGCGGGAGCTCAACTTTGTCACAGCATGGGCCGTCAGGCAGCGTCTGGAGCAGCTTGGGGCCGAAGTGATCCTGGTAAATGAAGAGGACCAGCGCCTGAGCTTTGAAGAGCGGATGGACCCGGCCCGGGCCGCCCGGGCGGATTTCTTTCTCTCCTTCCATCACAACAGCACCGGCGAATCGGTGGATTCCTCTCAAAGCACCGGAACAGAGGTGTACTACCACGAGGAGACTTCCCGGCTTTTCGCGGAAAAGGTATCGGATGCCCTGTACAAGGCCACCGGCAGAAAACAGCGCGGGGCTATCCAGTCCTACTATCGCGTCACCCGCATGACCTACGCCCCTTCCCTGTTGGTGGAGCTTGGGTTTATCAACAGCCCGGCGGAGTTTGAAAGCCTCTGCGACCCCATGAATATCCTCCGCACCTCCTACGGCGTCGCCGACGCCATCTCCGCTACCGTGGAAGCATTCCATTCCCCCGGGCGTGATACTTCCGGAGACCGGATCCAAACCCTGGAGGACTGATGATCCTGCCCCGAATCATAACCAGCGGCCATGTCAGTGGTTGTACAGGCCCCCTTAGGGCCTATTACCAGCCGATCCTATATTTCTTTCTACTGCATAGAACACCCTATCGCTATTTAAAATAGCGATAGAGTGTTCTATTATTGTATGCACCTTTTCCTTCTACCGTTTTTATGATTGGGTTCCTCGTTTCGCTCGGATATTATATTTTATGGGCATAGCTAAAGCTTTTGGGAATTACCAGCATTGCTGATGGTTTTCTTCGTATAAAACAACAGCGCCCGTCTCGAAAGAAACAGGCGCTGTTTTGTTTTACAGGGACGACGGGCGTTCCCCTGAGGGAAGATCTTCCAGATACCTCTGCAGAGCTTTCAGGTCCCGCGGGACCGAAAGCCCTTTCGGCAGAACTCCCTTTTGAGTCAGGCTCTGAAAAACCTCCAGCACGGCCGGGCGGCCGAGCCCCGCGGTCTCCAACGCCTGTATATCGGAAAAGACCTCTTCGGGAGACCCTTGGCGCAGCAGGCGCCCCCTGTGAAACAACATGATCTCATCTGCCCAGGAAAAGGCATAGTCCACATCGTGGGTCGACATCAGCACTGTAACGCCGTCCCCGGTCAGCTGATCTATAATCCCCCGGACAATGCGGCTGTGCCTGGGGTCCAGAGCGGCACAGGGCTCGTCTAAGATGATTATATCGGGGTGCATCACCAGTACATCCGCAATGGCCACCTGCTTTTTCTGCCCTCCGCTGAGGGCATGGGCCGGTTTATGGGAAAAGGGGGTGATCTCCAGCTTATCGATCACCCGCTCCACCTCCCGGCGGGCCGCTTTCTCCGGCATCCCCAGGTTGAGCGCCCCAAAGGAAATCTCCTGATAGACGCTGGCCGAAAACAGTTGGTCATCCGGGTCCTGAAAGACGACCCCTACCCTGGCGCGCAGGGCCAAAAGATCCCGGCTTTTGTAAGAGACCGGTTTTCCATCAAAATAAATCGCCCCGCGGTTTGGACGGTGTATCCCGTTGCAGCAGAGAAAAAAGGTGGATTTCCCCGAGCCGTTGGCCCCCATAAAGGCATATTTTTTCCCCCGCTGAATGGTGAGGCTCAGCCCCTCAAGGGACCAGGTCTCCCCCTCATCGTAGGAAAAGAAAAGATCTTCTGCCCGCATCAGCTCTTTCATAACAGCACACTCCCCATAAAAACACCAAAAAGCACCAGCCCCCAGAGGATGATCCCGGCTATCTCCGCCCCTTTAGGCGGAATGCTCTCCCGCAAGACCCGGAGCTTTCCATCATAGCAGCGGGACTCCATTGCGTCATAGATGCGGGCAGAGCGCTTTACCGCCCGGATAAACAGCATGGAACCGAGCGCCCCGAAGGACCTGACCGAGGTTTTAAAGTTCCGGTTGCCCAGCCGGGATTGCTGTGCGGTGGTCATGGCGGCGGCAGTTTCGGCCAACACAAAGATAAACCGGTATGTAAGCAACATCAGCTCCACCAGAAGGGTCGGGCAGCGCAGCCGCTGAAGCACCTGGAGAATATCGGTGACCGGTGTGCTCAGAGAGAGGAAATAAAGGCTGGAGGCTGCAGACAGAGCGGTGAGGATCAGCCTGATGCAAAGCGCAAGGGACCGGCGGCTGCCCGTTATGTAATACTCCCCTATTGGAACAGCGAAGGCATCCAGTGGGACGCGGGAAAAATTGACTAAAATCGCGGCGGTACTCAACAGCACAAAGGCGGCCGGTATCAGGAGCAGCCTGGCATACTGTTTCCACGGGGTCCTGCCCTTCCAAAGGGTCAACACCGTATTTCCGAAAAAGACAGCCAGTGCCACGGCGGCATTGCGGCTGACAACGCAAAACAACAGCGTCATGACGGAAAACGCCATCTTTTCCCCGGCATTTACCCCTCTCAGGCCGGAAGAATAACATATTTTATCGATTACGATCATTTTATCGCCCGATTCCGTTCACTCCTCCATTTTTCCCAGTTTTTTCCGCTCTACAAAACGGCCTAAGAAAAACGCGATGACCCCTACTCCGATCCCGGTCTGAAGGCAGAAAATCAGGCTCTCCACCTCACCGGGCAGCTCACCGTCGATCATAGTTTCCAGCACAGGAGTAAACCACGGTTCATATACCCCTCCCTGGATCTCCTCGATCATGACACTTCCCGCGTCGTCGGAACCTCCGAACTCCGCACCTTTCAGCGCAAACAGCGGAATAAGCGCGATCAGTACCACAGCGGCCAAACAGCAAAAAACGGTTTTGGAAGTTCTGCTCACGATCTTTTCGCCTCCTCTTTATAATATCCCACACATTTAAGCTCCGGTTTTGCATAGCTTTCCAGTGCGATCACGATGACAACGGTCAGGAGCCCCTCGATAACAGCCAGCGGTACCTGGGTGGGGGCAAACACCCCCAGAAATTTTATGGCGGAGGCGGCGATCCCTCCCTGCTCTGAAGGATAAGCCGCTGCCAGCTGCAAACTGGTGACACAGTAGGTAAAAAGGTCTCCCACGGACGCCGCCAAAAAAACGCCCACCTTTCGGTTTACCCTGAATTTCCGGCAGAGCAGATAGATTCCATAGGACACAAACGGCCCGGCAATGGCCATGGAAAAAATATTGGCTCCCAAAGTGGTCAGGCCTCCGTGGGCCAGCAAAACCGCTTGAAACAGCAGCACGATCACCCCTAAAACACTGACGGCAAAGGGCCCGAAAAGAATGGCGCCAAGCCCTGTACCCGTCATATGGGAGCAGCTTCCCGTAACGGAGGGGATCTTCAGAGAAGAAATAACAAAGATAAACGCTCCGGACACGGCCAGCAGCGGGAGCGCCCGCTTATTGTCGTTCAACCGGTTCCTGATGGAGAGGAACCCTGCCGCTAAAAACGGAAGGCACAGTACCCCCCAGAGAACACAGGCCGTTGGGGGAAGATACCCCTCCATAATGTGCATGGCGCTTGCCGACGGCATTACGCCAAAGGTCATGGCGGCTGCCAGGGCAAGCATGATGAGTGCTTTTTGCTTTCGAGACATTTTCTTTCCTTCCTTTCCTTGTTCCTTTGTTTGCCTGCCGCCCCAAAACAGGCAAAAAGAAAGCACCTGTCGTAAAACAGGTGCAAAAAGAGCGCCGCGGAACCTCCCCGGCTTTTGCTCTTTTACACCGGTTATCTGACGTAACCCGTGTAATCGCTTGCAAATGGGCAGGTCTTCTGACTCAGGCGTCATCGCCGGCTTCGCCTTCCCGGTTTTACCCAGTGACATCATGAAGCGCGGCTCTTCCTTTACAGCGGCGGGACCGTGTGGGAGTTTCACCCAGCTTGTCTATTCTCCTGCTTGGCGCAGGCACCCAACTGCATTCAATTGTTTTTATGGTAGCACAGGCAAAAAAGCTTGTCAATATACCCCGGGAAAATTCCCCGAAACGGCCGGGGCGGTTTTAGCTATCTCAAGCCCTGTTTTTGCCCATGCCTTTCAGGCTGGTTTTCCTTACAGGAAAACTGTTATCGCTTCCGTTTACTCGACACTTTTTTATAAAAAAAGAGACGGAGCGCTCCTCCGTCTCTCTTTCTGTCCTGTCGGGCTGTCACTGCTCCTTATGGCAGGCGCCATGCATGGCGCAGCCCGAACATCCAGAGCATCCGCAGGAGGATCTCCCCTGTTTCTTCCGCCGGATCAATGACCTGCAGATCAGCGTGACCGTGAGGATCAGGAGAATGACGATCAAAACGGTGGAAAGGTTTGGGAACAGCAGCTTTAACATAAAAATCACTCCTTTTATAACGCCATCAACGGGAACGGATCTATGTGACGTCAAGTGCTGAGCCGCCCCTCAAGACGTGCGTGCCCTCATCCGCCCGCCGACAGCCCGATTTATTTGACAACCGCCGGAGCCGTCAGCTTCACCGGCTCCTTATAGGGTTTAAACAGCATATAAAGGATACCGGCCAGCAAAACCAGGGCCGCGGTAAAGCCGGCTGCATGGATATCACCAGAAAAGGCTGAGCCGACCTGATAGATGATAAGGGACACCGCATAGGCAAACAAGCACTGATATCCAATGGCAAACCAGGTCCATTTTGCGCTGTTCATCTCCCGCTTGATAGCGCCAATGGCGGCAAAACAGGGGGCGCAGAGCAGGTTGAAAGCCAGGAAGGAATAGCCGCTGGAAGAGGTAAACGCAGCGGCAAGGCTTTCATAGACCGAAGCGGAGCCGCCGTAAAGGATCCCCATGGTGCCGACGATATTTTCCTTGGCCACCAGCCCGGTAATGGAAGCCACCGCGGCCTGCCAGCTGCCCCAGCCCAGCGGGGCAAAGACCCAAGCGACAGCTCCCCCTATCATGGCCAGAACAGAACTGCCCAGCTCTTCTTCGGAGAGCATCCGGAAGGTACCGTCCACAAAGCCAAAATAAGTGGTGAACCACACGAGGATGGTGGAGAGCAAAATGATGGTACCGGCCTTTTTGATGAAGGACCAGCCGCGCTCCCACATGGACCGCAGCACATTACCGAGGGTAGGCCAATGGTAGGCGGGCAGCTCCATGACAAAGGGCGCCGGGTCCCCGGCAAACATTCTGGTCTTTTTGAGCATAATTCCGGAGAGAACGATACATACCATCCCCAGGAAATAAGCGGAAACGGCAACCAGGGCCGACCCGCCGAACAATGCCCCTGCGATCATGGCGATAAACGGAGTCTTGGCGCCGCAGGGGATAAAAGTAGTGGTAATGATCGTCCTTCGGCGGTCACGCTCATTCTCGATGGTGCGGGACGCCATGATCCCGGGAATCCCGCAGCCGGTCCCGATCAGGATCGGGATAAAAGATTTACCGGAAAGCCCAAACTTTCGAAAAACGCGATCCAGCACAAAGGCGATGCGCGCCATATATCCGCAGGCTTCCAAAAACGCAAGCAGCAGGAACAGCACCAGCATCTGGGGAACAAAACCCAGCACTGCACCCACTCCGGCTACGATACCGTCCAAAATCAGGCCGCTGAGCCATTCAGCGGTTCCGATCTTTTCCAACCCTTCCCCGATGAGCGCCGGAATTCCGGGCACCCAGACGCCGTATTGTGCGGGGTCCGGCTCTGCAAAGCCGGCGGCGGCCAGCACTCCGACAGCCCTGGCCAGATCTTTGCCGGTATAGGTCACTTCTTTAACAGAGAGATCTTCTTCGCTTAGAACGCCGATAGAAGCCTTGTCCTGAGAAGAAAACCGGGCGGCATATTCATTCAGCAGCGCGGCGGCGCGTTCCGGAACAAAGCTCTCGTGCCCAGTATCAAGGGCTGCGGAAACCTCTTTTGCTCCCTCTTTTCCGGTTTCAAGAAAAGCATTTACCGCATTCATTGCCTCCCCGTATTCTTCTTCCGCCTTCCCATAGGCGGAAGAACCGATCCCCAGGAAATGCCAGCCGTCTCCGAAGAGCCCGTCGTTTGCCCAATCGGTGACGGCGGAGCCCACAGTTACCATAGAGATATAGTAGACCAAAAACATGACCACCGCAAAAATAGGAAGACCAAGCCAGCGGCTTGTAACCACGCGGTCGATCTTATCGGAGGCAGAAATCCCTCCGGAGCGTTTCTTTCGGTAGCAATTTTTGATGAGAGACGCAATGTAAATGTAGCGCTCATTGGTGATGATGCTCTCCGCGTCATCGTCGAGCTCCTCTTCGGCCGCCCGGATATCTTCTTCTATATGTCCCATGACGTCGGGCGAGATCTTTAGGCTCTCCAGCACCTTGTCATCCCGCTCAAATATTTTTATGGCGTACCAGCGCTGCTGCTCCTTTGGCATATCATGGACAGCCGCCTCTTCGATATGGGCAAGCGCATGCTCCACCGGCCCGGAAAAGGTATGCATCGGCACGGTTCCGACGTATTGTGCCGCTTCCACGGCCGCCCCGGCGGCTTCCTTGATACCATCCCCTTTCAGCGCCGAGATCTCGATGATCTTGCAGCCCAATTCCCGGGAAAGCTCTGTGATATTGATCTGATCGCCGGCCCTGCGCACGAGATCCATCATGTTCACCGCGATGACGACAGGGATACCCAGCTCGGTCAGCTGCGTGGTAAGGTACAGGTTGCGCTCCAGATTGGTCCCGTCTATAACGTTCAGGATGGCATCCGGGCGCTCTCCCACCAGGTAATTTCGGGCGACCACTTCTTCCAATGTATAAGGGGAAAGGGAATAGATCCCGGGAAGATCCATGACCACAACGTCCTCATATCCCTTCAGTTTTCCCTCTTTTTTTTCCACCGTAACACCGGGCCAGTTCCCGACGAACTGGTTGGAACCGGTCAGGGCGTTAAAAAGCGTTGTCTTGCCGCAGTTGGGGTTGCCCGCCAAGGCAATTCTGATTTGTTTCTCCATATTACCGCTCCTTCCAAGCTGTGTTATACAGGGGCAGGACTGGCTGTCACTCTGCCTCAATCATTCCGGCGTCTGCTTTGCGCAGGCTCAGTTCATACCCCCGTACCGTCACTTCAATGGGGTCTCCCAGGGGAGCCACCTTGCGGACATAGATCTCAGTCCCCTTGGTAATGCCCATATCCATCATGCGACGCTTGACAGGGCCCTCTCCATGAAGCTTTACAACCTTTACCGTCTCACCGATCTTTGCTTCTTTCAGTGTTTTCATCTTCATCGTTCCTTTCTGCGGGCATATTACACCATAATTCTGCGCGCCATCTCCTCGCTGATGGCGATCCGGGCCTCTTTTACTTTTACAATAATGTTTCCGCTCATTGCCGATAAAACGACCACCGTTCCCCCTGCCACAAACCCCAAATCCTTTAGGTGCTTTTTCATCTCGGCAGTCCCACCAATTTTCCGTATCGTATTTTCTCCGCCCGCCGGGGCAAGACTCAACGGCATCATTGCCATCCCTCCTGTCATTAGCTTATGCTAACTAATTGCGAAAATCGCGGCCTGCATCAGCTCTTTTCACTTTGCTGCATAGTTTGCTTAAGACAACTTGCAATCAATAGAACAAAGAGAATACAATGCAGGCCTCTTGAACGGTTCACAGTTTACCACTGCTAACTGTATTTGTCAATAAAATTTTCAAGTAAGATTCACATCCATTTCAAAATTCATCAACTAAAGCAAATTGTTGTTTGCTCTTTTCTTGCAATTGGAAAAACCCGACAAAAATGTTTCCAGACGGAAACATTTGCAAGAACAAAATAAATATAATTCTTTTTGTACTCCAAAAAACCGTTGCTTTTCTCTTCTTCCTGTGCTATTCTTTCAGTTAGCAACAGCAAACACATCGAGAAGAGGGATACGATGTCCGACGCCGCCATCCGATATCTGGTCGCGATTTATGAGCTTGGTCAGGGTTCCGCCATCCGGTCGGTAAAAGTTGCGGCCCAGCTTGGCATTTCCCGCGCCAGTGTGTCCAAAATGCTGGGGCAGCTCTCTGCCCAGGGACTGGCGCAAAAGGAATACTACGGCTGCGTCCGCCTTACACCGGAGGGCCTTCGGGAGAGCAGGCAGCTGTATCAGGAACTGAAGAAAATTGAATGTTTTTTCTCGCAGGTGCTTAAATCCAGCGCGGAAAACGCACGAAGCGACGCCCTCTCCTGCCTCTACTCCCTTTCTTTGGAAAGCCGAAGAAGCATGGCGCGCCTGGCATCCAGTTCCTCCGCACCTGCCCCCGGCACAGATGTCCCCCTCCGTCCCTGATCGGGATACTTCCCTTTTGGAATGCTTTTTCCGTCCCGTGCTGTTTCAAAAAGCCATGGCTGCCGGTGAAATGAACAAATTGGCCCTTGATATTCGCTCTGAATCATGTAAGATACCGATTTTGCAGCGGCGCTATGCTTTTCAGGAGGCTTTTGTGTTATACTGAAAACTCAAGCGGCATTTTGCCGGGCCGGGCGGCGGTACAGAAAACCACCGGTATCCCGGCGGGAAACGGAGAAAGGAAAACAGTATGATCACAGTATCCAACCTAAGCCTCCAGTTTGGCGGCAGTACGCTTTTTAAAGATGTGGATTTAAAATTTCTCCCCGGCAGCTGCTATGGGGTCATTGGCGCCAACGGAGCGGGAAAATCTACCTTTCTGAAGATCCTTTCCGGGGAGCTGGAACCCAGCACCGGAGAAGTTCTGATCCCGGACCACGAGCGCATGTCGGTGCTCAAGCAGGATCAGTTCCAATATGACAAATACCCGGTGATGGATACCGTCATCATGGGAAACGCCCGCCTCTACGAGATCATGAAGGAGAAGGAAGCGCTGTACGAAAAACCGGATTTCTCCGATGAGGACGGCGAACGTGCCTCCTACCTGGAGGGGGAGTTCGCAGAGATGGGCGGCTGGGAGGCGGAGACCGAGGCCGCCCAGCTGCTGCAGGGGCTGGGGATCGGTTCCGAACTGCACAGCGCCCTGATGGGCTCCCTCAAGGCGAGTGAAAAGATTAAAGTTCTGCTGGCACAGGCTCTGTTCGGCCAGCCCCAGATCATCCTTCTGGACGAGCCCACCAACAACCTGGACATCCCCTCCGTCAACTGGCTGGAGGATTTTCTGCTGGATTTTCCCGGCACGGTGATCATCGTCTCTCACGACCGGCATTTTTTAAATACCGTGTGCACCCACACAGTGGATATCGACTACGGCAAGGCCCGGATGTACGTGGGCAACTACGATTTCTGGTATGAGTCCAGCCGGCTGATCCAGCAGATGATCAAGGACCAGAACCGGAAAAACGAGGAGAAGGCCAAGGAGCTCAAGGAGTTTATCGCCCGTTTCTCCGCCAACAAGTCAAAGTCCCGACAGGCCACTTCCCGCAAAAAGCTGTTGGAAAAACTGGAGATCGAGGATATGCCCGCCTCCTCCCGGCGGTACCCCTTTGTCCAGTTCAAACCGGACCGCGAGGTGGGAAAGGAGATCCTGCAGGTGGAGGGCCTGTACAAAACGGTGGACGGCACAGAGGTACTGGGCGGCGTCACCTTCCGCATGAACCGGGAGGACAAAATTGCCCTGGTGGGGGAAAATGAAATTGCCCAGACCACTCTGCTGCGCATCCTCTCCGGGGAGCTGGAGCCGGACAGCGGCTTTTACAAATGGGGAGTCAGCACCAGCCAGGCCTATTTTCCCAAAGATAATTCCAGCTATTTTGACAGCTGCGAGCTGGATCTGATCCGCTGGCTGGGCCAGTTTTCTGAAAACCAGGACATCAGCTATCTGCGGGGCTTTTTGGGGCGTATGCTCTTCAGCGGCGACGACGCTTTAAAGCCCGCGGAGGTACTCTCCGGCGGGGAGCGCGTTCGGTGCATGCTTTCCCGCATGATGCTGTCCGGAGCCAATGTCCTGCTGCTGGACCAGCCCACCAACCATCTGGATCTGGAATCCATTACCGCCCTCAACGACGGCCTGATCGACTTTAAAGGGAATGTGATCTTCACCTCTCAGGACCATCAGTTTGTGGATTCCATTGCAAACCGCGTCATTGAACTCACCGGAAGCGGCACCATTGACCGTCAGTCCACCTTCGATGAGTATCTTTCGTTTAAAGCCGGAAAGTAAAACCCCATTTTCGTTTTCCACGCACCGGCAGAACAAGATCGATACCGATACGACAAAAGCCGCGGCTGCTTTGCAGCCGCGGCTTTTTATCTTGGTCCCGCAGGCAGGATCCGGTGCAGTCACATCTCCCGCAGAAGCATTTTGTCGCTGTCCAGGTTTTTGCTGGTGTACTGCCGGAACAGCTCCATCAGACTCTCCAGCGTCATCCCCTCCCTTTCCTTTCCGGAGAGGGAAAACACGATCTTCCCACCGCTCATGATGATTGTCCTGTTTCCCAGTGTCAGGGCAGATTCGATGTTGTGGGTGATCATCATGCAGGTGATGTGCTCTTTTTGGACGATATCGCCGGTAAGGGCAAGCACCTTCTCCGCCGTGGCAGGGTCCAGTGCGGCGGTGTGCTCATCCAGCAAAAGCAGTTTGGGCGTCACCACCGTGGCCATCAGCAGCGTAAGCGCCTGCCTCTGTCCACCGGAGAGCAGGCCCACCGGCTGTTTCATACGGCTTTCCAGCCCAAGCCCCAGCTGGCTCAGCTGTTCGCGGAACCGCTCCCGCTCCGCACGGGAGACCATGGAGAAGGGTGAAGTCCTGCCGGAGGCCCGAAGGTAGGCAAGCGCCAGGTTTTCCTCAATGGTCATATGCGGCGCGGTGCCCTTTAACGGGTCCTGAAACATGCGCCCAATATATTTGCTCCGCTTGTATTCCGGCAGCCTGGTGATATCAGTGCCGTCCAGCAAAATCCGGCCGCTGTCGGTGGGAAGGCTGCCGGAGATGGCGCCAAACAAAGTGCTCTTTCCAGCCCCGTTGGAGCCGATGATGGTGACAAACTCCCCGGTCTCCAGCGAAAGGGAAATATCGCTCAGGGCAGATTTTTCGTTGACGGTGCCAGGGTTGAAGGTTTTGGAAATATGAGAAAGCTTCAGCATTGGGCGGTCTCTCCTTCCCCACTGCACGCGGCACGGCGTTTTTGGCAGAAGCGCATTTTTTTCTGCAAATACGGCATCGAGATGGCGAGGGCCACAATGACAGCCGAAATCAGCTTCAGACATTCGGAAGGCAGGTTCATCCGCAGGGCCACGGCGATGATAAAGCGGTAGATGACACTTCCCACCACTGCGCCGACGGCCTTCAGCGCAATACCGCCCCTCCCGAAGATCGTCTCTCCGATGATGAGGGAGGCAAGCCCAATGATCACCATGCCGGTGCCGAGGTTGATGTCCGCCGTTTTTTGATACTGCGCCAGCACCGCGCCGGACAGGGCGGTAATGGCGTTGGCCGCGCACAGCCCCACCGTGACGGTAAAACCGGTGTTGATGGAGCTTGCCCGCACCATATCGGGGTTGTCGCCGGTGGCGCGGATGGAAAGCCCGAGGCGGGTGTTGAGAAACCACACCACCAGCGCGCACACTGCCGCCGCTGTAAAAAAGGACAGCACCAATTTATAAGGGGAATCCTTTCCCAGCAGCGACTGGAGCACGGAAAAAACTGTGGTGGTTTTGAGCATATTGACGTTGGAGGAAAAGCCCATCACGGCCAGGTTGACGGTATAAAGCCCCGTGTTGGTGATGATCCCGGCCAGAATGGACGGAACGCCCAGCCTGGTCTGCAAAGCGGCGGTGATAAAACCGGCCAGAGACCCGGCCGCCATTGCCAGAAAGATCCCCAGCAGCGGGTGGCCCGCAACTGCCATGACGGCGGATACGGCGCATCCAAGGGTAAAGGAGCCGTCGGTGGTCATATCGGCGATATTTAAGATACGGAAGCTCAGGAACAGAGCCAGGGCCACAAGGGCGTAAATACACCCAAGCTCCAAGGCGCCGGTCACCACGGTCATACTGAGCATTGTTTTTCCTCCCTGTCGTTTTTTGGCGCGGACGGGGCACGGGAAAGCCCACGCCCCACCTCTGTAAAGTAAAAATTATTCTGCGGCGGTCTGAACCTCCACCACCTGGCCTGCCATCTCGGAAAACGCGCTGTAATCAAGCCCCAGGGCGGCGGCGGTTTCGGTGTTGACAGTGATGATACCGCCATCCATCACGTGGAACTCCGGCACCTCTCCCCCCTGCAGGATCTTTACCGCCATATCCGCGGTATAGGTGCCAAGCTCCGTGTAGTTGACGCCGCAGGTAGCAAAAGCGCCCGCCGTCACAAAGGAATCGGCCCCGGTGTAGTGGGGGATCCCAGCCCCGGCAAGGGTCTCGGCCACGGCGCTCTCGGCCGCCATGACGACGTTGTCGGTGGGGGTGAACACCGCATCTGCCTGGCCCACCAGAGAGGCGGCGGCGGTGAGGATCTCATCGGTGGTATTTCCGGTCTTTTCCACATAGGAAATACCTTTTTCATCCAGGTATTTCTTCGCCTCGGCAATCGGCGTGGCGGAGTTTGCCTCGGAGTTTGAGTACAGCAGGCCGACACACTGGATCTCCGGGTTTACCCGCAGCATCATGTCCAGAATAAAAGAGGTATTCAGAGCGTCGCTGGTACCGGTCACGTTTTCGATCCCGGTCAGCCCCGCGGCCTCCGGGTCGGAGATGGCGGCGTAGATCACAGGGATATCCGTGTCTTCCACGGCGGTGACCATACACTGGGCCGCCAGAGTGGCGATGGGGAGCACGGCGTCATATCCGCCGCTGACGATCTGGCTGCCGATCTGATTGAGGACTGTGGCGTCATTCTGCCCGCTGAAAGATTCCACCTCGATGGCCATACCATCGGCGGAAGCGGCTTTCAGCTGAGCCTCCACTGCCTCGCGGATCTCATCGAGGGAGGCGTGGTCCAGCTGCTGCACCACGGCCACCCGGTAACTCTCAGCCTTTTGAGAGGGCTCCCCCGTTTCGGAGGCAGGAGCAGAGGGAGCCGCGGAGGAAGCGGCGCTTCCGCAGCCGGACAGAACAGAAAGCATCATCAAAACAGAAAGCACAGCGGCAATGATCTTTTTCATAACAGTTTCTCCTTTTCATCCAATCGATAAATTTGAGTTTTAACAGTCGCGTTTCTTTGATAAAACGCCATCGCTGTGCCAAGACAAACATATTTCCCTTCCCCCATCCAAATAAAAAAATCCTGTCCCTGCAATTGCTTGCTGGGACAGGATAAAAACCCTGCGGTGCCACCCGGCTTGGCGCCTTTAGACGCCCACTTTTACGCATACCAACATATGCAGACTTTTTATCACGGAGAGCCATACTCCGGCGCACATACTCCAAAGCCCTAACGCCCTGTTTCCGATTGCCCTCAGAAGTCCATTCGGCTTTACATTGCTGCCGCAATCTCACCCTCTGCGGCTCTCTGACAAAGCAAGAGATAAAGCTTACTTACCCTTCCTCAACGGTTGTTTCGAATTATAGCACGGAGTTTTTCGGTTGTCAACCGAAATTTAAATTTGATTTTGGAGCTGGGCCTCCAACAGGGAAGCTCCGTTTTCCAGCGAGGAGGACACCTCCGAAAGCAGCGCTTCGTAAAACACCTGCGCCGCCTGACGGCGCTTCTGTGCCAGGCTTCTGCCCTGTTTTGTCAAAAAAACTGTGCAGAGCTTCTCCAGCTTGCGGCGATACTCCCGGAAGAACGACAGCGGCTCCTTCCCGTTTCCATCAAGCACAGCCCCGTCTTCCGCCCGGGTGCACAGCGGTTGCCCACTTCCCCGATACAGAAGAGGGTGCGGACGATCCCGGTTGCCCCTGCTGCATCCAGTTTATCTGCGTCAAACAGGATCTTCTTTTCAATCGCCTCGGGCTGGCCAGCGGAGCGGAAACGGTGAGTACACACACACCGCCCCACTCGCTGGGCGTACTCTGGCGGAAATCCGTTTTCCAGCAAAAACCGTTCCGCTTTCTGAGCCCCCACTTCCGCGTGGCAGAGAGTGGGATTTAAAAACTGCTCCTTCCGTCCGATGTCGTGCAGAAGGCAAGCCGCGATCAAAATATCGCAATCGGCCTCCGGCTCCGTTTGGGTGATCTCCAGCGCCAGGGCAAGCACCCGATAGACACGCTCCCGGTCGTGGGCGGTATCCTCCATACAGCACTGCATAAACACTTCTATTCGGTCGTAATCGCTTCTCTTCGTTGTTTCCTCCCGAAACGGCGCACCCCTCGTCTGCCGCCCCTGGTCATTCCCGGAACATTGGGGTGGAGAGGTACCGCTCTCCGCCGTCCGGCAGCAAAGCTACGATCAGCCTGCCTTTGTTTTCCGGGCGCAGGGCCAGCCGGGACGCCGCCCACACCGCCGCCCCGGAGGTGATCCCCACCAGGATCCCCTCATTGCGGGCGATCTCCCGTCCGGTCCTGTAGGCGTCCTCGTCCGCCACCGGGATGATCTCGTCACAGACAGAGGGGTCAAAGTTATCCGGCACAAAGTTTGCCCCAATGCCCTGCAGGCCGTGGGGCCCGGCCTTT
>JALELV010000065.1 GCA_022768545.1 Oscillospiraceae bacterium
GTGCGGCGCCGTGCTTGGCACGGCGCCGCTCATTTGAGGATGGAAAAACGCTAAAAAAGGCCTGTCCGTGGCGGACAGGCCTTTTGCGGCGTTGATTTTATACAGCGCGGGTCACTTTGTTGGAACGTAAGCACCGGGTGCAGGCGTAGATATGAGTAGGAGTTCCGTTCACCATTGCCTTTACGCGCTTAACATTGGGTTTCCAAGTTCTGTTGGAACGTCTGTGAGAATGGGAAACCTTGATTCCGAAAGTGACACCTTTTCCGCAGATGTCGCATTTTGCCATTGGTCTGCACCTCCTTTATCCTTTAACAGAAAGTCAACAGTAGTATACTATCAGATTTCGGTTTTAAAATCAAGGGCTTTTCTCAAAAAGCCGCGGGAAAAATTTGCCTTTTTTTCTTCTGGGGCGCGGCGATGCGGTTTTTCTTGTGTTTCGGGCGGTTTCCCGGTATAATAAACCACAGAAACGGCAGCCTGCCGATGAGATTTTGCCCTCGTGCCCGCGGCGTGTCCGGGGGCGGCGCGGGGCCTGTAAAGGGATGGAAGAGGATTGAGTCATTTTATGGAGCGGCTTCAGCCGCTCAACCTTTTGGTGATGGCCATTGTGGTGGTCACCTGCCTGCCGATCCATGAGGTAGCCCACGGCCTGGCGGCCGACCACCTGGGCGATCACACGGCCAGAAACAGCGGCCGGCTTACCCTGAACCCTCTGGCGCATCTGGACCTTTTCGGGACTCTGGCGCTGTTCCTCTTCGGGTTTGGCTGGGCAAGGCCCGTGCCGGTGGATGTGGGCAACCTGAAGCACAAAAAGCGGGATATGGCTTTGGTGGCCCTGGCGGGCCCCGGGGCAAACCTTTTGCTGGCCGCGGGAATGATGGTGCTTTACAAGGTGCTGCTGTACACGCCGCTCAACACCTTTTCCTATAACGGCATCGTTATCCGGGACGGCCTTGCCTGGTGGATGCTCTATGCGCCCGTTCTGGGTTCGGACGGCCTTGTCATGGGGAACCTGCTTATCTACATTGCGGTGACGGTGCTTTCCACCAGCCTGTACCTGGCACTTTTCAACCTTCTGCCCATCCCGCCCCTGGACGGTTCCCGCATTTTGGAGGCTTTTCTGCCCTGGAAGCTGTGGGTAAAGGTGGCACGTTACCAAAATGCGATCTATCTGGTGATGATCGTCCTGCTCTACCTGGGGGTCCTCACCATCCCGGTCTCCTACGGAGGGTATTATCTTTTTCAGGCGCTCGACTGGCTGACCCGCCCGGTGGAGCTGCTGATGGGGCTGCTGCTGTGATGCGGCGCGCCGGCGTGTGAAACAGAGGTGCTCATGGAAAAGCTGACTTACCGGCTGGAACAGTTTGAAGGCCCTTTGGACCTGCTGCTGTTCCTCATCTCAAAACACAAACTGAATATTTACGATATCGAGATCTCCCGGCTGCTGGACCAGTACCTGGCTTCCATCGAGGGGATGGACCTGGATATGGAATCCGCCAGCGAGTTTTTGGAGATGGCGTCCCGCCTGGTGCAGATCAAATCCGCCGTGCTGCTGCCCCGCCACGAGGAAGAGGGCGAGCAGATGAAGCGGGAGCTGACCGGCCAGCTGCTGGAATACCAGGCCTGCCGGGAGGCTGCGGCCCTGTTGGCCGCCCGCTACCGCCCGGGGGAACACTTTGTGCGCGCCCCGCTGGAGCTGGAACCGGACAAGGCCTTTACCGGCGCCATTGAGGCAAACCAGCTGCTGATGGCCTACCTTGCCGCTCTGGGCAAGGCGCGCCGCCGCCTTCCGCCCCCAGCGGAGGCCTTTTCGGGGATCGTCCGCCACCGGGTGGTGTCGGTGGGCTCCCGCATCATCCATATTTTAAAAAGGCTGTACCGTCGGGAAGCGCTGAGCTACGGGCGTCTGTTTGACGACGCCTCCGACCGTTCCGAGCTGGTGGCCACCTTTCTGGCGGTGCTGGAGCTGGTGAAATCCGGCCGGATCGAGGTGCGGGAGGACGGAGAGGTGGCTTTTTGCCGGAGTGCACCGGCGCCATCCGGCCGCGGGGCGGAAAACGGGGAGGAATAATTGCCCATGGAACTGACAAAACTGGAACATATTGCCCTGGCAGTGCTCTTTGCAAGCGGGGAGCCCATGCCGCAGAGCCGCCTGGCCCAGGTGCTGGAGTGTGAGCCGGAGACGGCCGGGCAGTGCGTCGAGCGCCTCAATCGCTATCTGGAGGGCGAGAAGATGCCCTTTGAGGTGCTGCGGCTGGGGGAGGAGCTTCAGCTTGCCACCCGGGCGGAATACCGGGATTATATCCGCACCGCCATGGAGATCAAAAAGAATCAGCCGCTTTCCCAGGCTGCCATGGAGGTGCTGGCGATCATCGCCTACAACCAGCCGGTGACCCGAGCCTTTGTGGAACAGATCCGCGGGGTGGACAGCTCCGGCGTGGTGGCCACCCTGGCGGAAAAGGAGCTGATCGAGGAGGCCGGCCGCCTGGAGCTGCCGGGCAGGCCCATCGCCTACCGCACCACGGCGGGCTTTCTGCGCAGCATGGGGCTCTCCTCGGTGGAGGAGCTGCCCGTGGTACCGGAGGAGGACACGCCGCCCGGGGACGGCGACCAGCTGGAGGGCCAGGTGAGCTTTTCTTAAGGCGCCGGGCGTTTGGTTTGACGAAATGGCAGGTGACGATATGACCGGCTGGATCATCTTCGGCGCTGTTTTGCTGCTGCTTTTGGCGCTGCTGCTGGTCCCGGTGGTGTTCCGGGCGGAATACCGGGGGGACTGGACGGTATCGGCAAGTTACCTTTTCTTCCGCTTTCCCCTTTATCCGCCCCGGGAAAAGCAAAAGCCGGAGAAAAAAGGCAGGGCAGAAGGCACGGCCGGGGACCAAATAAAAAAGAAAAAAGGGGAAAGGCCCTTTACCGAGACGGTGGACATGCTGCTGGACTTGGTGTCCTCCGCCGGGGGCGGGCTGCGGATGATTTTCCGAAACTTTTTGGTATACAGCCTGAAACTCAGGGTGGACGTGGGCCGCGGGGACGCCGCGGAGACGGGGATCCAGTACGGAAAACTGTGCGCTTACCTTTACAGCGCCTACGCGGTGCTGAGGCATTATATCCGCTTTCGGCGGGCCGACCTCGACATCCGGCCGGATTTTCTGGCCGAGGAGGACCGGTGGGAGCTCTCCCTCAAGGCGAGGCTCACCCCGCTGATCGTGCTGGCCGCCGCCCTGCGCATGGGAGCATCCTTTGTGTGGAAGCAGGCGGTGGGAAGAAAAGACGGGCCTCCGGGTGCTCCAGAGGCCAAAAAGGAAGAGACGGGGGCTGCGGCCGCCCGGGAAAGATCAGAACAGGAGGTTCCATGATATGAGTCAGGGAAACGTAGAAGGTTTGCTGAATGTGACACTGGAAAAGCTCAAGGCGCTGGTGGACGTCAACACCATTATCGGCGACCCGATCACCACCCAGGACGGCACCACCATCGTGCCGGTCTCCCAGGTGTCCTTCGGGTTTGGCTCCGGTGGGGCGGATCTGCCCGCCAAGACGGCCCAGGGGCAGTTTGGCGGAGGGTCCGGCGGCGGCGTCAGCATCAAGCCGCTGGCCTTTTTGGTCATTCAGGGGGAGAATATCCGCATGATCCAGATGCAGAAATTTGACAACAGCGCTGACCGAATGGTGAGCATGGTGCCCGATGTAATCGATAAATTTACCGGCCTGTTCGGCAAGACCGGCAAAAAAGAGGAAAAGGCCGGTCAGGCCGTGGAGGGAGCGCCCGGCAAATAAGCGGCGCCCCTCTGAAAAAGCGCAAGACTAAAACCCGCCTGCCTGTGCATACCATGGAAGCGGGCAGGTGGTTTTATGAAAAGAACTTTGCCGGTGAAGGGCCGGTTTCTCAGACGGGCGGCGGGAATGCTTCTGGTGCTGGCGCTGTCCTGGGCGCTTGGGCTTCCCGTCCGCGCCCAGGAGGCGCCTCCCCTGGTGGACGCCAAGGGGTATGTGCTGATGGAGGCCGCTACCGGGCGGGTACTGGCCGGGGAGAATATCCATGGGCGGCTGCCCATGGCGAGCACCACCAAGATCATGACGGCGCTGCTTGCTTTGGAGCAGCCGGACCTGGACCGGTACTTCCCGGTGGACGGCAGGGCGATCCTGGTAGAGGGCTCATCCATGGGGCTGCTCCCAGGGGATCAGGTGACCCTGCGGGTACTGGCGGCGGGGATGCTGCTGCACTCCGGCAACGACAGCGCCGGGGCCGCTGCCGTGCGGGTGGGCAAAACGGTGGAGGGCTTTGTGGAGATGATGAATGCGCGGGCCGCCGGGATGGGGCTTGCGGACACCCACTTTGTCACCCCCTCCGGCCTGGATGCCGACGGCCATTACTCCAGCGCCTATGATATGGCGGTGCTGGCGGCACAGGCGCTTCAGAACCCGGATTTTGCCGCCATCTGCTCCCAGAGCAAAATGAAGGTGGCCTTTGGGAACCCGCCCTATGACCGGTGGCTTACAAACCACAACCGGCTGCTGGAACAGTACGAGGGCGCCGTGGGGGTCAAAACGGGGTTTACCAAAAAGGCCGGGCGGTGCCTTGTCTCCGCCGCCGTGCGGGACGGAGTGACCCTTGTATGCGTGACCCTCTCCGCCTCTGACGACTGGAACGCCCACAGGACACTGCTGGACTTTGGCTTTTCGCAGGTGGTTCCCACCGACCTGCGCCGCTTTGCCGGGGAGGTGCTGATCCCGGTGGCGGGCGGGGAGACCCTCACCGCGGCCGCGGGGCCGGAGGGCTCCCGGTGGGCGGGCCTGCTGTCCGGAGACCGGGTGGAGGCCGAGACGGTCCTACGGCCGCTGCTGTTTGCGCCCGCGGGGAAGGGTCAGGTGGTGGGGGAGGTGCGCTTCTTCCTGGAGGAGAGATGCATCGGGACGCTGCCGGTTTGCCTGCGGGAGGATATTTCTCCGCGTCCTGTGCCGGAGGGAAAAAACTGGGCGGAAAAGCTGCGGGAATTTTGGAACTTGTTTTGGAAGAAAAAAGAAGCCGGGCGGGCAACTCCGGCTGAATAGAGGATGCCGTGGGCATCGGAATGGAGTTTTCACAATGACAGAGAAAAAAACCGGCGCCGCAGGCGTGCGGATCCAGAAGGCGATCTCCGACGCGGGGGTCGCCTCCCGCCGGAAGGCGGAGGAGCTCATCGAACAGGGGCTTGTCACCGTCAACGGCCGCCGCGCCGTCATCGGGCAGAAGGTGAACCCCAAAAGGGACCTGATCGCGGTGGACGGGCAGAAGATAGACCCCAGGGAACAGAGCAAAAAGATCTACGTGGCCCTGCACAAGCCCAGGGGCTTTGTCACCACCATGTCGGACGAGCTGGGCCGGCGCTGTGTGGCGGAGCTTGTGGCGGACACCCCTGCCCGGGTATATCCCATCGGGAGGCTGGACCGCAACTCCGAGGGGCTGCTGCTGCTGACCAACGACGGGGAGTTTGCCAACACCATCATGCACCCCCGCTACCACGTGAACAAGGTGTACCGGGTGACGGTGCGCCCGGATGTGACCGATGACCAGGTAATGCGCCTGGCCGAGGGGGTGCGTCTGGACGACGGCTTTGTCACCTCCCCCGCCCAAGTGCTGGTGATCTCCAAGGAGGCCGGGCGTGTGGTGATGCAGATCACCATCAGCGAGGGCAAAAACCGGCAGGTGCGCCGCATGTGTGAGGCCGTGGGCCTGGAGGTGGCGCGCCTCAAACGCATTGCCGTGGGGCCAGTGCGGCTGGGGATGCTGCAGCCCGGACAGTGGCGCATGCTCACCGCCCAGGAGCTCTCGGCCTTGAAATCCATCATTGCCCCCGCTGGGGAGGGCCGGGCGAAAAGAGGAGGAAAACGCTGATGCTGGCGATGTCTCATATAGAAGATGAAGACCTGATGGAGGAGTTCTGCGCCATGGCAGGCACCCTCTATGCCCCGGGGATGGAGGCCTACGCCGCCTTCGACCGCGGGCACACCGTGGGCTGCTGCCTTTTTTCCCGGGAAGAGGAGGAGCTCGCCTTCCTCGCCTGTATCTGGGAGGAAGAGCTGGGGCTGGGGCTCTGCGACGGGCTGCTGCGCGCAGCCATGGACTATTCCCAGCGCCGGGGTGCAAAGCGGGCATGCTTTTTGGCCGGGTTCCCGGAGGCGCTGCTGCCCCGGCTGGCCGGGCTGGGCTACCCCACCGGCGGGCCCTTTGAGATCGAAGAATTCTTTACCGGCTGCAAGCATTGCGGCCAGGGGCTGTAAAGCCGGAACACTGAAAAGAAAGCGCCTCCCGGGGGATAGGACCTTTCCGGGAGGCGTTGTTTTATTCCGGGGCAAAAAGACGCGGCCCGCGCCCGGGGGACCCCGCGCCCCGGAGGAGCGCGTTTAAAAGCGCGGCTCTTCCGAAGGCGGGCCCTCCCTCAGACATTCCTCTTCCGCGGCCTGCTGCGCCCTTTGGAGGACCCGGGAGGCCTCGATCACCTCCGCCGAGATGACCCGGGAGCGCTCCAGCAGGGCGACGGTGACGGCGCCAAACAGATGAAAAGAGGCGTCATGGTTATCCGCAGATCTTTCCCTCACTTTCCTTCTCATTCCCTCGATATGTCCGATATTGCTCATACCGCTTTATGCCCATTATAGGACATAATAGGAAAAAGGGAAGAGGGGAGCGGACGGTCATGATCTCCTATCGCCCGCTTTGGGAAACCATGAAAAAGCGGGGAGCGACGACCTATTATCTGAGGAACAAGGGCGGGTATGACAGCATCAGCGGTTCCACCATCCTCCGGTTGAAGGCGGGGGAATCGGTCTCCACCAATACCATCGACGCCCTGTGCAGGCTGCTGGACTGCACGGTCTCGGACATCATCGAATACGAGCGGGAAAAAGAATAGCCGCGGCGTCTGTTAAAGCGCCGCGGCTGTTTTGCCTTTCGGGGGATGGCTAAGTTAGTCCCATTCCACCCCATGGAATTTGCGGAAGGCTTCCATGCTCAGGCGGATGGAGTCGATCTCGTCCAGGAAGGTCTTGTCCTGTTCCAGCAGGATGTAGGGGACGCCCACTTCGTTGGCCTTGTCGATGTAGCTCTGGATGGGCAGGATACCGGTCCCCACCTCCGCGAAAGTATCGGTGGGACGGTTTTCCCGGTATACCTCTCCGGAGACAGGAACGGTGCGGTCCAGCAGTTCAAAGACGTTGAGGGGCTGGCTGGCGTTTTTGCCGAAATCTTTCTGATGGAGCAGGATGAGACGGCCTTTGAGGTATTCCATCTCCTTTACCGGGTCCATGCCGCCGCGGGCAGCCCAGAAGCTGTCCAGCTCAAAGAACACCAGCTCCGGGTCGGTCTCCCGGGCAAATTTATGCAGGACATATTCGCCCTCCACGGTGCAGTACTCCTGGTAGTGGTTGTGGTAGTAATAGCGCATACCGTGCTTTTTGACGATCTTTCCCGCCTCGTTGAGCAGAGGCGCCTTTTCGGCGATGTCCAGCTCCCAGGTGCCGCCGCAGCCCACCTGAGTGACGCCCAGCTCCGCGAAGTAATCGCAGTACTCGTCCAGACATTCGGGCACCAGGGGGTAGAAGTGGGCGCCCACCACCGTGAGCCCCAGATCATTTAAAAGGGCTTTGGCCTCTTTGCGGGGGAGCCCCAGGCCGAAGGTGGTCTCGTCGCCCTTTTCGGGGTTTGCGAAGAGTTCGACGTATTTGTACCCCATATCCGCCACCTGGCGGAGCGTTCCCACCGGGTCCGCTTTTAAATGCTCCTTGACGGAGAAGAGCTGAATGCCGACTTTCATGTTTGTGTCCTCCTCGTTTCAGATTGTTATTCCCATTCCAGGCCGGTAAGGCGGTGGAGATTTTCCATGCTGATGCGGACGGAATCGATCTCGTCCAGAGTGGTCATATCCTGTTCCACCAGGATATAGGGGACGCCCACCTCATTGCCCTTGTCGATGTAGCTCTGGATGGGCAGGATACCGGTGCCCACTTCCGCAAAGGTGTCGATGGGGCGGGTGTCCACAAAGGCTTCCATAGAGACGGGGGCGGTGCGTTCCACCAGCTCGAAGGCGTTAAGGGGACGGCTGGCATTTTTGGAAAAATCTTTCTGATGGAGCAGCAGCAGGCGGTCCCCGAAGAACGCCATCTCTTCCGTCGGGTCCACACCGCCGCGGGCAGCCCAGAAGTTGTCCAGCTCAAAGAACACCAGCTCCGGGTCGGTCTCCCGGGCAAACTTATGCAGGACATATTCACCGTTTACCGTGTAATATTCCTGATAATGGTTGTGATAGTAGTAGCGGATACCGTGCTTTTTTGTGATCCGGCCCGCCTCGTTGAGCAGGGGCGCCTTTTCAGCGATATCCAGATCCCAGGTACCGCCGCAGCCCACCTGAGTGACGCCCAGCTCCGCAAAGTAATCGCAGTACTCGTCCAGACATTCGGGCACCAGGGGGTAGAAGTGGGCGCCCACCACCGTGAGGCCCAGATCATTTAAAAGGGCTTTGGCCTCTCTGCGGGGGAGCCCCAGGCCGAAGGTGGTCTCGTCGCCCTTTTCGGGATGTCCGTACAGCTCCACATAACGGTAGCCCATAGCGGCCACCTTTTTGAGGGTACCCACCGGATCCTGCTTAAAATGTTCTCTCACGGAATAAAGCTGGAGCCCAACTTTCATGTTTGCGTCCTCCTCATGATGCAAATTGGTTTTTAGCTCAAAATGTAAACGTTATCATTTGCGCTGATGACATTATAGCCTATTCTGATTCAACTTGCAAGAATAATTTTATAAAAGATACCAGCTTTTATAAAAAGCTGAAAAACAAAGGGCCGTACACAGTGTCAGGGCCGCCGCATTAAAAATAGACAGAGGGGAAACCCGGGATTTGGAAAGAGGCTAAAAACCCGCATTTTTACAAAAGAAAAGAGGGAAAACCGCTTGTAAAAAAATGCCGGACACGCTATAATAAATCTTGATTACGATTTTTTTCAGGATTTGGCTTTTGGCCGGATTCCAAAGGGGTTTTGCAGTGTGGGACCCCGCAAGATTTTCCGG
>JALELV010000074.1 GCA_022768545.1 Oscillospiraceae bacterium
CGCAGCCGCGCCACCACCCAGTTCTGGAACTTCAAAAAGACAGCCACCACAGGGGTAAGCAGAAGGATCACGGCATTCATCACCCGGGCTACAGCCATGGAGATAGCCTCGCTTTTCTCTTTTGCCACGGTTTTAGGCAGGATCTCACCGAAAATCAGGATCACAACGGTCATCACCGCTGTGGAGATCACCGGCCCGTAGACGGGGGAATAGATGGAAAACAGCACCGTCGCCAGGGAGGACGCGGCGATATTCACCACGTTGTTCCCCACCAGGATGGTGGAAAGGGTGCGGTCGTAACTCTCTGAGATCTTCAGCGCCAGTTTCGCCTTCGCGCTCCCCTCGTCGGAAAGCGCCTTCATCCGGATCTTATTGAGCGACAGAAACGCCGTCTCCGACGCGGAAAAGAAGGCGGAACAGGCCACCAGGACAGCCAGGATCAGATAGATACACCATTGGGGAAGGTCCAAAACAGTTCAACTCCGTCATATCATACTTCCGGCCCGGGCAGCTTCTGCGGCGGGACCAGTTCTGTTTATTGTAGCAAATATCCGCGCGCCGCGCAAGAAAAACACAGAAAGTTCATAAACGCCCGTGCGGCGGCGCTCACACAAGGCGGAAAGCGGCGGCGGAGAAGCATCTCCGCCGCCGCTTTTGTTCGGCATGTTATCCCTTCGCCGCGGCCCCGGAGGCCTGGGAGAGCTTACGCTGCTTGACCTCTTCCATCATGCGTGCAACGTCTTTTTCCCGCAGTTTGTAAAACACCGCCATGATAACCAGCATTGCCGCCATTCCGGCTGCGGGGAGCAAACAGAAGAGATTGAAAATTCCGTTTAAAGCCCGCGGAGTCTGTTCTGCGTTGGCCACATAGCCGCTGAGCTGCAGCAGAATGGGAGCCAGAGAGCCCGAGATCGCCATGGAGATGCGCCCGGCAAACATCTGCACCGCAAAGATCGTCCCCTCCGAGCGGCTGCCCGTCCGGTACTCCCCATACTCGATGCAGTCGGTGGTGAACATCACATGGATAATGCTGGTGATACGGCTGCAGGAGGCGGTAAAAAGCAGGAAAAAGGTGAGGTAAATATTCCGGTACCCCACCACACGCAGGGCCAGGAAACTGGCAATGGAGATGGCGAGAAAGAGGATCAAAGTATTTTTCTTGCCGATCCATTTGATCATCTGCGGCAGGAACAGCGGGATGATAAACATTCCGCTGTACATAATGACGTTCACGACCGAGACATAATCCGGGTTGCCCAGGTTGTAAATGGAAAAATAGTTTGCCACAGCCCCGGAGGTGTTGCAGACGCCGGAGATAAACTGCCCTGTAAGAAAGATCAGCAGATATTTGTTTTTCATCACCGTGCCCACCAGGTCGCGGAAGCGAACGGGCTCCCGGCTGTAGGAGACGCGCTCCCGTCCAAACAGCCGCAGGGGCAGCATGGCGGCAAAGCACACGCCGCACAGGATCCAGATGGCCCGGGTCCAGCCCAGGCGGAGGATCAGCGGCATGGTAAAATAGGCCACCGCCACAGAACCCGCACCGGAAAAAACGCGCCCGATGGAAACCATGCGGTTGCGTTCCTCCGGGATGTCGGTGGCGGCGTTGACAAAGGCAAAAATTGGAATATCAAAAATAACATAAAAGGTGGTAAAGGCCAGGTACAGCACGAAGATATAGGCGACCTTGAAAGAAACGGAGCCGCCCCAATCGGTGAACATCAGCCCGGTGATCAGAGGGATCAGCATAATAGAGATGTTCACCCAGGGGAGATATTTGCCCCGCTTCCACTGGGCCTTATCCGCCACGAAACCCATGCTGATGGTGCACACAGCATCCCAGATGCGCACGATCAGGAAGATAAGCCCGGTGGCCGCCGGGGCAATCTCCAGCTCATCGGTACAGAAAAGGGAAAGAAATTGGTACCCCAAAACAAAGATCATGTTCTGGCCGAAGAAAAACAGGCCGTAGGACAGCCGTTCCCGCAGAGCGGGCGCCGTGCCGGAAGAAGGGTCCATGCCGAGTCCCCCTTTGTTGAAATGATTGAAAACGTTTACTTTATAGAGTATAGCATTTTTTCCAAAAAAATCAAGGGAGCTCAAGAAATTTATATGCAAAAAACAAGCCCGGCAGCTTACGCTGCCGGGCCTTTGGGCTTAAAGTTTTTATTTCTCCGCTTTTTTGGCTTCCAGCTTGGCAAGCGCATCCTTGCGGGAGAGGTTGATGCGCCCCTGGGAATCGATCTCGGTCACCATGACCACGATCTCGTCGCCGACGGCGACCACATCCTCCACCTTTTCCACACGGCGGTTTTCCAGCTTGGAGATATGCACCAGGCCCTCTTTGCCGGGGGCAATTTCCACAAAGGCGCCGAAGCTCATCAGGCGGGTGACTTTGCCTTTGTACAGGCTGCCCACCTCCGGGTCTTTCGCGATCACTTCGATGATCTGAACGGCGCGGTTGATGTCGTCCTTGTTGACGGCGGATACAAACACCCGGCCATCCTCTTCGATATCGATCTTGACATTGCACTCGGCACAGATCTTCTGGATGACCTTTCCGCCGGAGCCGATGACTTCGCGGATCTTATCCACGTCGATCTTCATGCTCACCATCTTGGGCGCGTACTCATTTACCTCACTGCGGGGAGCGGGGATCGCCTTGAGCATGATCTCGTCAAGGATGTAGTCGCGGGCTGCATGGGTCTTGGCAAAAGCTTCCTTGATGATCTCGGGAGTCAGGCCGTCGATCTTCAAGTCCATCTGAATGGCGGTGATACCCTTGTGGGTGCCGCCTACTTTAAAGTCCATATCGCCGAAGAAATCCTCCAGGCCCTGGATATCCACCATGGTCATCCAGCGGTCACCCTCGGTGATCAGGCCGCAGGAGATGCCGGCCACAGGGGCTTTGATCGGCACACCGGCATCCATCAGGGCCAGCGTGGAACCGCAGATAGAGGCCTGAGAGGTGGAACCGTTGGAGGAAAGCACCTCGGAGACCAGACGCAGGGCGTAGGGGAACTCCTCTTCGGAAGGCAGCACGGGCTCCAGAGCCTTCTGAGCCAGGGCGCCGTGGCCGATCTCCCGGCGGCCGGGGCCGCGGGAAGGACGGGTCTCACCCACGGAGTAGGAGGGGAAGTTGTACTGGTGCATATAGCGGCGGGTATCCTCGCCGTCGATGCCGTCCAACATCTGGGCATCGCGGATCGGGCCCAGGGTGGCGATGGTGAGCACCTGGGTCTGCCCGCGGGTGAACATGCCGGAGCCGTGTACGCGCGGGATCACTCCCACCTCGGCGGCCAGAGGACGCATCTCGTTTAAGCCACGGCCGTCCACGCGCTTGCCCTCGTCCAGCAGCCATCTTCTCACCACGAATTTCTGCAGCTTGTAAATGCACTCATCGATCATGGCGGATTGCTCGGGATATTCCTCGTCAAAGCGGGCATGGATCTTCTCCACCACCGGGGCCAGGCGGGCCTCGCGCTCCACCTTGTCGTCGGTATCCAGGGCGTATTTCACATCGTCAATGGCAAAATCCTTCACAGCCTCAAACAGGTCGTGATCCACTTCCCTGGACTCGAACACGATCTTCTCTTTACCGATCTCGGCCTGCACGCCGGCGATAAACTCCACCATCTTTTTGTTTACTTCATGCGCTTCGAGGATGGCTTCCAGCATGGTGTCATCGTCCACCTCGTTGGCGCCTGCCTCGATCATGACGATCTTTTTGGAGGAACTCACCACAGTGACGGTCATGTCAGATCTTTCCCGCTGGGCGGCAGTGGGGTTCACCACCGGGACGCCGTCCACCAGGCCCATGTTCACGCCGGCCACCGGCCCGTTCCACGGGATGTCGGAGATGGACAGGGCAAAGGAGGTGCCCAGCATCCCGGCGATCTCGGGGGAACAGTCAGGATCCACAGACATGACGGTCATGACCACGGAGACGTCGTTGCGCATATCCTTGGGGAACAGGGGACGGATGGGACGGTCCACCATGCGGGAGGCCAGGATAGCCTTCTCGCTGGGGCGCCCTTCCCTCTTCATAAAGGAACCGGGGATCTTGCCCACGGAGTAGAGCTTTTCTTCAAAATCCACCGAAAGGGGGAAGAAATCGATGCCGTCTCTGGGCTTCTGGGACATGGTCACGTTGACCAGCACGGTGGTATCGCCGTAGCGCACCAGGCAGGAGCCGTTGGACAGCCCGCACATTTTGCCGGTCTCAAAGCTCAGCTTTCTTCCGGCCAGCTCGGTTTCGAACACACGATAGTTTTCAAACATGGTTTGCTGCCTCCTTGATCTCATTTTTCTTCCGGGCAGCCTCGGTTTTAGCAATAAATCCGCCGTTTCAGCGCTTCTGAAGCGGCCGATTCACTGCTAAAGGCCATTGCCTGCCGGAATTTTGACGTTCGGTTTTTTGGGGGGATCTGCCGCCCTGCGGCAAATGGACAAGAAGGCAGACGAAAAAACGTCTGCCTTCCAGCTTTACGATCTTACTTACGCAGGCCCAACTTGGCGACAATGGCGCGGTAACGCTCGATGTCGTTCTTCATCAGGTAGTTGAGCATGTTGCGGCGGCGGCCGATCATTTTGTACATGCCGCGGCGGGAGTGATGGTCTTTTTTATGGACCTTCAGATGCTCGGTCAGGTCGTTGATCCGTTTGGTAAGGATCGCGATCTGCACCTCGGGGGAACCGGTATCGGTCTCGTGGGTTCTGTTCGCAGCGATCACTGCGGTTTTTTCTTCTTTCTGCATCATTGTGCATTCCACCTCTTTCAAAAGTTTGGCCGGTATCTTAGCGAAGGGCGGGTTTTGTTCCCTGAAAACAGGGCTTGACCCCAGGGCCAAGGTACGGTCACAATAGCTATATTAGTATAACACAGGCACTTTACCTTGTAAAGCGCTTTTTTACCGGTTTCAGTCCTTTTCCCGAAGCAGGGCTTCCGCCGACACCGCGTCCCGGGCAATCTGCTCCCGCAGCGCCTCCACCGAGGAGAATTTCCGCTCCGGGCGCAGAAAGGAAACAAGCGACACCGGCACCGTCTCTCCGTACAGGTCTCCGTCAAAACCGGCGATATAGGTCTCCGCCAGAGGTCTTTCCGCCCCCACGGTGGGCTTTACCCCCACATTTGCCACGGCGGGATAGGCCTTGCCCTTCCAGGTGGCAAAAGCGGCGTACACACCGAACCGCGGCAGGATGAACCGCTCCGGGATGACCTGGTTGATGGTGGGAAAACCAAGCCGGCGCCCCAGGCGCCGCCCGTGGACAACGGGAAAGCTGAGCGAAAAGTGCCTTCCCAAAAGCCGGCGGGCCGTCTCCATTTCCCCGGCGGACACCGCAGCCCGGATGCGGGTGGAGCTCACGGGCTCCCCTGCGTCCAGCACAGGGGGCACCACCTCCAGGCGGATCCCCAGGCTGCCGCAGAGCTCACGCAGCTCCCGCACCGCAAAGGCGGCGCCTCTGCCAAAGCGGAAGTCCTCCCCGCAGCAGAGCACCCGGGCCCCCATGGCCTCCCACAGGGTCTTTTTTACAAAATCCTCCCCGGTGATATCCCGGATCTCGTCAAAGGCGGGGGCGGACACAAGCCGCACTCCCAGGCGCCCAAGTTCCTCCTCCTTCTGTGCCTCGGTGCAGAGCAGGCCGCTGCCCGCTTTGCGCGCCGGCATGTGAGCGGAGGGAAGGAAGGTAAACACCGCGGGGGTAAGGCTCTCCCCCGACAGCTCCACCGCCCGGCGGATGACCGCCTGATGCCCCCGGTGGACGCCGTCAAAAAAGCCCAGCGCCACGGAGGTTTTGTTTTCTGTCCTTTCCATAGCTGTCACCGCTCCGCAAATAATTTGATCAGGCGCAGTTCTCCGCTGGGCCCGTCCACAGCCCCCAGCCCCAGAAAAGCTCCGTCTTCCGATTTGATCCTCATGGTCCCGTTCTCCGGGCCCACCCGGAAGCGCCGGGCCGTCATGCGCACTCCGTTTACAAAATGCCCCGAGTCCTTCCGGGACAAGACCAACTCCGGGTAGAGCAGGAAGGCGCTCTCCACCGGCAGCAGAGCGCTCTCCAGCTCTCCCCTGTCCGCCAGCTCCTGCGCCCGTGGGATGGTGATGGCCTCCTCCACCCTCCACCCGCTGGACTGGGTCCTCCGCAGGGCGGTGAGAGACGCGCCGCACCCCAAAAGCCGGCCGATATCGTGGCAGATGGTACGGATGTAAGTCCCTTTTGAACAGGAGACCTCCACCGTGTAGAGGTGCTTTTCCTCCTCCGCCCGCACCAGCTCCAGACGGTGCACCTCCACCGGGCGGGGCTCCCGTTCCACCTCCCGACCCTCCCGGGCCAGGTCGTAAAGCCGCTGCCCGTTCACCCAGACGGCGGAGTACATGGGCGGCACCTGCAGAAACTTTCCGCGAAACCCGTTCAGCGCTTCCTCCACCTCCCGGCGCCCCGCCCGCACCGGATGCTCCTCCAGCACCTTCCCGGTCATATCCTGGGTGTCGGTGACGACCCCCAGCTGAAACTGGGCCAGGTAGGCCTTGGTCTGGTTGGGCAGGATGTCGCAGGCCTTTGTGGCACTGCCCAAAAACAGGGGCAGCACCCCCGTCGCCATAGGATCCAGGGTACCGCCGTGCCCCGCCTTGCGGGTGGCGGCGATACCCCGCACCTTCGCCACCACATCAAAGGAGGTAAAGCCCTGGGGTTTGTCAATCAGCAGGATTCCTGTCATAGCGTTCCTTTCTCCGCCGCCTCATCGCGGGCGTCCAGAGCCTCTCCGACCTCTTTCACCACGCGGGCGATGCACTGCTCCAGCGGGCCCTCCAAAAAACAGCCCGCCGCCCGGGCGTGCCCGCCGCCGCCCATTCTGCCGCAGAGCAGGGAGGCGTCCAGATACTCCGCCGTGCGCAGGGAGACCTTGAAGCCCCCCTCCTTTTCCCGGAGGGTGACTCCCGCCTCCACCCCTTCGATCTGCCGGGGCAAGGCAGATACCCCGTCCAGCTCCGTCTCGTCGGCGCCGGTGGCGGCAAGCATCTCCCGGGTGATGTAGATCAGGGCACAACGCCCGCCAAAATAGTACCGGACGGTGTTCAGCACATCCTTTTCGATGGCAATGCGGCTCTGGGATTTTGTCTCGAACATCCGGCGGTTGATCCCCGCCGCGTCGGCGCCCGCTTCCAGCATATCCGCCGCCATGCGCAGGGTGCGCGGGGTCACGTTGGAGTAGCGGAAACACCCGGTATCGGTGCACAGGCCGGTGTAGACGCAGTTTGCGATCTCTTCGGTCACCGGCTGCCCGGCATCCCGCAGCAGCTGAAGGATCACCTCCGCCGTGGCCCCCGCTCCGGCGTCCAGGCAGGTGTGCGCCGCGTAGCGGGTGTTGGAGGGGTGGTGGTCGATACAAAGGTCCACCCTGTCCCGGTAGCGCTCCAGCCCTTTGCCGAAAAGCTGGAGGTCGGCGATATCCACAGCCACGATAAACTCCGGCTCAAACCGGGGCATCTCCCGCCCGGGGGCCAGAAACGCAAAGCTTTTCGGCACCGGGTCGGCGCACTCCAGACGGGCGGCCTTTCCCGCGTTCCAAAGGGCGTACAGCAGGGCAAATCCGCTGCCCAGGGTATCCCCGTCCGGGTTCTGATGGCATAAGATCAAGATATTGTCCCGGGAAAAGATCTTCTCTCCCGCCTGTTTTGTATCCATGGTTTTTCTCCCGTCCTTTCGGGCACGGCTTTATTTCAGCTTGTGCAGCAGGCGGTTGATCTCCGCACTGTGCTCAATGGAATCATCCGCGATAAATTTGATCTCCGGGCTGCGGCGAAGGCTCATGCGCATCCCCAACTCCCGGCGTACATACCCGGCGGCGCTCTCCAGGCCTTTGACGGCCTCCTTTGCCTTTTCATAGCCGTCCAGAGAGCTGATGTACACCCGGCAGAGGGAAAGATCCTTCGCCAGATCCACCTTGACCACCGACAAAAGGCCGGTGATGCGCGGATCCTTCAGCGAACGCATGATATCGGTGATCTCCCGCTTCACATCTTCGCTGGTCCGGTCCATTCTAAAGCTTGCCATACAAGGCACCTCCTTTACGGCGGGCAGCCCCGCCCTCTGAAAAAACGGAAGGGCCGCGGCCTTTCCGTTTTTCCACTCTTTCTGCTTTATTTCAAGATGCTGGGCTTAGTCTTCGCGGTACTCCTCCACGATATACGCCTCGAACACATCGCCCTCCTTGATATCGGAGAACTTTTCAAGGCTCATGCCGCACTCGTAGCCCTGGGCCACTTCCTTCACGTCATCCTTGAAGCGCTTGAGGCTGGAGAGCTTGTCGTCGGCCACGATGATGCCGTCGCGCACGATGCGGATATTGGCGCTGCGGGTGATCTTGCCCTCCAGCACATACCCGCCGGCCACGGTGCCCACGCCGCTGATCTTGTAAACGGCCCGCACCTCGGCGCGGCCCAGGTCCACATCCCGGAATTTGGGGGCCAGCATGCCCTTCATGGCGGTAGTCACGTCCTCAATGGCGTCGTAGATGATGCGGTAGAGGCGGATCTCCACGCCGTCGCGCTCGGCGGCCTCCTTGGCCAGAGGCTCCGGACGGACGTTGAAGCCCACAATGATCGCCCCGGAAGCGGAGGCCAGCATCACGTCGGACTCACTGACCGCGCCCACGGCGCCGTGAATAACTTTGACACGGACCTCGTCGTTGCTGATCTTTTCCAGAGACTGCTTCACAGCCTCCACAGAGCCCATCACGTCGGCTTTGACGATAATGGGCAGCTCCTTCATCTCGCCCTCGGCGATCTGGGAGAAGAGGTTATCCAGCGTCACCTTCTGGTAAGCCTTAAACTGCTCCTCCTTCATCTCGTGGCGGCGCTGTTCCACCAACTCGCGGGCCAGTTTCTCGTCCGCCACGGCATTGAGGATGTCTCCGGCGTCCGGCACCTCGGCCAGGCCGGTGATCTCCACCGGAACAGAGGGGCCGGCCTCCTCCACCTGCTCGCCGCGGTCGTTGGTCATCACACGGACACGGCCCACGGCGGTGCCGGCGATGATGACGTCCCCGGTGCGCAGGGTGCCGTTCTGGATGAGCACCGTGGCCACAGGGCCGCGGCCGCGGTCCAGCTTGGCCTCAATGACCACGCCCTTGGCCTGACGGTCGGGGTTGGCTTTGAGTTCCTTCATGTCGGCCACCAGCTGCACCATCTCCAGCAGGGTATCGATATTGTCATGGGTCTTGGCGGAAACAGGGACGCAGATGACGTCGCCGCCCCACTCCTCGGGCACCAGCTCGTACTCAGTGAGCTCCTGCTTCACGCGGTCGGCGTTTGCCTCCGGCTTATCCATCTTGTTGATCGCCACGATAATGGAGACCCCCGCCGCCTTGGCGTGGTTGATGGCCTCCACAGTCTGCGGCATGATGCCGTCATCCGCTGCGACCACCAGAATGGCGATATCCGTCACCTGGGCGCCGCGGGCGCGCATGGAGGTGAAAGCGGCATGTCCGGGGGTATCCAGGAAGGTGATGGGCCGGCCGTTTACCATAACGCGGTAGGCGCCGATATGCTGGGTGATGCCTCCGGCCTCCCCCGCGGTGACGTTGCTGTTGCGGATGGCGTCGAGCAGGGAGGTCTTTCCGTGGTCTACATGTCCCATGACCACCACTACAGGGCTTCTCTCCTGCAAGTCGCCGCTCTCGTCCTCATGGTCGTCGATCAGGCGGTCCTCGATGGTGACCACCACTTCCTTCTCCACCTTGGCGCCGATCTCCATGGCCACCAGGGCGGCGGTATCGTAGTCGATCACATCGTTCTGAGCGGCCATCACGCCGTTCATCATCAGCTTTTTAATGATCTCCGCCGCCTGTACCTTCAGGCGCAGGGCCAGCTCGCCCACGGTGATCTCATCCGGGATAGTGATCTCCAGCTTCTGGCGGCGCTGGCGTTCCATCTCCAGTTTGCGCATCTTCTGGGCCTCTTTGTCCTTGCGGGAATACTGAGGCCGGCCCCGCTGGGCGGAGCGCTGGGTCAGCTTTTGTTTTTTGACCCCGTTATCCTTAGCGGTGACCATATTGGTGGGGGCGATATTTTCATACCGCTCGTTGTATTTGTCCAGGTTCACATTGGCCGCCCGCATATCCACATGCCGGGAACCGCGCAGCTCCGGTTTGTTGGAGGACGCTCCGGTCGCTGTGGGCTGTCCGGGGCGCTGCCCACCCTGGACGGGGCGGTTCTGGGCAGGCTGTCCGGGGCGCTGTCCCGCCTGGGCAGGGCGGTTCTGAGCGGGCTGTCCGGGGCGCTGCCCGCCCTGGGCAGGGCGGTTCTGAGCGGGCTGTCCGGGGCGCTGCCCACCCTGCTGCGGACGCGCTTGGGCGGGTTTTTCCGCCGCGGGGGCCTGTGCGGGCGCCTCCTGTGCAGGGGCCTTCTGGGCCTCCTGAGCCGGCTGTTCCTTCTTTTCGCCGGAGGCGAAATAGGCGTCGAAATTCTCCACCGCTTCCTTTTTGGTGTAGTGCTCAAACACCACGTTGAGCTCTTCCTCCGTCAGGGCGGTCATATGCTTCTTGGGGGTGTCAAAGTGCTCTCCCAAAAGGGTGATCACATCCTTGCTGGGCACATTTAAGTCCTTGGCTACTTCATGAACTCTGTATTTAATCATCATAATAGCGTTTCCTCCTTGTTCTGGGCCGTCAGCTGCCTGACCGCGTTTTCCGCCAGTCCCTGGTCTGCGATGGCAAGCACCCCGGAGCGTTTGCCCACGGCGTACCAGATCTCATCCATCGTGGCGGGCAGCTCCCGTACCGGGCACCCCGCCGTTTTGCAGAACCACTGCACTTCTTTTTTCGTTTTCGGGGAAAGATCGGCGGCTAACAATACAAGCGCTGCCTCACGCCGCTGGACGGCTTCCTTGACAGGATCGAACCCTAGCCCCAGCTTCCCCGCTCTCCTTGTCAGAGACAACAGAGAGAGAAGCCTATTCATTTTGGGTCAATTCCTCCTCCATGCGGTCGTATACCTCGGTGGGGATCTGGCAGGAAAACGCCTTTTCAAAGCGGCGCGCCTTTCTTGCCTTTTGCAAACACGCAAGGCTGCGGCACACATACGCCCCCCGGCCAGCTTTTTTGCCTGTCAGGTCCAGAGAGATCTCTCCCTCGGCGCCTTTGACCACCCTGACCAGCTCCCGTTTCGGCTTCATCTCGCCGCAGCCGGTGCACATCCTCATGGGAATTCGTTTTGCCTGCATTCTATCCCTCCGTTCAAAAATCTATCCTGATCGGAAAAATCATTCTTCTCCGTAAAAGCCGCTCTCCGGCTTGATGTCGATCTTCCAGCCCGTGAGCTTGGCGGCCAGACGGGCATTCTGCCCCTTGTTGCCGATAGCCAGCGAGAGCTGGCCGTCCGGCACCCGCACCACGCAGGCGCGCGCCCCTTCCGGGTCCACATCCACCGATACCACGCTGGCGGGGGAGAGGGCGGCGCTGATAAACTCAGCCGGATCCTCGGAATATTTTACCACATCGATCTTCTCTCCGCCCAGCTCGTCGACGATCTTGGCGACTCTGGCCCCCTTGGGGCCGATGCAGGCGCCCACGGCGTCCACATTGTCGTCCCGGCTCCAGACGGCAAGCTTGGTGCGGGAACCCGCCTCGCGGGAGATGGCCTTGATCTCCACCGTTCCGTCGTAGATCTCGGGGACTTCCATTTCAAACAGCCTCTTGACCAGCCCGGGATGGGTGCGGGAGATCATGACGCGCGGCCCCTTTTCAGAGCTTGTCACCTCTACCACATACACCTTGATGCGCTCGCCCTCGCGCAGCTCCTCGGTGGGGACCTGCTCGGATTTGGGGAGCACTGCCTCGTTGCGGCCGATCTCCAGCACCGCCACCCCGCGCCGCTCATCGATGCGGGAGACCACCGCCGTGATGATCTCGTGCTCGCGGCTCTGGAACTCCTGGAGCACCTGTCCCCGCTCCGCCTCGCGGATCCCCTGGCGGATCACGTGCTTGGCGGCCTGGGCAGCAATGCGTCCAAACTGCTTGGTCTCCAGGCCGATAGCCACCAGGGAGCCGATCTCGGCCTTTTTGTCGTATTTATACGCCTCTTCCAGAAGGATCTGGGTGTTGGGGTCCTCCACCTCTTCCACCACTTCCTTCTGAACGGCCACGCTGAACTTCCGGGTCTCGGGGTCTATTTCCACCAGGGCATTGTCACTGCCGCCAAAATCCCGCTTTACGGCAATGGCGATGGCGGCGGTGATCTTTTCCAGAAGATAATCCGCAGAGATGCCTTTTTCTTTTTCCAGCAGCTCCAGCGCCTCAAAAAATTCGTTGTTCATATCAGTCGAGTCCTCCCATATCAAAATCGTCATACAGCCTTACAAAGGCGGCTTCTTCCATGGAAAAGGTCATTTCGCTCTCCTCGTCCAGCAGGATGGAGACCTGCCCGTTCTCGAAGGCGGAAAGGGTGCCGGCAAAATCCCGCACGCCCTCCACTGGACGGATGAGGCGGACTGTGACCATATGCCCCAGATATTGTTTAAAGTGCCAGTCCTTCCGCAGGTCCCGCTCCACGCCAGGGGAGGAGACCTCCAGGCAGTAGCTCTGGGGGATGGGGTCGGCCTCGTCCAGCATGGGGCTCACCCTGCGGCTCAAAGCTTCGCAGTCGTCGATGGTAATACCGTCCGGCTGTTTATCGGCAAAAATGCGAAGATACCATGAAGCGCCCTCTTTTTCGAACCGGACGTCCCACAGTATCAATCCCAATTCCTCCACAACGGGGGAAACAAGTTCTGTTACGATTGCCACAGTGCTCTTTTTTGCCACGAAATCACTCCTATACAAACGGAAAGAGCGGGCTTTCAATTCCCACTCTTCCATCATCGTACTATACTATTGCTTAGAATATCACATTTCGGTGCGGATTGCAAGGCTTTTCCGTATTTTTCTCGGGAAAGGACCGGTGGAAAAGCCCTGTTTAAAACTTTCGTTGCCCGCAGGCCCGGTGAAATGCTATAATAGAGCTGTTTTCTGCCCGCGGCCGGTCTGCCGCAGGAAAGTGAGGATTTTCATGCGCACGTATTTTTCCGATCCAAAGCGCAGGCAGGTATGGCTGTCCCTCGGGCTCATCTGGCTGTGCGGGTGTGCCGCGGCGTCGCTGCCCGCCCGGCACGGATCCCCTGGGGCCCTGCTCTTTCACGCCCTGGCCTCCCTGAGCGTCTTCCCCATCTATGGAATCTCCTGCCGCCTGCTGCCCTACCCCAAAGTCTGTCTGCTGCTCTCCGCCCTGGGGATGCTGCTGCCCGCGTACCCTTCCGGCGGCTCTCCCTGGCAGGGCGTCTCCTCTCCCCTTGGCTTTTTCTGCCTTTATCTGGCTTTTCGCCAGCTGGAAGACCGCTCCTTCCGCAAAAAGCAGACCTGGATCACCGCCGCCGCCTTCACCGCCCTCTCCCTTCTCTTTCCGTCAGGGCTCGGGCTCTTTGCCGCCTATCTGGCAGCTTCCGCCCTCCGCTGCCTGCGGGAACGTCCCCGCCGGGGCGGCTGGCTCCTCTCCCTGGGGCTGTGGTGTTCCTCAGCTGTGTTCTGCGCTCTGCGCACCCTCTCTCATCCAGGGGCCCGCCCGCAGGACCTGGCCCTTCTTCTCTGTCCCCTTGCCGCATACTGCGGTTTCCCCGCGGCGCTGCCCGCCGCGTTTTTCCGGCGGTACTGTCCCCCGCAGCGGCGGCAGTTGTTCTTCACCCTTCTCTGCGCTTTCCTGCCCGTTTTTGCGGCGTTTTTCCTTGCCGCTTCCCCGTGGGAAGCCCTTGGGCCCGTTTCCTGCGCTTTCCTTCTGCTCCTTGTCCTCTGCTGTTCTCCGGAGGTGGAAGGGGTGCGGCCAAACGGGAGGCTCCTTCTCATCTGCTCTTTGCCCGCGGCGGGAGCCTTTGCTGTTTTTCTCGTCCTGCGGGCCGGGGCGGCCGTCTCTTCAACGCTTTTCGGCGGCCTGTTTTCCCTGCTGATCCTATCGGCGATCGTCCTTTCCGCCCTGTCCCTCCTCTGCCTGCTCCCGGTCTTCGCCACCGGATGGGGAAAGCGGCAGAAGTATTTCTACCTGATCTTTTTTCTTGTTCTGCTCTCCGCCCTCAGGGCCGGACAGCTGGCCTGTTTTTGACCCGCGTTCCCTTCTGAAAGGGGCCGGGCGCGGATGGGAGCTTCCCATCCGCGCCCGGCCTTTCTGCCGTTTGGCCTATTCCTCCATCTGCTTTGCCAAAAAAAGCGAGGCGGCCCCGATTAGCTTCATCTCCGCCTCCCCGGCTAGGGCCCCGCTCTCCCCGGACAAAAAGAGCACCGAACCGCACACATCCCCCGCCGCGATGATGGGGGCCCCCGCCACGGCGTAGCGGTCCACCCCTTCCACCGGCTGCAGGGCGGAGTTCCCCCCGGAGGAGGAGTAGCTTCTGCGCATCTCCATCATTTCCTCCAGGGCGGGGGATACCCGCCGTTCCAGCAGCTCCTTTTTAGGCAGACCCGACACGGCGATCACGTGGTCCCTGTCGCAGATGACCGCCGGGAACCCGCTGGTCTTGTAAAGCACTTCGGAATACTGGCTGGCAATGTTTCCCATTTCTCCAATGGGGGAGTATTTTTTAAAAATGACCTCGCCGTCGTTATCGGTATAAATCTCCAGCGGGTCGCCCTCCCGGATCCTCATGGTGCGGCGGATCTCTTTTGGGATCACGATCCTCCCGAGGTCATCGATACGGCGTACAATACCGGTTGCTTTCATTTTGAGCTGCTCCTCCCTGATCTATCGTAAAGTTTGGTATGTTCGTAAACTTATTATTGGCTTCCAAAATCGGATTTATGTGGAAGGGCAGCGCTTGTTTTTTTAGAATATTATGGCAGATACGGCGGCTGAAAAAATCGAAAAGGCCTTTTTCCGGGGCCCTCCGCGTCCCCCATGCCGGCCCGCTCCGGTCAGGCCCGTCCGTTTACCCGGACAGATACCCAGAGCATCCGAAGGGCCTCCTGTCCCTCCGGCACCGCGGTAAAGGTCCCCTCCGCGTCCTCCGCCGCCAGCAGCATACCGGGGGCAAGAAGCATCTCCCCCGCTCCGCAGCCCAGCTTCGCCCTGCCCTGGACGGGGAAGAAAAACTCCATCCTGCGCACTCCGGCGCTGGGCGCGACATAAATTTTCTTCCGGATCCCGGGCTCCAGCTCGATCACCGAAAGAAACGCCTCGCAGCCCGGACGGGTCATAATGCCGAAATCCCTGGCCTTCCCGCGGGAAACGGTTTTATGATCCCCCATAAAAACGTCCTGCCGGTAGGGTTTCAGGGTCCGGGAGGCCTCCCCTTCATGGACAAGCACCATTTCCCCGGTCAGCGGCATCAAAATCCGCTTGATCCCGGGCAGATGGGTAAATGTCGATTCCTCCTGCTCCACCGAGGCGGTGCTGAGACGGAAAAGAAAATCCCTCTCCGCATAAGAGCCATCCTTCGGCCAAAGGTAGAGCTCCGTAGTGGTCCCGCCGCTCCAGAAAGAGGTTTTGTAATCTTCACAGCCTAAAACGGAAACGTTCATGTCAATCCTCTCTTTCTCCGCAATAAGGAAAAGGCGCCGATATAAGGGCGGGCGCCTTTTCTCTCTTTCTCTATACTCTATGAAAGGAGACCGCCGGTATGAACACCGGCATGCCAATTTAAAAAAGCCGCATGGCACCAAACAACCCATAAGAACCTATGGTCATGATGGCCCCGGCACCCAGCACCCCCAGAGAGATGGAAGGCAGCGCATATTTCATCCGCAGGTTCAGCAGCACCGCCAGGGCGGCGCCGGACCACGCCCCCGTGCCCGGCACCGGAACGAGAACAAACAGCATCAGCCCCAGGGCGGAATATTTCATCAACCGGTCCGCTTTTTTCATCAGATGTGCCTCGCCCCAGTGGGCAAACCGGGAAAAAGCCCGGGTGCTCTTGAGCCAGTTTAAGATCTTCCGGCCAAACAAAATGATAAACGGCACCGGGATCAGGTTCCCGATCACCGAAATGACATACACAGCGGCCCAGTTCATCCCCAGAGACGCCCCCAGAGGGATAGCCCCACGCAGCTCGATGATCGGGATCATGGATACGACAAAAAGCGCGAATTCTTCCCCCATCCCGGAAAAAAAGTCGAAAATGGTCTGCATGCTGTTTTCCCCCAAAGTGCAAGTTTTCTCCCCCGCGTTTCTCTTTTTCCGCAAGGGGCGCCCGCCTGTGCCGGCCTGTCTTTATTATACACGGCGGGGCTTTAAAATAAAGGGGACGTACCAAAAATTTACACATTGGTCAAAAGAGGGCCGCCTGAGAAGGCGGCCCTCTTTTGATATCGGTGTATGGCTCACTGCGCCATCAGGGAGCTGACGGCGGCGGCGAAAGCGGCGGGGTCTTCCAGGGGCATCCCCTCGATGAGTAGCGCCTCGCCGTACAAAATGCCGGCATAAGTCTTTAACTTTTCCCGGTCGCCCTCAAAGAGCCGGGCCAGCGTTTCAAACACGGGGTGGGAAGGGTTCAGCTCCAACACCCGCTCCGCCCTGGGCTTGTTCTCCGAGGGCATGGAGGCGAATACCTTCTCCATCTCCAGAGACACCGGCCCGTCGGCGGTGAGACAGACGGGATAGGTCTTCAGGCGTTTGGAGATCCGCACCGCCTTTACCTTTCCTTCCAGCGCTTCCCCAAGGAAAGCGCACAGCTCCTTATGCTCCTCCGCCTGCTTTTCGGCCTCCTTCTTCTCCTCCTCGGTCTCCAGGCCCAGGTCCCCCGCGGAGACCGACTGGAAGGGCTTGTCCTGGTATTTGCCCAGGGTTTGGAGGGCAAACTCATCCACGTCCTCGGTCAGATAGAGGATCTCATACCCCTTATCGCGGACAAGCTCGGTCTGGGGCAGCTTTTCGATGTGCTCCACAGTGTCGCCGCAGGCATAGTAGATGGCCTTCTGCCCCTCCGGCATCCGGGCCGTGTACTCCGCCAGGGTGGTAAGCTTTTTCTCCGACGAGGAGCAGAACATCAGCAGGTCCCGCAGCAGCTCGGTGTGAGCGCCATAATCGCTGTAGACGCCGAACTTGAGCTGGCGGCCGAAGGCTTTGAAAAAGGTCTCATATTTTTCCCGCTCATCCCGCAGCATGGCCTCCAGCTCCGCCTTGATCTTTTTCTCCAGCCGCCCGGCGATCAGCTTGAGCTGGCGGTCGTGCTGCAGCATCTCACGGGAGATGTTGAGGGAGAGGTCCTGAGAATCCACCAGGCCGCGGACAAAGCTGAAGCAGTCCGGCAGCAGGTCGGGGCACTTCTCCATGATGAGCACGCCGCTGGCATAGAGCTGCAGTCCCTTTTCAAACTCCCTGGTATAGTAGTCGAAGGGGGCCTTTTCCGGGATAAAAAGCAAGGCGTTGTAGGTGGAGGCGCCCTCAGTGCTGCTGTGGATGACCCGCAGCGGCTCGTTGTAGTCAAAGAATTTTTCCCGGTAAAAGGCAACGTAGTCCTCGTGGGTCAGCTCGCTTTTGTTTTTGCGCCAGATGGGCACCATGCTGTTGAGCGTTTCCTCTTCGGTATAGGTCTCGTATTCCGGTTTGGCGTCCTCCGGGGCCCCCTCAGGCTTTTCCTTGGGGCGGCTCTTTTCCACCTCCATGCGGATAGGGTAGCGGATATAATCGGAGTATTTTTTGACGATATCCCGCAGGCGCCACTGGTCTAAAAATTCGTCGTAATTCTCTTCCTCGGTGTTCTCCTTGATCTTCATGATGATCTCCGTGCCGTGGGAGCCCTTCTCCGCAGGCTCCACCGTATATCCCGCGGAACCGGTGGAATGCCATTTCCAGGCGTTTTCCTCCCCGAATTTGCGGCTGATGACCGTCACGTCGTCGCTCACCATAAAGGCAGAGTAAAACCCAACGCCGAACTGGCCGATGATGTCGATATCCTCCTTGGGCTCATTTTCCTTTTTAAAGCTCAGAGAGCCGCTCTTTGCAATGGTGCCGAGGTTTGTCTCCAGCTCCTCCCTGTTCATGCCGCAGCCGTTGTCCCGCACGGTGAGGGTGCGGTTTTCCCTGTCCGGAACGATCTCCACAAAAAAGTCCTGCCGGGCAAGGCCGGTGTTTCCGTCCTGCAGGGTCTGGTAATACAGCTTGTCGATGGCATCGCTGGCGTTGGAGATCAGCTCCCGCAGAAAGATCTCCCGGTGAGTATAAATAGAATGGATCATCATGTCAAGCAGACGTTTGGATTCCGCTTTAAACTGTTTCTGCGCCATGTAGGTCACTCCTGTTTTTGTAATTCTGGCACTCGGCTTGTTTAAGTGCTAAAAATAGAATAATACTTTTCCGCTGCAAAATCAAGGGCGGACGGCCCAAAATATGTAAACGTTCCGTTAAATCTTTGGCGGGCACTTCCCTGCAAAAAGGCCGGCGGCCAAAGCCGCCGGCCTTTTGATACTTCGTCATGAGGTTATGCATACAAGTGAATATGATGTGAATACTTGGACAAAACGACACAGAATGGCTATTTTGAATTCCATTACGTTTCGACTGGTACAGGACGTTTTGCTTTTATTCTGGTACTAATTCTGGTACAAAAAGTTTCCCGCGGTTTAAAAAGTTTCGCGGTGTTTCCATCGAACCGCCAGAAAATCCAAACAGTCGAAAGGAAGAATCAAAATGAGTATGATCACCGTCGCGGAAGCCGCAGAGAATTGGGGCATTTCCGTTCAATTGGTACGGCGTTATTGCCGCGAAAAACGCATTCTGGAGGCCGTTATGTATGACGGAATCTGGTTTATACCGGACGATGCACCTCGCCCGGATCGCGAGGAATCTGAGCCCACAGCCATGCCTCCACTTCTTAGAAGGCTGCATCGGCAACGCAGCTCTGGCTATGCAGATTTGTACAATTATCTGCAAATTAATATGTCTTACAGCTCAAATCGTATGTCCAGCAACCGTTTGACGCGAAATCACGTAGAATATCTCTTCAAAAAGGGAAAGATTTTAGCGACAAACGAAAATATGAAACTCAATGTTTTTATTGAAGTTCGCAATCATTTTCTGTGTGTCGACGCAGTTCTCGCCGAGGCAATGAAGAAACTGAAGCCTGCCATGTTTCTCAAATGGCACAGCATGCTTTTCAGCGATACCTGCGGCCATAAGTTCAAGCCAATTAAGGCTGGAGTATACCGCACAGGAGGCGTTCCTTTCAAAACCGGTATCAAAATTCCTGTTTCAGAAATCAGCACAAATCTAACCGCTATGTGTCAGGAATACGAGAAATTGCGCACCGTCACCCTGCAGGATATTCTGGAGCTCCGCGTACAGTTTGAAAATATTCATCCATTCGATGATGGGAATGGTCGAATTGGCCGTTTACTGATGCTGAAAGAGTGTCTGCGCCACGGGATTACGCCGTTTATACTTGACGATAAGCGGCGCAGCGCCTATCTGGACGGTATACGTTGCTGGGAAAAGGATCCTTTGCCGCTAATGCAGGTCTGTATGGAAGCTCAAGCGCGCTTTCAGGCTCAGATCGAACTGGAAAAACTGCTGGAAGCACAGGCCCGGATCCTTCGAAGGCTTCAAAAATCAGGGGCCGAAGACTGAGCGCGGAACTTTTGTGTTTCCACGGAACTTTTTCAATTCTGGTACTATTCTGGTATTTCACCAGTTCAAAAGTTCCGCGCGGAAACATTGTTCCGCACCAAAACGCTGCAAACCTTTGAAAATACCAGGCTTTTGTACTGCATAAATATGCGCATAAAACAGAATTAACCGCCAAACCCTTGTAACCTCCGTTGTTCAAATGGGCGCCACGTATACACTGTGGCGCCCATTTTTATATCGCTTAAGCAGATATTTGCGATGTATCAGCACGCAACATATCACGGTAAGACTTCATCATAAATTCTGCATTTTTATATGTCAAAATTTTTGATATAGTAATATTGATATTTCAGAGGAAGGAGGTGA
>JALELV010000086.1 GCA_022768545.1 Oscillospiraceae bacterium
CCCTTCCCGGTCATATCCGTCCGAAAAGCAGCCAAAAAAATATTCCAAGGCCAGTCAGAACAAAAAGCGCCCCCATCAGCCGTGTAAGTGCCAGGTAGAGCTCTGTCGGCTCCCCGCCCTTTACGCTGAAAAAGTGCTCCAGCTTCCAAAAAAACCGGGTGCCGCCGCCATCGACACGCCCAATACGATCAAAAGGATCAGCGATACATATTCCACCTGCCCGGTCCTCCTCCCCGCCGCGGGTATATTTCTCCGGAAGTGCGGTTATGGCCTCCCGCTCACGCCTGCTCCGGATTGTTCCTCCGGTAAGCCAGGTAGTTCTCCAAAATGATGGTAGCCGCCACGGCGTCCACCGTCTCCTTGCGCTTTTTGCCGCGGGTGTTGGTCTCGTTCATATACCCGATGGCAGAGACCGTGGTCCCCCGCTCGTCCCAAAGCCGGACGGGCACCGACACCAGCAGCTGCAGCCGGTCGGCAAAGAGCTGGCATTTTTCCGCCCGCTCCCCCACGCTGCCGTTCATGTTGCGGGGGTACCCCACCACCACCATCTCGGCGGCATATTCCTCCACCGCCGCAGCCACCTTCTGGATGGTGCTGTCAAAGCCATAGTCGTGGATCACCCCGATGGGGGAGGCCAAAAACTCCGTGCGGTCGCAGGCGGCAAGCCCCGTGCGCGCGTCTCCGTAATCAACGGCTAAAATTTTCATCCCGAGTCACTCCTTGTCCAATGTGGCCGGCATCGGCCATGTAATCCACCGTCAGCCGCCCCGTCCCATCCATGGTCACCCGGCTCACCGAGGTGTTGCCGGGCACCTTCAGGCTCTTCATCTCTTCGATGGGCTGCCCACAGGCATAGCTTAAAAAGTTCCAGATAGCGCAGCCGTGGGAGACCACGCCCACCGTTTTTCCCTCGTTTTCCCGAAGAATGCGCAGCACCGCCCCCACAACGCGCTCCCGCACCTCGGACATGGCCTCTCCCCCCGGCGCCTGAAAAAGATGCGGCGTCTCATACCAGCACTCAAAAGGTTCCGGTTCATGCTCCCGCAGCCAGGCGATGGGCCTGCCCGACCACTCCCCCACCGAGATCTCGGTGAGCTCCGGCTCCGCTATGGGCTGCAGGGGATGAAAGCGGCAGACAGCCAGCGCAGTTTGATAAGCGCGCTGAAGCGGGCTTGTGTATACGGCGTCAAAGGGGATGTCGCGGCAGCGAAGGGCCAGCTTTTCCAGCTGCTCCTCCCCTTCCCGGCACAGGGGCATATCCACACGCCCCTGAAAGATCCCCTCCAGATTCCCCTGGCTTTTGGCATGACGGATCAGATACAGCTCTGTCATAAAAAGCCTCCTTCTGTCAGATGCCTTTGTGCAAAAAAGCCGCGGAGTGTCCCGCCCCCTCAAGCGGGCGGAACAGCCTCCGCAGCCCCTGTCGCGTAAAGTTATTTGGTGCCGAAAATGCGGTCGCCGGCGTCGCCCAGGCCGGGAACGATATATTTGTGCTCGTTGAGCTTTTCATCCACCGCTCCGCAGTAGATCTGCACGTCGGGGTGGGCTTCCTGCAGGGCGGCAAGGCCCTCCGGGGCCGCAATGATGCACATAAAGCGGATGCTCTTCGCACCGTGGCGGCGGATCATGGAGATCGCGTCGATGGCAGAACCGCCGGTGGCCAGCATGGGGTCCAGAACGATGACATCGCGCTCCTCGATATCGGAGGGGAGCTTGCAGTAGTACTCCACAGGCTGATGGGTCTCCGGGTCACGGTAAAGGCCGATATGCCCGATCTTGGCGGCCGGCACCATTTCCATAACGCCCTCCACCATGCCCAGCCCCGCCCGGAGGATGGGGACAAACGCCAGCTTCCGGCCGGAGATCACCTTGGTCCGGGCCACGGCCACAGGAGTCTCGATCTCCACTTCCTTCAGGGGAAGGTCCCGGGTAGCCTCGTAGCACATGAGCATGCCGATCTCCCCGACCAGCTCGCGGAACTCCTTGGTGCCGGTGTTTTTGTCGCGCATAATGGTAAGCTTGTGCTGGATCAGCGGATGGTCCATAATGACAGGTTTCATAGTGATCATTACCTCCTGCAGCGGAAAAGCCCGCTATTTCAATATTTTAAACACAATTTTTCGCCGGCTCAGCCCCGGTTTTCCAGCTCCGTGATCTGGTCGATGCGGCGCTGGTGCCGCCCGCCCTCAAACTCCGTGTGCAAAAACACGTCCACAAGTTCCAGCGCAAGGCCGGGGCCGATGGTGCGCCCGCCCATGCACAGAACATTGGCGTCGTTGTGCAGACGGGTATACTTGGCGCTGAAATAATCGGAGCACAGCGCCGCCCGGATGCCCTTGATCTTGTTGGCGGCAATGGAGATGCCGATACCGGTACCGCAGCAGAGGATCGCCTTCTCGCATTTCCCGGATACCACCGCATCGCAGGCGAGCTGCGCATATTTGGGGTAGTCGCAGCTCTCCTCGGTGTAGGTGCCAAAATCTTCATACGCAATGCCTCTGCTGTCCAAAAAGGCCTTGATCTCCTGCTTTAAGGCAAAGCCGCCGTGGTCACTTCCCAGTGCAATCATTGGTTTTTTCTCCTTTGGCTTTCTGTTTCTGCAGCAGCTCCCGCTCCGCCTGAGGCAGCCTCAGGTACCGGGGCGCCAGCTCCGCCGCGCTCTGCGGCTGTTCCTGCTCCGCGGCCAGGCACACCGCCGCCGCCCGGGCAAACCGCAGGTGGGGAGGAGGCAGGCAGACCCGCCCCTCCTGCCGGAACTTATTATAGCACAAGTTTCCGCCGTCTCCAACAAAAAAAACCTCTTTTTCGCCCCAAAAGGCCGACAGCTCTTCTCCCAGCTGCTCCAGGGAAAGGGCGCGGTCCTCCGTCAGCCTCTCCACGCGGCCTTCCCGGGCCAGAAAGGAGGCCGTATACACCTGGCCGCACCTGGCGTCCATCGCCGGCACGATGACCCCCTCAAAGCCCAGAAGATTATAAGCCAAAGCCTTCAGGGTGGAAACGCCGAAGCAGGGCTTTTGAGCCGGAAAAGCCAGCCCCTTTACCGCGGAGATACCGATGCGCAGCCCGGTAAAGGAGCCGGGCCCGCAGGCCACCGCAAAGGCGTCCATCTCCGCCAGAGAGAGCCGGGCGTTCTTCAGCATATCCTCCAAAATGGGCATCATGGTCTGGCTGTGGGTGAGCTTTCCGTTGACAAAGCTCTCCGCCAGTATTTTCCCCTCCTCGTATACCGCCGCAGAGGCGGTCACCGAAGAGGTGTCGATCCCTAAAATTTTCACAGTGCAAGGCCCTCCACCGTAATTTCCCGTTCCTCGTCGCCCAGCCTGTCAAAGGAGATGCGGATGCAGTCCTCCGGCAGCGCTGTCTCGATGTTCTCGCTCCATTCAATGGCCAGCACCCCGCCGTTTTCCATATAGTCGAAAAAGCCGGTGGAGTACAGATCATCAAAGGAGGTCACCCGGTACATGTCAAAATGATACAGCGGCGGGCTGCAGCGATACTCGTGCACCAGGGCAAAGGTGGGGCTGGAGACCTCCCCCTCCCATCCAAGGCCCTGGGCGAGGCCCCGGGTAAAGGTGGTCTTGCCCATTCCAAGCCCGCCAAAGTAGGCAATGACCTCGCCGCCCGAGAGCTTTCCGGCCAGACGGGCCGCAAAGGCCTCGGTTTCCGCCGCGCTGTGTGAAATAAAACGCTCCATGTTTTTCTGCCCTTTCCCAGTCTGTCCTGAGGAAGCCGGACGGGGGAGTTCCCCGCCCGGCTCCCGGTCAAAACAGCCCGGTGATCTTTCCGTTTTCGTCCACGTCGATCCGCTCTGCCGCCGGAGATTTCGGCAGCCCGGGCATGGTCATGATATCCCCGGTGAGGGCCACCACAAAGCCCGCTCCGGCGGAAAGGCGCAGATCCCGCACCGTGATCTCGAACCCGGTGGGGCGGCCCAGCTTTTTGGGGTCGTCGGAGAGGGAATACTGGGTCTTCGCCACGCAGACAGGCAGGCGGTCCATCCCAAGTTTTTCGATCTCCGCCATGGCTTTCCGGGCGGCGGCGGTGTACACCACGCCGTCGGCGCCGTAAATTTCCTTCGCGATGGTGCCCAGCTTTTCCTCAATAGAGGCTTTTTCATCGTACAGCAGCCGGAACTCTCCGGGCTGTTCACAGGCCGCCACCACCTTGCGGGCCAGGTCCACAGCGCCGTCTCCGCCCTTTGCGAACACTTCGGAGAGGGAATACTCCACCCCGAGCTCCGCACAGAAGCGGGAGAGCACCCCGATCTCCGCGTCAGTGTCGGTGAGGAAGCGGTTGATGGCCACCAGCACCGGCACGCCATATTTGCGCATATTCTCCACATGGGCCCGCAGGTTGCAAAGACCCTTCTCCAGGGCGGAAACGTTCTCCAAAGCCACGTCGGCCCTGGGGACCCCGCCGTTGTACTTTAAGGCGCGCAGAGTGGCCACCACCACGATGGCAGAGGGGGCAAGCCCCGCCGCGCGGCATTTGATATCCAAAAATTTCTCCGCCCCCAGGTCGGCGCCGAAGCCCGCCTCGGTGATGCAATAATCCGCCAGCTTCAGGGCAAGACGGGTGGCCCGCACGGAGTTGCAGCCGTGGGCGATGTTGGCAAAGGGCCCGCCGTGCACCAGGGCCGGGGTGTTTTCCAAAGTCTGGACCAGGTTTGGCTTCAAAGCATCCTTCAGCAGTGCCGTCATGGCCCCCGCCGCACCGAAATCACGTGCATAGAGGGGGCTGCCCGCGTAGCTGTAGCCCACCAGGATGGAGCCCAGCCGTTTTTTAAGGTCCGGCAGATCCGCCGCCAGGCAGAGGATGGCCATGATCTCGCTTGCCACGGTGATCTGGAAGCCGTCCTCCCGGGGGACGCCGTTTGCCTTTCCGCCCAGGCCCACCACCACACCGCGCAGGGCCCGGTCATTCATATCCATGCAGCGCTTAAACAGGATGCGCCGCGGGTCAAGCCCCAGGGCGTTGCCCTGCTGCATATGGTTGTCCACCAGGGCGCAGAGCAGGTTGTTGGCCGCGGTGATGGCGTGCATATCCCCGGTAAAGTGTAGGTTGATGTCCTCCATGGGCACCACCTGGGAATACCCGCCTCCGGCAGCCCCGCCCTTGATGCCGAACACCGGGCCGAGAGAGGGCTCCCGCAGGGCGATCACCGCGTCGGCGCCGATCTTTGCCATGCCCTGCCCAAGGCCCACGGTGGTAGTGGTCTTTCCCTCCCCCGCAGGAGTGGGGTTGATGGCCGTGACCAAGACGAGCTTTCCGTCCGGTCTGTCCGCAAGGCGGGCAATGGCCTCCTCGGTGATCTTGGCTTTGTAGCGCCCATAGGGCTCCAGCTCTTCCGGCGCAAGCCCCAGCCGTTCCCCGATCTCAGTGACCGGCAGCATCTTTGCGCTTCCCGCAATTTCGATATCGCTAAGCATATCGTCTCCTCTTTCCCTCTTAAAATTTAAAAAAGCAAAGCCGCAAAAGGGCCTTTCCATCCCGCGCCGCCGCCCCATCCGTATGGGTGCGGAGCCATTTTCAGTTATTATACCATAGTTTGGCTTCGCTGAAAAGGAAAAGCTCCTTTTTGCCGCAAAACCACCTGTTTTTTCGCCATCTTTATTTGCCTTTTCCATGTGGATATACTATAATGTCTGCGTCAGCATCCACCTTCTTTCCGGCCCGGTGCCTTCGGCCGTGTTTTGATAAAAGGAGAGCCTCTGTGAAAAAGTTTTTCCGCTTTGCGGGCGATTACATCCGAAATACCGACTGGGTCCTTATTTCCCTGTGCACCGCGGCCTCCGCGCTGAGTGTGCTGCTGCTTTTCGGTATCCATCTTGCCGATATGGCCACCGTCCGCGCCATTAAAGTTCAAGCCCTCGCCTCCGCCCTAGGAATAGCGGCGGCCATCATCATCTCCCGGTTCGATTATAAATTTCTGGCCCGGCTGTGGAAGCTCTACCTTCCCGTCGCCGTGGGGCTGGTGGTGCTCACCTATTTTTTTGGAGAACAGCGTCTGGAGACGGTGGACGACAAAGCCTGGCTCCCCATCCCTTTTTTAAACCTGAGCATCCAGCCCTCGGAGCTTCTTAAGATCGCCTTTATCCTCTCCTTTGCCTTTCACCTGGATAATGTCCGGGAGGAGATCCAAAGCCTCCGGCAGGTGCTGCTGCTCTGTCTGCACGGGGCTGTCCCGGTCCTGCTCATCCATTTTCAGGGCGATGACGGCACCGCTCTGATCTTTTTGCTTATCTTCCTGTTTATGATCTTTTCCGCCGGCCTTCCCTGGCGGTATCTTCTCACCGCCGGGGCGGGGGTGGCCCTGCTCTCCCCCGTGGCCTGGTTTTATCTTCTCACCAACGACCAGAAGCTCCGCGTCCTCTCCATTTTGATCCCGGACATGGCAGACCCACTGGGGCAGGACTACCAGCAGTACAACGCCCGCATCGCCATCGGCTCCGGAGGGGTATTCGGCAAGGGGCTGTTCGGCGGTACCCATGTATACGTGCCCGAGATCCACAACGATTTTATCTTTTCCTTTGTTGGGGAATCCCTCGGCTTTATAGGCTGTTTTGGGGTGGTGCTCCTGTTGTTTGCCATCTGTCTGCGGCTTCTTTCCATTTCCCGCCGCTCCCAGGACCATTTGGGCAGCTTTATCTGCATTGGGCTTTTTGCCATGGTGGCCGCCCAATCCATTATCAATATCGGCATGAACTTAAGCCTTCTGCCGGTCATCGGTGTGACCCTCCCCTTTTTGAGCTACGGCGGCACCTCGGTGACCACCCTGTACCTCGGCATGGGGCTTGCCCTGAGCGTATCCATGCACAACCGTAAAAACCTGTTCACCGACGGGTGACCCCCGTTCTATCCGCGCCCTTTTCGGCGCATATCTTCAGGACAAGGAGTGCTGTTATGACAAAACGCGAACGGATACTGGCCGTTCTCTCCGGGAAAAAACCGGATGCTGTCCCCTGCGGATTTTCCCTGCATTTTCCCCGGGAGGAGGCCTTCGGCCAGGCGGCGGAAGAGGCGCATCTGCGCTTTTTCCGTGAGACCGACACCGATATTTTCAAGATCATGAACGAAAACCTGGTGCCCAACATGGGCACCATTCAAACGCCGGACGACTGGAAATGCATTCGTCCTATGTCCCTGGGCTCCTCCTTTCTGGCAGACCAGCTGGAGTTGACCCGCCGCATTTTGGACCGCTGCGACCGGCCGGCTTATCTGGTGGGGACGGTACACGGCATTACCGCCTCCACCATCCACCCCATTGAGGCCCACTACGGCTACGGCCCCGTGCGGGAGCTGCTCTGCGCCCACCTGCGGGAAAAGCCCCAGCCGGTGCTGGACGCCATGAAGCGCATCGCCGAGGCCATGTGCCTGCTCTCTCAAAAATACATTGAGCTGGGCGTGGACGGTGTCTACTACGCCTCTCTGGGCGGGGAAAAGCGCTATTTTACCGACGAGGAGTTTGAAAACTGGATCGCTCCCTTCGATAAACAGATCCTCTCCGCCGTGCGGGAGGCGGGGGGGCATACCTTCCTGCACATCTGCAAGGACGGGCTCAACATGCAGCGGTACGCCTCCTACGCGCCGCTGGCCGATGTGGTGAACTGGGGCGTCTACGAAACCGGCTTCTCTCTGGAGGAGGGCTATGCCCTGTTCCCCCGCAGCGCGGTGATGGGCGGCCTTGCCAACCGCAGCGGCGTGGTGGCCCAGGGCAGCGACCGGGAGCTTGCCCGGGCGGTGACAGAGCTCATCGCCTCCCAGCAGGGCAGGCCGTTCCTCCTGGGAGCGGACTGCACCCTCGCCACCGAGACTCCCTACGGGCGTATCCGGCTGATGGCCCGGGCGGCCAGAGGGCTTGCAGCAGACTGATTTTTCCAAATACAGAATGGAGGAGAAAAAATGGAGACTCGGTTTTTGCTTCCCCAGGAGGGGAACTTTTACAAAGCGAACCTGCACACCCATACGGTGATCAGCGACGGGGAAAAGACCCCGGAGCAGATCAAAGCGGATTACATGGCCCACGGCTATTCCGTTGTGGCCTTTACCGATCATCGGCAATATCGGGACCATTCCGCTCTCAGCGACCAAAATTTTCTCGCCATAAACGCCTATGAAGCGGATATCAGCGACTGGGAGCCGGACCACAACTACGACCGCACCTACCACATCAACCTCTACGCGGAGGATCCCTCCCGGGTAAAGCCGGAGGATATTCTGCTTCCTGAGCGGCGCTACGGGGATATCCACGCCATCAACGCCTTTGTGGCGGAGATGTCCCGCCGGGGCTTTTTGGCCTGCTACAACCATCCCTACTGGTCTCTGCAGACCTGCCGGGACTATGAGGGCCTGCGCGGCTTCTTCGCCATGGAGATCTACAACCACGGCTGCGAGATCGACGGCCTGTACGGCTACAATCCCCAGTCCTACGACGAGATGCTCCGCACCGGGAACCGCCTGTTCTGCGTGATGACCGACGACAACCACAACGCCTGGCCGGACGGCCACCCCCTGTCCGATTCCTACGGAGGCTTTACCATGATCAAGGCGCCGGAGCTCAGCTATCCTGCCGTGATGAATGCGCTGCGGAAGGGGCATTTCTACAGCTCCATGGGCCCGCGCATCGAAGCACTCTGGCTGGAGGGAAAAACCGTACATATCCGCTGCAGCCCCGTGCAGAAGATCTACCTCAAAAACGCAGGACGAAACTGTCAGTACCGCGTGGCGGGCCCCGGGGAAAGTGTCTGCGAGGCCGCCTTCCCGCTGAAGGGCAACGAGACCTATTTTCGCGTGGACTGCCAGGATGAGATGGGCCGCCATGCCTGCAGCAACGCCTACTTTTTGGACGACCTGTTTCTGAAATGATCTTGCTTTGACGCAGCCGTTTCCCTTGAGGAGTGAAGAAAAGAGATGGAAATTCGAGCTTATACCGAGGCTGACCTTCCCGCCATGGCAGAGATCTGGAACTCTGTGGTGGAGGAGGGCGTCTCCTTTCCCCAGACCAACTGTCTCACCTCCTCTGAAGCTGCGGAGTTTTTTGCCGCGCAGAGCTTTTCCGGCGTGGCGGAGGAGGACGGACAGATCCTGGGCCTTTACATCCTGCATCCCAACAACGTCGGGCGCTGCGGCCACCTGGCCAACGCAAGCTACGCCGTCTCTCCCTCCGCCAGAGGCCGCGGAGTGGGGAAACAGCTGGTGCGCCACTGCCTCAAAAAGGGGGCGGAGCTTGGGTTTCGGGTGCTGCAGTTTAACGCTGTGGTGGCTACCAACACGGCGGCACTGCACCTGTACGAAAAGTTAGGCTTCGTCCGGCTGGGCACCATGCCCGGCGGGTTTCTGCTGAAAGACGGCTCCTATGAGGATATCGTGCTGCTTTACCACACCCTGTGAGGCAAAAACAACAGTTGGGCCACAAAAAGAAAAGGCCGGCAAAATGATGGGTGTTCGTAAAACAGTTAAACCAAAAATTTAACTATTTTACGGCATCTGTCAGTCGGGGTTGGTAATCAACAACGAAAAATGAGTGATGCCAGGTCGAAAGACCGAGCATCACTCATTTTTTATCTCAACACATTTTTTGATATTATGGAGGTACATATTATGCAGGAGCTTACTTATATTCGTTGCGGTGATTACTATATTCCCGATATTCGCTTAGCGGAGGAAAACAGACCTGTTGGTCGGTGGGGACGTATACACAGAGACTATATCAAGGAGCATAACCCTATTCGTTTCAACGATCTGTGTCTTAACGGAAAATTGTGGACTTATCTGGCTGATTTGAATGAGCAGGCACAGAAGCGACTTGAAGTTATCATTGGGCAAATGAAAGCTGCTGAGGGCGTGACAGAGGAAATGAAAGCCGCTGATCAGATGGCATGGGTTAGAACCATGAACAACATTCGCAACCGAGCAGAAGAAATAATAAAGAATGAGTTACTTTATAGCTGACATATAATCAAAGAGGACTTGTTCCCAAGACGGGGTCTGTCCCAAATTCTGTGTAAAC
>JALELV010000111.1 GCA_022768545.1 Oscillospiraceae bacterium
CGTTTTACCGTTTTTAGCTCTTCAAGCTCCATTTCCAGCTTTTTGAGTCCGTCTTCGGTCAGCCGTTTTTTCTCTGCCATTGTCATCTTCCTTTCCAAAGATAATCCAAGAGCTGGGCAATAGTTGTATTATAAGCAATCCACTTTCCGGTGTCAAGTAAAAATCCGTGAACAATTAGCTAATTTGCCGTGGTTTTCCCAAGATGGGCAAAAACTATTGTAGAGTATGCCGTGGAAAACACTTCTGTCACTTTCTTCCGCAATACTCCAGCAACTTCGCCTCTGAAACCGGCTGCCCTGCACAGTACAACCGAAGGGAAAAAGCCTTCTCCCGCCCTGCCCACTCCGGCGTCTCCCGGCAGGCTACCCAAAAATCCGTAAGGTCGATCCCATCCGGCACCGCCTCCTCCCAAGGCCCAAAGGGCATCGCCTCCATGCCCGAGAGCACCTGCGCGGCATAGGCCGCCCTCTGCTTCGGCAAGGCGGTGAGCACTGGAGCTCCCGCAGGCAGAGCTTCCAGGCGAAGGCCCTCCGGATCCAAAAACAGGACCCCGGAAGGGGGATCTTCCTCCCAACCCGACACCATGAGCCCCGCCCCCCACTGCTCCATCAGCGCATCGGAGAGCTCCCGATAGCGCTCTTTTTGCCGGGTAGACACCTTGATGGCGGCACACAGCGGCAGCAGCTTTTGCGGCAGGTGCAGCCAGCGGCCGTCCCGGTCGATGAGCACCGTGTCTTTACGGCGGGCGGAAGCCTGTATCCGTCTCAGGATGCGCACCGCCAGGGCTTCCAGTTCTCCCTCCCGCCAGGATGTCAGGGAGAAAAGCGGCAGGTCTTCCGGGGGGACAACGCCCTCCGGCAAAAGCCACGGCGTTGTCTCCCCCACGCGGTTTTGCAGCTTTTCCCAGGGAATATCCAACTTTTTGGAAAAGACCTCCGCGTGCCAGTATTCCCCTCCGGCCGCAAGCTTTACAGGGCAGAGCCTTCCCCATCTGAACGCTCTGCCCAGCCTTTGAAGCAGCCCCCGCGGTTTCTTCGCCATGGTGAGGACCGCAAACATTCCCCCGCCCCCCTTCTCCCAATACTGTATGTCCTCCGGGGCAGAAATATACCGGGCAGGTTCTCTCCCTGCACCGCATAGCCCCCTGTACGCCGCCTTTGCGCCCGCGGGCCGCCCGGGCCGGGGCCCACTTGTGCCCCCTTCCGGAATGCGGTATACTATTAAAAATATTCCAAACCGTCGGCTGGAAGGAGGTTCAAAAGTGGTTTCGGAAAAAGAATTCAGGCAGGGCCTCCGGGACATCTGGGTGCGGCCCGGCATGACACTGGAAGTCCACAGCTCCCTCAGCAGCTTCGGGCACATGGAAAGCGGTATCGAAGCGGTGATCCGGGCGCTGCAGGAAGCCGTCACGCAGGGAGGCAGCATTTTTATGCCGGCGCTTCGCCTGAGCCGGGAGATGGATCTCTCCCCAAGCGACCGCGAGATGGGCATTGTCACAAAGATCAAGATCCTTGAGCCGGACTGTGAGCGCAGCGCCATGGGGCTGATAGCCGATACCTTCCGGAAAATGCCGGATGTCTGCACCGGAGAGGGCGTGTTTCGCACCTCCGGATGGAGAAAAAACGGCGGAAAAGCCGCAGACAGCGGTCTGCGGTACGCGCTGGAGCAGGGGGGGAAGCTCTGCTCCTCGGGGTGGATATTTACAAACTGACGGCGATGCACTATGTGGAAGACCATCTCCCCGATAAAATAAAGGCCATCTTTGCGCCCGGGGCCGCTGTCAACGCCCTCTATCCGCCGGAGGAATGGCTCATCGAGACCGGGGCTCCTCCGGTAAAGGCATGGTATACCATCCAGCGCATGGCCTACGAAAAAGGCTTCATCCGCGACAGCCTCATCGGGCCCTGCAGGGTCATGTTCTTTGATCTGGCAGACATTGTGGGCCTCTACCGGGAGGAGCTGATCCACCACCCGTATAAGCTCTACGGAATGGAAGGGTAGCCCCGCATCCCAAACAAAAACCTGCCCCGCGGCAAGCGCGGGGCAGGTTTTTGTTTTACTTGCTTTACAGGGCGGCGAGCGCCCGGTTTTGCTTATTCTCCCTCTTTGGAAGCGCCTTCACTGCTCCCGGAGCTTTCACCGCTCTCCGCCTCACCGGAAGCGGCAGACTCCGAAGAATTATTCTCCGCGCGCACCGCCGTCAGCACAACCTCCAGCGCCTTTTTCAGCTGAGGGTCCGTGTTCTCGTTCAGGTTGGTCAGGTTGTTTTCCAGCTCCGCCAGGATCTGGACCTCGTAATCCGGCTTGATGCCGATTCCGTCGTAGCTCTCACCGCTGGGCGGATAGTAGGTGGCCACCGTCAGGTTGACAGCAGAACCGTCATTGAGCTTCTTGACCTCCTGCATGGAACCCTTGCCATAGGTAAGGCTCCCTACCGATTTTGCCTTTCCGTAGTCTTTCAGCGCCTGGGTGAACAGCTCCGCCGCGCTGGCCGTTCTGCCGTTGGTCAGCACCGCCATGGGCAAGGCTATCTCGTCGGCGTCGCTGGTGGCCAAAACCTCCGTCTTGCCATTTTTATAGGTGGCAGAGACGATATTCCCCTGCGGCAACAGCTTATCCAGCATCGCCGTCACCGAGGTGAGCGTTCCGCCCACGTTGTTCCGCACATCAAAGATCAGCGCAGTCGCCCCCTGGGCGATCAGCGTGTCCACCTGTTTGTCAAACTGTGAGGCCGTGCTGTCGCTGAACTCCGAAATGCGGACATAGCCCACATCGCCGTCTATGATGCGGGAAAACACCGTAGGGATATCCACCTTGCGGCGGGTCACCGGGATCTCGGTATCCTCGTTGTCCCTGCGGACGGTCAGAGTCACGCGGGTGCCCTCCTCGCCCCGGATGGCGTCGGTCGCCTGCTGATAGGTCTCAGCATTGACGTCGATATCGTCCACCCTGACGATCAGATCCCCCTCCTGGATGCCATTGATGGAAGCGGGAGAATCGGCATAAACGGTACCCACCAAAATATAACCGCTGGGGTCCAGGCTGGCCTCCACGCCGATGCCTACCACACGGCCCTCCAGCTCCTGCATATAGGCCTCATAGCCGTTGGCGTCAAAGTAGCGGGCGTACTTATCTCCCAGCCCGGCCACATAGCCCCGGGCCAGATAGTCGGTGAGGTTTTCCTCATCCACTTCCCCGATATAGTTGTTGCGGGCAATTCGGTCCAGCTCCGAGAGCTTGGAATACATGGCCTCCCGCTCGGTGAGGTTTACCATCTTGCCGTTAAACACGTTCTGATAATACATCACTGTAACAGAAACGGTCACGGCCGCCACCATGGCCATCAGAGTGATAGTGGCGCCCAGGGATACTTTTTTGCTCATTTTTCTGTCTCCAATCCGGGCTCTGTGAAGCTCATCTTCCGCCCGCTGCGCGGACGCCCCTCCAGGGCTCCACCGCCCCGCTGCAATTTATTGTCTTGATCTTAAAAAAGCACCCGCCGCCCGGCATACGCCAGACGACGAGTGCCTCCCATTCATTTTTGCCCCCGAAGCCTTATAAATATTCCAGAGGATTGGTATGTTTTCCGTTGACACGGATCTCGAAGTGGAGGTGAGGGCCGGTGGACCATCCGGTAGAGCCCACCTTGGCAATGGTCTCCCCCCGGGTAACGTAGTCCCCCACGTCCACCAGGATCTCACTGGTGTGGCCGTACAGCGTGCTCATGCCGCCGCCGTGGTCGATAATGAGGTAAATGCCGTATCCTTTGCCCGGCGTATAACTGCGCTGGACAAACACCACCTTGCCGGAGTTTGCCGCGACGATCTTCTTGCCGTAGACATTGGCGCCGCTGATATCGATACCGGTATGGAAATCACTGTTGTTAAAGCGCCATCCATAATAGGAGGTGATGTTGCTGTACCCGGGCACCGGCCACAGGAACTCGCCGCCCACGTAATCCCCCATGGATTCCAGCTTGGCGTAGATATCGTCAATATCTGCCTGGACCGCCGCCATTTCCTGCTGGTTTTTGGCCTTGTCCTTCAAAAACTGCTCCTCCAGCGCGGAAATATCCTGGATCTGCTTTTGGGTCTGCTCCAGCTGGCCCGACAATGTGGATTTTAAGCCGTCCAGGTTGGCAACAGAGCCCTCCAAGTCCGCCCGGTCCGCCTCAATCTCCGCTTTGGCTTCCTCGATGTCGGCCTTATCCTTCTGAAGACGCTCGATCAGCTCCCGGTCGTGCTCTGCGATGCGGCTGAGCACCTCCGCCCGGGTGAGAAAATCATAAAAATCGTCCGCCCCCAGGATCAGCCCCATGGTGGAGCTGTCCCCGCTCATGTACATGGCGCGCACACGCTTTTTAAACAGCGTGTAGTTGTCGTCAATATCCGCCTGCTTGTCGATGATCTCGATCTCTTTTTCCTCGATATTATCGTTGAGCAGGCTGATCTTTTCCTCCAGCACCTGGATCTGCTGCCGCGTCAGGTAGATCTGGCCGTCCAGCTCTTTTTTGACCGCCAGCTGCTTTTCCTTCTCGCTCTTTGCCTTGTTGATGCTCGCGTTGATGGCATCCTGCTCCTTCTGCAGCTCTGCATACTGAGAGTTCAGATCCGCAAGCTCGCTCTTGTAGTCGTCGTCCCGCAATCCCCCTGCCGAAACCTGGCTGTAAACCTGTGCTGTCTCATCGGCAGAAACACGGAAGGACCCACCCTGGGAGACCAGAGCGACAGAGAGCGCGGCGACGGTGGAAATTGTTTTGATCAGCGCCTTTTTCCCCTTCAAATGCTACACGTCCTTTCTTGTCTGCGTCTTTATCTGTATATGTATGCCGCCCTTTCGGAAAGGCGGCATTCTTATACCTTCAAATACTTGCGTACAAAAATCATGCTCCCAAAACCGCCGATCCCTACGCCGCCCACAGCAAACCCTATGGCCATCCGTTTGGCAACCTCGCCGAAGGGCAGCAGGTTCTGGGTAAAGGACATCAGCGTCATAGACTGGTTTTTCTGCAGCCAGCTCAGCAGATAACTGTAGCCGCCCCACAGGATAAAGTAAGCGATCACGGCGGAGATAAGCCCCAAAAGGGTGCCTTCCACCAAAAAGGGCAGCCGAATGAAGGTATCTGTGGCGCCCACGTATTTCATAATATTGATCTCCCGGCGCCGGTTAAAAACGGTGATCTTAATGGTGTTGGCGATAATGATCAGCGACACCGCCACCAGGATACCCACAATACCAGTTCCCGCCACATAGACGATCTGCTTGAGGCTGGTGACGGTCTGCGCCACATCGGTAGGGGCGTTCACCTTCATAATACCGGTAATGGCCGACACATCCTCCACCGTCTCATCCAGACGGGACAGGTCATCCACCTGCAGCCGGTAGGAGTTGGGAAACACCTCGTCCTCCTCCAGCCCGTCCAGAAGGGAGCCGGAATCGCCCATGATCCTTTTATACTCCTCCGCTGCCTGTTCCCGCGAGACATAGGTGATCTTTCCAATGTTGGGAACTTCGGCGATCTCTGCGTCTATTTTCTTGATGGCAGCCTCGCTGGCGTCGTCGTCGATAAAGGCAACCATCTCGTTTTGATCCTCCATATATCCCATCATCTGGTTGACATTGATGGAAAACAGCACCGAAATGCCGATAAGCAGCATACAGGCCACCAGCACGCCCACAGACGCCGTGGACATCAGCCGGTTGGTCCAGATATTGCGGGAACCCTCCCTGACCAGATAACCAAAACTGGATCCTCTCATTGCTGGGGCCTCCAATCCAGGTCATCCGATATGACGTGACCTTCTTCGATGGTGATGACCCGGCGGTTAAACTGGGCCACCAGATCGTGCTCGTGGGTGACCATGATGACCGTGGTCCCGCATTTGTTGATCTCATTGAGAAGATCCACAATTTCAAAAGAGAGCTCCGGGTCGATGTTCCCGGTGGGCTCGTCCGCGATGATCAGCTTGGGGTTGTTCACCAGGGCGCGGGCCAGAGCCACGCGCTGCTGTTCACCGCCGGAAAGCTGCTCCGGCATGCTCTTTGCCTTGGAGGAAAGGCCCACCAGGCTTAAAATGTAGGGGACCCTGCGCCGGATATCCCGGGTGGCCACATTGGTCACCCGCAGGGCAAAGGCCACATTGTCGTATACGCTCAGGCCCGGGATCAGCCTGAAATCCTGAAACACTACCCCAAGCGAACGGCGGAACATGGGGATCTGCCGCCGCTTGAGCTTGTTCACCTTGTAGCCGTTGATCTCGATGCTGCCGGAGGTAGGCACCTCCTCGCGCAGAAGCATTTTGATCAGGGTGCTCTTCCCCGCGCCGGACGCACCGACGATAAAAACAAATTCTCCGTCCTGGATCTCCAAATTGATGTCCCTGAGAGCCTCTGTGCCGCTGGGATAAGTTTTGGACACATTGGTAAATCGAATCACTTGCACACCGCCCTTATTAGGACCTTAAAAAACGGACGTTTTCCGTCTTCTTTGGCTTCATATTTTTATCTCTCATACGGAAAGCCGTATACAGACATCCGGCCCGCACCCGTTTTCGCGGAATACAGGCCGTAAAGCGGCAGGAGGAGCCTCCCCGCCCGCTGTCGTTTCTCAAATTGTCCTGCCAGGCCTATTCTCTTTCAAGCTGTTTTGGGCGGTCAATATTTCACCGGGTTTGCGGTAAGATATTTTTTCACCATCAAAGCCACCTTAAAGATAATGGCGTGGTCAAACTCACGCAGGTCAAGGCCCGTGAGTTTTTTGATCTTCTCCAGACGATACACCAGCGTGTTGCGATGCACAAACAGCTTCCGGGATGTCTCGGAGACATTGAGATTGTTTTCAAAAAACTTTTGGATGGTAAACAGGGTCTCCTGATCCAGGCTCTCGATGGAGCCCTTCTTGAACACCTCTTTAAGGAACATCTCGCACAGGGTGGTGGGCAGCTGATAGATCAGCCGCGCAATGCCAAGGTTGTCATAGCTGACAATGGATTTTTCGGTATCAAACACCTTTCCCACTTCCAGCGCCACCTGCGCTTCCTTAAAGGAACGGGCCAGGTCCTTCACACCCTCCACCGCAGTGCCGATGCCCACCACGGCTTTGGTATAGAACTCGCTGCCCAGGGTATCTACAATGGAGCGGGCCAGCTTTTCCAGGTCTTTGCTTGCAATGCCGGATTTGATCTCCTTCACCAGAACGATATCGCTCTCGCTGATGTTGAAAACAAAGTCCTTCTGCTTATCCGGGAAAAGGTTCTGGATCACATCGAAAGCGGAGATATCGTTGGAGCTGATCACCCGGATCAGCAGCACGGCGCGGCTGACGTCGGTGTTAAAATGGAGCTCCTTTGCCTTGACAAAGATATCCCCGGGGAGAATGTTGTCGAGGATCACGTTTTTGATGAAGTTGTTTCTGTCGTATTTTTCATCGTAATACTGCTTGATGGTCAGCAGAGAGATGGCCAGAACATTGCAGAACTTGGCGGAGAACTCATCCGTCCCCTCCACAAATACGGCATAATCCGGCTTCATTCTGGTGCCGAAAGGCTTATACGTATAGCCGTCGCGGGAAAACACTTCCCCGGCATCCAGAGCGTCCAAGGACAAATATTCATTCCTGCTGCCGATCTTGGTCAGGTCGCTGCAGGAAATGACCGTGGCCGTATCGTCGATCACACCTACCACCCGGTCAATGGAATCTCTCATTTGATGTACTATGCCTTGAAACAGCCTGTTCGACATTTTTATTCTCCTCTTCGCTGTTGTACCCGGGCTGGCCGCCCGCATACAATTATTCTGTCACGGAAGAAAGCAACCGCTTTTCAACCATCCAAAAGCTCTCCTGTTGGCCTTTTCCTGTGACCAACTATATTTATTCTACAAAAAAACTCACATTTTTGCAACCGGAATTCCATGAAAAGTAGTGGAATATTCGAGGTTTTTTACCAAAAAGCCCCCCTGTGTTTTCCATAAAATCTATTTTACTACAAAATTCAGAACTTTATGTGAACAAAAGCTGAATCCCACCCAGGATAAAAGAAAGTACCCCTGAAAAGGCGCTCTGCGCCCCGCCGTTTCAGGCGCCGAAAAAGCACCCCGGCAAAACGGACCCCACTGCGGCTAAAAAATAAAAGCCGCCGAAAACGGCGGCTTTTATCAAAAACAAAATCAGTTGCAGATGGTTTTCTCGGTCTCTTTGTCGAACAGGTGGATCTTGTTGACATCGATAGCCATCTTGATGGTATCGCCGGGCTTCGCAGAGGTTCTGGGAGAAACTCTTGCAGTCAGAGCCGCGCCGGCAGCGGTAACATACAGGTAGGTCTCGGCGCCCATCATCTCAGTCACGTCGACATTGGCATCAATGATACCGGTAGTAGCGGAGGAGAGGAACATCTCCTCATCGTGGAGAGCCTCAGGTCTGACACCGATCACGACGTCTTTGCCAACATAGCTGGAAATACCCTCGGTCTTCGCTTTGCTCTCAGGCAACTCGGCATAGTATTTCTTTTCCTCGACGCCAAACTCAACGCCCAGCTTGCCGTTTTTCTCAACCAACTTGCCGTCGATGAAGTTCATTTGAGGAGAGCCAATGAAGCCGGCTACAAACATGTTGCAGGGGCTGGTATACAGAGTTTGAGGAGAATCTACCTGCTG
>JALELV010000037.1 GCA_022768545.1 Oscillospiraceae bacterium
CAAAGAAGGGGTGGAGCTCACGCACGACGGGGCCCTGCTCATCGGCCGCCTCTCCGACGGCGGAATGCGGGACGCGGTCTCGCTTTTGGACCAGTGCATCTCCCAGGGAAGCCGCATCACGGCAGAGCTTGTCAGCCGGACAGCAGGGCTGGCGGGGAGCCGTCCGGTGCTGGAACTGGCGGGGCTGCTGGCCGAGAGCCGGGCGGGGGAAGCCTTGGAGATGCTGGCGGAGTTTCACGCCCAATCGGTAGATATGACGCGGCTGTGCGAGGAGCTGATCTCCCACTACCGGGATCTGATGATCTTTAAGACAGCCAAGACACCGGAAGACCTGGTGCTCTGCCTCCCCGAAGAGGCGGAGGAACTCCGCCGCCAGGCGGAAAAAATGAAAATGTCGGCCATTTTGTATGGCCGTACGGTTTTGCAGGATGTGATGTCCCGCATGGGGCGCAGTACCTCCCGCAGAACGGAGCTGGAGATGGCGGTGGTGCGCCTGTGCACGCCGGGTCAGGACACCTCCATGGAGGCGGTGCTCACCCGTCTGGACGCCCTGGAGGCGGCCCTGCGCAGCGGAATTACGGTGCAGCAGGTTCCAGCAGCACCGCCGGCGGAGAATGTGCCGGAAAAAGCCCCCATATCCGCGGCTCTGCCGGTGGAGCCGGCAGAACCGGAGGCCCCCCAAAGGCCAGAGGCGGCCCCCGGCCCCGGGGCGGCGCAGCCGGAGCCTTTTTCGGGCTGGCAGGATGTGCTGGAACGGCTGAAAAAAATAAACCCCCCGCTGGCGGCGGCGCTTAAACAGTCCGAAGCCTACCAGCAGGGAGACCTGATTTTGATCGACGCCAAGGACGAGCTGTTTTTCAAGCTGGTGCGCCAGAATGATTTTGCCAAAAAATCTCTTCGAGACGCTCTGGCGGAGCTCACCGGCCGGATGTTCCGGCTGGGGCCGTATCGGCGTTCGGAGCAAAAGCCGGAGCCGGAGCAGCAGCGGGATGACCCGCTGGCTCAGCTGGCCCGGATGGCTGCGGACGCGGGCGTCCCGGTGGAAATAAAAGAAAATTAAATGGAGGAACAAAATATGAAAGCAAGACTGCCTCAGGGTTACGGCGGCGGCCCCAGCAACATGCAGGGAATGATCCGCCAGGCCCAGAAAGTACAGGAGAACATGGCGAAGGCTCAGGAAGAGCTGAATGCCCGGGAGTTTCAGGTCACGGTGGGCGGCGGCGCCGTGGAAGTGACCATGACCGGCAAGAAGGAGCTCAAGGCCCTGAACATCAAGCCGGAGGTAGTGGACCCGGAGGACGTGGACATGCTGCAGGATCTGATCATGGCGGCGGTCAATGAAGTGATTCGTACCATTGAGGACACCACCACAAAGGAGATGGAGAAGATCACCGGCGGGCTCAATGTGCCCGGCCTGTTTTAAAAGGGCAGGGAATTATGGGATATCAGGTGCTGCCGCTGACCCGGCTGATCGAGCATTTTGAACGGCTTCCCGGCGTGGGCAAAAAATCTGCCCAGCGTCTGGCGTTTTATGTGCTCAACATGCCCCGGGAAAAAGCGTTGGATTTTGCGGATGCCATTGTGGAGGCCAGAGATAAGATCAAACACTGCAGGGTCTGTCAGAATTTGACCGATCAGGAGCTGTGTCCCATCTGCAGTGACGAGGGCCGGGACAAAAGCGTCATCTGCGTGGTGGAAGACCCGCGGGATATCCTCGCCTTTGAACGTACCCGGGAGTATAACGGCCTGTATCATGTGCTCCACGGGCTGATCTCGCCCATGGACGGCGTGGGGCCGGAGCAGCTCTATGTCAAGGAATTGCTGGGGCGGCTGCGGGACGGGCAGGTCAAAGAGGTGATCATGGCCACCAACCCCACGGTAGAAGGGGAGGCCACCGCCATGTATCTCTCCCGGCTGCTAAAGCCCGTGGGTGTCAAGGTGACGCGCCTTGCCTATGGCATCCCGGTGGGAAGCAACCTGGAATATGCGGACGAAGTGACGCTCTACCGGGCATTAGAGGGCCGCAGTGAAATATAAGGGCCGAGGTACATAAAGCTACCCGGTGCGGCGGAGAGAGAATAAAAGGGCAAAGGCCGTGTGCCTTTGCCTTTTTTAGGTGCGCCGCATAGGCGCTGAAGCGGAGACGGAGGTTTTTTATGCACCAGCCGGAGCGCAGAGAGACAGAACAGGGGGCGGGGTACCGCTATCAGCCTCCGCTTTTTGACACTCAAAATGTACAGGAGCCTCTGCGGCCGCCGAAAAAGAGAGATGGTTGCGTCAATGCGTTTATCATGCTGGTTAGCCTTGGAGTTGTCTTTATCCTTCTGCTGGCAGTCGCCGCTGCTTTACTTGTGTTCTTTTCGGTACTGTCGGAGACAGAGGAACCGTACAATACCTCTTCGGTGGTGCAGGTGGATGCAGACATCGAGGGCCTGCGGGACCGCTATACAAAAATTCTCGGGAATAAGGGGGATCAGGTCACCGTTATGGTGTATATGATCGGCTCCGACCTGGAGCCCGACGGATATGTAGTGGGGTACCGCCCTCTGAGTGAGCAGATGCAGACGGCGGGCAAAGGGTACCGGCAGCTTTCTCCCGGCGATACGCTGGATTTTGTCTGTGATTATTACGGCGGCAGCGGCGAGTACAGTGTCTGGTACTGGGGAGAACCCATTACAGTGGGGGAAACTCCCTTGTCTGTCAGCTATGAGATGATCGAGGTAGAAGAAGTGGATATTTGTTTTAAGCTGACCGGTATTTACAACAGAAACCTTTGGACCGAAACGGTGACCCTGACCTATTAGGGAAAGTGGCCCGGTAAAAATAGCATCAGCGGTCCCCCAATGCCCGGCACTCAGGCTGCTTGGTATTTTTGGGGGAACGCAAAAGAAAGTTCAGTTTTTTGTAAATTTCCTCTTGCTTTTTTATGGGTTCAATGATATAATAAATCTCGCTGGTTAATCCAGTAAGATGTCTGGGTGTGGCGCAGCTGGTAGCGCGCTACCTTGGGGTGGTAGAGGCCGTGGGTTCAAGTCCCGTCACTCAGACCAATCGGAGTATCCTTATGGGATGCTCCGATTTTTATTTTTCCAGATCCCATCATTATACTCCGAAACAAAAACGGACATCTTTTCTCCGTCCTGGGCAGAATATGGTATGAGGCCGATATCAATTACACTTGGGGTTTTCGGGGAACGGACAGGATTTTATTTTTCAATGACGGATTGATCTTCGTTACATACGACCATTATTTGACGTTTTATGAGATCGTTTAGGGAGGGCCGACAATGAATTATTATGAGCAAGCGAGACGCAACGCTTTTAAGCCCATTGAAGAGAACCCGATCATGCTGGATTTTAGCGGCTGCAAGTATTTGGGGGAAGTTCATTTGATCCTAAAGCAGAAATTCGGACTGCCGGAGTACTACGGAGAGAACTGGGATGCGCTTTGGGATTGTCTGCGGTATTTATTTATCGATCAGGGAAACCATTTGGTAAAAATTCAGGGTTTTTCCTCCATGCCGCGGGACCTGAGAGATGAGTGCGTAAAGATGCTGGAGGTTTTTGAGGATGTCCATGCAGGGACGCCCAATATAACCTTTCAACTCATATCATAGGGAACGGGACGGG
>JALELV010000061.1 GCA_022768545.1 Oscillospiraceae bacterium
AAGATGAGCGAGCTGATGGCGGAGACGGATTTTGACGAGGTGCTGGTGCTCTATAACTTCATGAACCTGGCAAGCGATACGAACATTGCAAGGCTGCGCTATTAAGCGGGCCCTGCAAAACAGCCGAAAGGGCCGCGGACGTTTTCGTGCGCGGCCCGTTTAAGGCGCTGTAAGAGAACAATTTTGCCCCGGTAAGGGGCCTTGCCGCGGCCTGGGTTTCGGGCGGCAAAAGCGGGAAGCAGCTTGCGTTTGCGGCGCCGGGGCGCCAATGGTTACGTTGCGCCGGGCCCTGCGGGCTTTTTCCCCGATGCGGCGCCGTCCAAAGCGGCGTCTGGGTTCTCCGGGTTTTCGGCGGCACAGCCGGGTGCACTTCCCGGCGCCTCGGAGTTTCCCGATATATCGGCGGGGAGGGATTCCTCCGGGTGCTTTCCAAATTTTTCCCCGATCTTTCCGGTGAGGAGGAGGGCGCCGTAGATCAAAATGACCACGGCCACGGTAATGCCAAAGAAGGAGGCCATGGATTCCCCGACGGATTTTTTCTTTTCCGGGGTAAAGGACTGGGTAAAATCGTAGGGGTTTGAACGGGTCTCATAGGCGCTTAGGGCGATGAGCGCCTGTTCTGTGGCGGCGACGTCCGCTTTTTGCCCCGGCTCCCGTGCAAAGCCTCTTTTTTCGGCCCGGAAGGAGAGCAGCGCCTGCAGAAGGGAAGCGCTCCCGGCAAAACGACTGTCCTCCGGAGAGACGTCAAGGGAGCACAGGGCGGCCAGCACGGCGGCGGTGCTCTCGCAGGAGCGGCTGCCCACGGCGTCGGAATAGCTTCCGTCCAGGTTCTGCGCCTGAGAGAGCCACCGAAGGCCTTGTTCCACCGCGGCGGCGGTATCCGGCTGGCTGCGGTAAGGGGAGAGGGCCGTCAGAGCAAGGGCGGTGGAGGCGGGGTCCGGCCTCAGGCCCGCCGCAGAGGAAAAGCCTCCATCTTCAGCTTGAAAATATAAAACAGAGCTCACGGCGTCCGAGCGGCTCCAGAAGGAATCCTCCGGAAGTTCGCTGCCCAGGGCGTCCACCGCCAGCAGGGCCATGGCGGCGCCTTCCAGGCCCTGGGCGGTCAGGTCGGTATATTCCCCCAGCATGGAGAGCAAATCGGCCCCTTCCGCCGCATGGGGGTATTTTCCGGCGGCCACGGCGTTTAAGATGGCCTTTTCCAGATCCGTCAGGCTGCGGAACCCGCCCGCCGCATGCTCTGCGATGTCGAGCTCCAGGGCAGACACCGTTTTTTTGGCAAATTCCTGCCGATGCAGGGCGTGCACAAAAATGCTCCAGTCGCCGGCTTTTTTGGAATCCAGATAGCGCAGGGCGTCCTCCGCTGTCCGGGAAAGCTCATCCTCCAAAGGGTCTGCTGCGGCAAAAAGGCCGGTAGAAAAGCACAGAAGAAGCGCCAGAGCAAGGGAGAGCAGTCGTTTCATGGGAAAATTCCTTTCCATTGCAAAAATTTCAAAGAAAAAGCCCTCCGCAGGAGGGCGGGACATCACGAAAGCTTGCGCAGAAAACGGGGGCGAAACCACTGCACATAGGCGTCCACCACCCGGCTCAGGGCGATGTCGAACACCACGAACACCACGTTTCCGCAGGCCAGGGTGACAAGGCCGGTATAGCGGCCCAAAGAGCCCATCTCGGTCATGACGTCCGGCATCTGAAGCACATGGATCAGCAGCCAGTACACCACCAGCATGGCAAGGTTAAAAACCAGAAATTTGATCGCCCAGGAGAGCAGCTTTTTAGAGGCAAAGTTTTGTTCCACCAGCCCTTTTACGATGGGATAATATCCAATAAAAGCAAAAACCATGGCGGCCTGTTTATCCGGGGCCAGCAGCAGGGAGAGGACCGAAACCGCCAGATAGACCAGAAACGCCCACTGATACCCGCATTCGATCACCACCGCCACCAGCAGGAAGCCAGCCATGCAGGGCACCGCGTAGGTGAGAAAGGGCAGAATGCCCGTCAAAAACATAAGGACAATGGAGAGGGCCGCCACCATGCCGCCCAGAGCAACTTTTGTGGATTTCTTGAGCATTGTGTTCCTCCCGTTTCCGCCTGCGTCAGCAGCAGTTGATCAGGTCCCCTCCCATGCACTCACAGCAGCAGTCGGCGCAGATCAGGCCGTTGCACACGTCGCAGGGGGTGCAGCAGGCACCCACCCGGGGGGATTCGCCGTATCCGCCGCGGGGGTTGGCGCCGTTGGTGCGCTGCCAGGCCATCTGGTTGAGCGCCGCACGGTACTCCGGGTTATCCGGATTCCTGTTGGCCGCCTGGGTAAAGTAGCGAAATGCCTCGTCCAGCCAGCCGCGGGTGTAAAAGACGCTGCCCTTTAAAAAGTACCATTCCCCGTCCCGGGAGGCCTCCGGCACACCGTCCAGAAGCTCCTCCGCATCTGCAATGCGGTTGTGGTTGATGAGATGGCGGATGTCGGAGAACTGGGAGGAAGGCTGGGAATAGGCCCGGCCGGGCTGGCCGCTCTGGCCGGGAGCCCCGCGCCGTGCATCCATGATCTGGTCGTAGGCCTCGTTGATCTCCTTCATTTTATCGGAAGCCAGGTCGGAAAGAGGGCTGTTATTGTAGTTGTCGGGGTGATATTTTTTTGCCAGCTCCCGGTATGCTGCTTTGACCTCCTCGTCAGAGGACGAGGGCGTCACCCCAAGAATTTTATATGGGTCAGTCATTCCCGTTCCTCCTTTCCTTGACCGTGTCGACGGAATTTTTAAGGCCAAGATAAATAATATTATCCAGGATAGGCTTGTACCGGTGCAGTTCCAAAAGCTCGTAGCCTGCCGCGATCTCCGCGGTGGTCGCGTACAGGGAAGCCACGGCTGCGTCTATGCAGCCAGCGGGAAGAGGGCCCGTCCCGGAGGCGCCCCAGGCTTTTAGAAACGGGTTGTAGCCGCCGCTTTTTCTGTCTTCCTCCAGGTCGTCCAGAGCGTCGATGCAGTACACCCAGCGCCCCAACAGATAGCCCATCCGCTCCAAAACACGCTTTTGAGCGGGATCCTCCGAGAGCATCCCAAAGATGGCGGAAAGTGCTTCGGCCGAGGGATCCGCCGCTTCATCCACCAGGGGGGATCCGGCCTTTTCTACCTGGGCCTGACGCAGCATGCAGCGGGAAACGATTTCATCCGCTTGAGGATATTCTCTCCGTGCTTTTTTCCGCGCGCAGGCGGCCGGAGGCAGAAGCAGCAGGGCAAGAAGCTTTCCCCCAAAACCGGAGTCGTTTAAATTATCGCGCACTTTATAGTAGAGCATGATCATGGCCACACAGGCGCTGAAACGGGAGGACTGGCTGCACCCGCAGCAGAATTTTTTCTTAAAGGGGTTTGCAAAGCAGCGTTTTCGCGCAAAGCAGGGGCTGTCCTCCTGCAGGGCCATGGCAAGCATGGAGAGAAAGGCAAAATCATAGCTCAGGGTCAGCCGGGCCGCCGGGCCGAAAGTGGCGCCAAGCTGCCGGCAGAGGCCGCAGTATATGGCCTGATAGGTATCGAACTCCTTTACCTTCATTTCCGGCTTCAGCGGCTTGATATATCCGAACAAAAACCTCACCGCCCTGCAGAATATTACATCAAACCATTGTACACGAATTATATCGCCAATTCAATGAAAAAACTGTAAACTCCGATTTGCGGAGAAGCTCACGGCGCGGTTTTTCCCCGCAGATAGGCGATGATTCCCTGTGCGGCCCGCGCCCCGCCGGAGACCGCAGAGGCGACCTGAAGGAACCCTCCCGTGCAGTCGCCTGCCGCGAAAAGGCCGGGGAGGTTGGTCCTGCCGTTTTCATCGGCCAGCACAGAGCCATTTTCTGCCGCTACCCCTATTTTGGCGGCGAAATCGGCGGCGGAGGCGGTGCCCTCCGCCACAAATACTCCGTCTATCTCCAGATCCCTGCCCGATTCAAATACCAGGCGGCGGGCGCGCTCATCCCCCTCCAAAGCCAAAAGCTTTTCCCGGCGGATGGGGAGGGATGGGGGAAAGGCGCCCTCCGGCTCCCGGCCTCCGGTGCAGAGGGTGATCTCTCGGGTGAAGTGGGAGAGCTCCTCGTATTCATGCAGGGCATAGCGGCTGTTCCCCAGCAGGGCCAGGCGCTTGCCGCGGTAAAAAAAGCCGTCACATACGGCGCAGTAGCTCACCCCGCGCCCGGTAAAGCGGTCCAGGCCCTTTATCTTTGGGGCGCCGCGTTTTTTGCCTGTGGCAAGCAGAACCGCCCGGGCGCTGTAGCTCTCCCGCACAGCGGATACCGTAAAACCGTCCCCCGCTTCGACGGAGAGCACCTCATCGTCTGCTACCTCTATGCCGAGCCTCCGCGCCTGCTCCACTCCGGCAAGGACAAGCTCCGTCCCGGAAGTCGGGGAGGAAAGTCCGTAATAGTTTTCTATCTTTTCGGCCCCCGCCAGAGCGCCCAGGTCCTTCCCGACCACCACGGTGCGAAAGCCCGCCCGATGGGTGTACAGGGCACAGGAAATGCCCGCGGGCCCTTTTCCGATGATAACGACGTCTGAAAATTTCATGGCGGCGCGCCCCCTTTGTTTTTTAAGATTCTTTAAAGCTATTATACCGAATTTTAAACCGGGAAAACAGGCGGAAAGTATGAACTTTTCGGGAAACAGCTCCTTAATGGGTGAAGAAAGAATAATTTTTCAGCTTTAAGACGAAAAAAACCGCCGCGCGGAAGGACGCGGCGGGCTAAGGCAAAGCGGCGCGGGAAAATGGGGCAGATCAGTTGGAAAAATCCACTCTGACAGTTCCGTCTTCGCCGTAGAGGACGGCGTCCTTGTCGAGGATCATGCTGTCAACAGCTTCAAAGTAGGCTTTGATGGAGGGGTACAGGGGCTTATAATCCGCAACGATCTTCTTTGCGGCCGCGGCCCCTTCCGAAAGCAGCGCATCTGCGACGAAAAGCTGGGCTTTGACGGAATTTACGCACAGGCGTTCTGGGTCTGTGACAAAATAATCCGTGCCGTGCCCGGTGCCGGCGGCGCCGGCGGCATTAAACTGCACCCCGGGCATAACGCAGGTGATATCGCCGAAATCGGAAGATCCGGTGCTCCAGGCGCTGTAGTCAAAGGAGACCCGGCCGGCCCCTGCCAAATCAATGCAGCACTGCTCCACCAGCTTCATAAAGGCGGGGTCATGGTATTCCGGAGAATAGCCGGGACGGTCGCAGAGCTCCACTCCGGCGCCCATGGCCAGGGCGGCTCCCGCCAAGGCGCGGTTGATCTTGAGGTTTTCCCGTTTGATGGCCTCCAGCGTGCGGCCGCGGACATAGCTTTCTATCTTCATTTCGTCGGGAATAATGTTGACGGCGCAGCTTGCCCCCATCATAATGGGGTGGAAGCGGATGGAATCCTGGTCCTGAAAGGTCTCGCGGAGGTCGTTGCAGGCCTGCAGGCCGAGCATGGCGGCGTACTGAGCGTTGACCCCAAGATGGGGTGCGCCTCCGGCGTGGGAGGAACGGCCCTTATACCGGATGGTTTTGGCCATGCAGCCGTTGTTCCCAAGGCCGCATTTGAAATCCACGTCATCCTTGGTGGTGCTGCCGTGTACCATGACGGCAAGATCCACATCGTCGAAAAAGCCTCTGTACATAAACTCCACCTTGCCGCCCATATAGTGGATCACACCCTGTTTGCGCAGGTTCTCCCGGAAAGCGAGCTGGATCATCTCCTCGGCGGGCACAGCCATGAGGCGGATGGTGCCGCAGAGTCCGTCCAGGGCGTCGGGCTCTCTGAGCGCTGCGGCCACCCCCAGCAGGGCCGCCCCCTGACCGTGGTGCCCGCAGCAGTGCGCCATGCCGTTTACCGATTCGGGATGGCTGGAAATATCAAGGGCGTCCAGCTCCCCCATTATGCAGAGGGTGGGCCCGGGCGCGCCGGTTACAACATCGGTATAAAACCCCGGAATATTCCCGGCCTGCACCAGCCGGTAGCCCAGGGCTTCAAATTTTTCGGTGAGGTAGCGGTTTGCCTCCCATTCGGTGTAT
>JALELV010000082.1 GCA_022768545.1 Oscillospiraceae bacterium
TTCCCGCCCTGATCCGCGCTTTCGGCGGTTCCCCTTACCTTCGTCAGGAAAACCTTGAGGCCGTTCTGGGGGAGCTGGCAGAACTGTTCTATCAGCTGAAAAACGAATGCCGCGGACATCCTTTCGACCTCCGGCTCATCACCTGGATGGAGGAGCCTTTTGACGGCAAATCTGGAGGGGAAGCGGGCTTTTTGCTGGATTTGGCCGCCCGGGATCCTCTGTTTACCGGCCCCGACAGCCGACAGTGAAAGGAGGAAATTGTCCACGAAACAAAACCTTTCCCCAGCGGGGATAGCTTTTTCTCAGAAAAGCTGTTCCCCTGAGGATCAGAAAGCTTTTACAGACCTGCTTTGGCGCCTCTGCGCCTGCCAGGCAGCGCGGTATACCCACGGGGAAAGCAGCTCTCTTCCGGAGGAGACCGTCCGGGAGCTGCTGGAGTCCCTTGCCTTTTCACTTTTTCTCTGCCTATCGGAAGGGGAAACAACTTTTTCTGCTCTGCTGCAGGGCAAAGAAGAAAAACTTCTCTTGACGGCATGGCAGCTGCTCGGCCGAAGGCTCCGGCGCGCCAAGATGCTTTACCGTACTGTCCTTCTCGGCCTGCCCGGGCTTTCCAGCGCACCGCTGCGGGAAACTTTAGAGAGCATCGGCCTCTTTGAAAGCCGGTACGACCTGCGCTTTTTTGCCCACGAGCTCCCCTGCAGCATCGACTACCCGCTCTGCCTTCCCGTGGAAGATTCCCTGCAGGGGGTGCTCTACCTGTCGGAATATCTGCGCCGCCTCGCCATGGAGAACCGGCTGCTGCGCCGCTGTGACCCCGCCCTGGAAGAGGCGCTGCTCCACCGCTGCCGCCCTGGGTTTGAGGAGCTTCCCCTGAACCTGTGTGAGCCGGTGCTGACAAACGCCCTGGGGCGGGTCCTTTTGGGGCTGGAGCCCGGCCCACTTTTTCTGCCCCCCTCCCGTCTGGAAGAGCTCACCTGTTTTTTCCTCGCCGGGTCAGAGGATCAGCTGCGTTTTTCTCTTGGGCAGGCTGCCGGGTTTCTCTGTCAAAGATGGGGGCTTTCCTCCGTGGAGGAGCGGTATTTTTCCCGGGCAGCGGTGGCTGTCCTCCCCCGGGCAGCAAAGGCGGCCCCGCAGAATGAGCTCTCCCATATCTTTATTCCGGCCCCCCTTTTCACCTGACCTTCCCGGCCGCAAAAACGCCCGCGCGGAGGAGGACTGTCCTCCCTCTGCGCGGGCGCCCGCTGTTATGGAGATATGATCAGGCAAAGAGCCCGCTTACCAGGCGGTTGACCACGGCCCCGTCGGCCTTTCCCTTTACCCGGGGCATCAGCGCCTTCATAATGGCGCCCTTGTCCTTGGGCGCGGGCTTTTCGATTCCAAGCCCGGCCAGCACCTGGGCAATGACGGCGCGGATCTCCTCCTCGTCCATGACCTTGGGGGCAAACTCTTCCAGCACTGCGATGCGGAAACGGCACTCCTCCTCCACATCCTCCCGGTCGCAGCTCGCCATGGTCTCCCGGGTCTGCTTGATTTCTTTTAGAATAATACCGTTTTCCTCTTCCTCCGTCAGATCGGCCCGCTTGTCGATGGTTTTTGCCTTGAGCACGGAGAGCAGAAGGGAAAGGCAGTCTTTGCGGGGCTTGTCTCCGCTCTTCATGGCCTTTACCATTTCGGCGCGCACCTGTTCCATTTTAGACATCTGATTTTCCTCCCAGCCGGCAGCCGGAACGACCCGGTTTTACCGGTAAAACATTTTCTGTTCACGGCGCGCGGAGGCAGCCCTTTTTTTCGGGCCGCGCTGCCTGCCGCCGCCAAAATTGCGATATTAGCATACCACTTTTTCCTGAAAAAATCAATTTTCCCTGCGTGCGTCAGCCTTCCGGGCGCCGCCTTTTAAAGCGCTGCGGCGCCGGTTTCTGCGCCGTGATGAGGGCAGCACCGCTTTGCGCCCCTTTTCACAAGATGACAGCGGGGCCCTGTCATTTTATGAAGAAAGGATCATTGCTATGAAAAAAACTTTGGCCGCGCTGCTTGCCGCCGCGGCTGTCTTCTCCTGCGCCCTTTCGGCCCTGGCCTTTCCGCCCTCCGGCGGTACTCTGTACAACGGAATCGACGTCAGCCAGTGGCAAGGGGAGATCGATTTTGCACAGGTGAGCTCCTCCGGAGTGGATATCGTCTATATCCGGGCCGGAGAAGGGGCGGATTTTACCGACCCGTACTGCCTGAAAAACTATGAAGGCGCCAGGTCGGCGGGCCTGAAAACCGGGTTCTATCATTATGTCACCGCCCGCACCGAGGAGGAGGCCCGCTCGCAGGCGGCCTACTTTGCCTCCATCATCCGGGGTCTCGAGCCGGACTGCCGCCTGGCCATGGATTTTGAGGAGCTCGACGGCCTCACCCCGGAGGAAGCCACCTCCATCGCCCTGGCTTTTCTGGAAGAGACGGAACGCCTGAGCCAAAAGCAGGTAATGCTCTACGCCGACGCTTACGACGCCAAGGCCTATTTTGAAGAGCCTCTCACCCAATACCCCCTCTGGGTAGCGGATTACGGCGTACAGGAACCCGCTGAAAACGGCAGATGGGAAAGCTGGGCCGGGTTCCAGTATTCCGCTTCCGGCTCTGTCCCTGGGGTGGACGGAGATGTGGATCTCGATTATTTTAGCGACGCTGTTTTCCTCCCGGAGTCTCTTCCCCCCACAGGGGAAATCTCCCTCTATTATTCCGCCCGGGCATCCCGCTCCCTCCGGGAAGCCGCCGCTCTGCTTCAGCGCTTTTGCCGGAGGTGACCGGTCTTGTCCTGGAGCTTCTGTTTGACAGTTTTCCGGAGATATGGTTTAATAAAGGCAAAAGCATCCGCTGAAGGGCCTGGGGTCTCTGCCGGGCCGTAGGGCTGCGCCTGTGCGCGGCCCTCTTCGCGGCCCCGAAAAGGCCCGCGCGCCCCAAGCCCTCCGGCGGGCCAAGAAGAGAAAAAGTGAGGAGAGCAATATGGAGATCCTGCATACGATCCTGACCGATGTAACGGATGTCGCCATCATTTTGCTGGAGTTTATTGGAGTTGGCGTTATCATCTGGGCCGGTCTCAGGGGCATCTTCGAATATGTCCGCGGAAATCCCTTTACCCGTCTCAATCTGGCCAAGGGAATGGCCATGGGCCTTGAGTTCAAGCTCGGCAGCGAGATCCTGCGTACCGTTATCGTCCGGGAGCTCTCCGAGATCGCCCTTGTGGCGGCTATCATCGCCCTGCGGGCGGCACTCACCTTCCTGATCCATTGGGAGATCAAGACCGAAGAGGACCAGCACAACAGCCGGCCGTCTGAGGGAAAAGACGCTTAAACAAAACGCCGCTTTTGCGGCAGAGGAGTGACAAGCATGGAACCGATCCAATATCTCTGGCATGACCGCAAGCGAATTTTAGGCATGCCCATTACCTTTACCCGCTACTCTCTTTCAGAGGACCGCATTTTTTTGGAGACCGGCCTGCTCAGCACCAGGCTGGAGGAGATTCTGCTGTACCGCGTACGGGATATCAGCCTCTCCATTGGGCTCGGCCAGCGGATCTTTGGAGTAGGTACCGTTGCCCTCGTCTCTTCCGACAAAACCCTGCCTACTCTGGAGCTCAAAAACATCCGGAAGCCCCGGGAGGTCAAGGAGCTTATCCATCACCAGGTGGAGGAGATGAAGATCCGGCGCAGGATGAGGGTGGGTGAGCTGCTGGACGGCGACGCCTGCAGCCACGACGACGACAGGGACGACGATTCCGACAGCTTTTAAGCCTTTTTTGATTTTACGCCTCCTTCCCTGCGGAAGGGGGCTTTTCTGCGCCTTTTTTCACCATCTTCTCCGCGTCCTGCCTCAGCATTCTGCGGTACTGGCCCGGAGTAAGACCCGTGCGTCTGCGAAACTGGCCGATATATGCGCTGGCAGTACTGAAACCGCACTCATAGGCAATGCGGTTTACCGTCGCTTCAGGGCATCCAGCCAGCATCTCCGCACTTTTCGAGACCCTGAGGTTACAGAGATAGTCAAACGCAGTGTATCCCATGGTCCGCTTAAAAGCACGGCAAAACTCGCTGGGGCACAGCCCTGCTATCCCGGCCAGCTGTGCCAAAGAAACCTTTTCACTGCAGTGTCCGTTCAGGAACTCCAGCACATCCTTCATCCAGACACAGCCGGGGTCTCCGCCTTTCAGCCTTTTCGGCTCCATCCCGGCCAGCAGCTGCTGAAACGCTTCCAGCAGCACGCCGGTAACCGCAAGTTCAAATCCATGCGGCTGTTCTATAAAAAGCCTTCGCACTTTTTTCAGTGCCCGGCAGATCTCCTTCTGCCACCCTTCTCCCGTCAATATCGCCAGCCGCATGCCTTTATCCGTACACAGCGGCACAATATACCGCATTCCCAACGCGCTGCCCGGCGGGCCGCAAAGCAGAGAGGCGCGCACGTTTACGCAAAAATATTCCGCGTCCGCCGAAAGCGGCCGCACCGTATGGGGCACACCGCTGTTGACAAAAAAGCCATCTTCCGCTTCAAGCTGTTCCCCGGCCCCTGCCGCTGAAACTTCCACTCTGCCGCCGGTGACCAGGCAAAGCTGCAGTTCTTCATGCCAGTCCACAAACCCCAGTACATTTTTGCGAAGTACTGTTTCATACGCTGCCACCGGGAATGCTTCTGTTCCGTGGCGGGTGGTTTCCCGGCCGTTTAAATCAATACACCTGCATTTTAAAGCACCTCAATATAATGATATTATCGAACAAAACCCCAAGGTTCAAGTCTCCGGAGGAAAAATGAGGTGTTTCTTTGCGTCAGATTGAAATTCTGCAGCACTCTCCCACGGGCGGATCGTTCTCTCCAATTTTCTGTGGCAAAACTTTTGCCGAAGTGCTCGCATTCCACCGTTCTCTGCCCGGGTACTTTCCCACGCCCCTCATTTCTCTGCCGGCTCTTGCCCAAAGGCTCGGTGTAGGCGGGATATACCTTAAGGACGAGTCCCAGCGCTTCGGCCTTGGAGCTTTTAAAGCTCTGGGCGCATCTTACGCCCTGCACCGCGCCCTCGTCAATAACCCCGGCACGGACGAGATCGTCACTGCTACGGACGGAAACTACGGACGCGCCGTGGCCTGGGCCGCCGTTCGGGCCAAACGCCGTGTCAGAGTGTTTATGCCGAAAAGCTCCGCTCTCTGCCGGGCAGAGGCCACTCGCCGTGAGGGCGCCGAGGTTGTGATCATAAAACACGGTTATAACGATACCGTTCGCACCGCCGCTGCCTATGCCAGAGAAAAAGGGGCCTGTCTGCTTCAGAATACAGGTTTTGAATGATATGTAAAAATACCCCAGAATATTGTTTTGGGGTATTCCACTATGGCGGCAGAGGCGCTTGATCAAATGCGGGCCATGTACGGCACAGAGCCCAGCCATGTGTTTCTGCAAGTCGGCGTTGGCTCCATAGCGGGTGGAATTTCGGCTTTCCTGGCCCGCCGCCTGTCCCACAATCCTCCCTGCTTTGCCATTTTAAAAGCGTAGGAAACCGCCTGCATCTATGAGTCTGTTCGCCTGGGGAAACCCGTCACCATTGGCGGAGACCCGCGTACAGCTATGGCAGGACTCAACTGCGGGGAGCCCAATAACCATACGTTACGTTTCCCGTCCTGCGCTCTTTGGCACAATTTTATATCAAATGCCCGGATGAGGTGAGTTTTGAAGCCATGCGGTGTCTGGCATATCCTCTGGCAGGCGACCCTGCCGTGGTATCCGGCGAGTGCGGCGCCGTAAGCCTGGGCGTCCTGATGCGCCTGATGCAGTGCGGGGACCTGGCCGTATGGCGGCGCCGGATGAACCTTGACGTGCATTCCAATATTCTTTTGTTCAGTACCGAGGGCGCTACCGACCCCGGACATTATCAGCTTGTGCTTCAGGAGGAATTGATATGACGCTGGAAAAATGGGAAGAAAACCTCGTCGCCGATATACAGAGCGCTGTGCACATTCGCAGCTTCTCAGAGGAGGAACAGGGAATGGCGTAATTTATAATGGGAGGTAGGAACTCTGCATCATACTGCCTGGAAGGGAACCGGGCTCCGCTATGAGCCTATGCACGATCCCTGGCAGATCGACGGGATCATCCCCTTACCCGTGCCTTATGCAAAGCTCTCTGCAAGGTGCAGGGTCAGGAGCCGGAACGTTTTGATTTTTGGGATTTTGGCACCAATGCTGTCACCCCTGTTTCCATGGGGGTTCCCTGCATCGGTTTTGGTCCCGGCGAATACAAGCTGGCCCACATGCGGGATGAGCACTGCGGAATCGGCCAGATCCTGGAAGCCTGCCGCGTCTACGCCCAGCTGATCCGGGAACTGTGATCCCTTCCGGGCCCCAAAAGGAAGCCCGTTCCCTTTCAGCATCCCGAAAAAAGGCAGAACGGGTTCTTGTAAAAGTTTTCCTTCTTCCAAACCGCACTGGGCCAAAATATTTCAGAGACTGCCCCCGGCAAAACAGGAAAACTTTTCCCACAGCAGAAACAACAGGAACGGCAAAGGCCTTTTAGGCCTTTGCCGTTCCTGTTGCTTTGTAAAAGTCGGCTGTCTGCTTCCTTTTTCACCATTCCATTCAAAATTTGAAGAGGCGCATTTTTCTTTGCTCTATATTTTTTTGAGGATTTATGTAAAATTAATAAAAATTTATGCTATATCGCATTTATTTTACCATTATTGCATATTTTTTGTTGACAAGATTTTTTGCAGACTTTATACTGTATGCAGTATAAACGATGCATCATGCATCGTGTGCATTGTAATGTATTTCAAACATGGGTCTACCGCTACTGTTCAAGAAGCCTGCCCTTCGGCCTGGCTTTCTCGTATAAAAGTGATAAGAAGGAGTGCAGAAAAATGGATGCGATCGAAAAACGAATTCTTGAGATCATCGACCAGCGCGCCGAGGATATCATCGCCTTCGGCGACGATATCTGGTACCACGCCGAGCTCGGCTTTCAGGAATTCCGCACGGCAGAAAAGGTTGCCGAAGCCCTGCGCGGCCTGGGGCTCGACCCCAAAACAGGCCTTGCGATCACCGGTGTAAAGGCATACCTGAAGCCAAAGGCCGAGGGGGAGCTCAACGTCTGCCTCATGGGAGAGATGGATGCCCTCCCCATTCCCAACCATCCGGACGCCAACCCCGAGACCGGTGCCGCCCATGCCTGCGGGCACAACGCTCAGATCACCGGCGTCATCGGTGCTGCCATGGCCCTGACCGATCCGGAGGTTCGGGCTGCCCTAGGCGGAAATGTCACTTTTTTCGGTGTCCCCAACGAGGAGATGTCCACCGACATGCCCTACAAGAAAAAACTTCGGGATGAGGGAAAGCTCCACTTTTTCGGCGGCAAGCAGCAGCTGATCTATGAGCGGCAGATGGATGACCTCGACATCGTGGTGGGCCACCATATCATGCCCGGAGAATTCGGCAGCGGCAACACCACCTCCAGCGGCATCATCGAAAAGGACGTAAAATACATCGGCCGCTCCGCCCACACCTCCGGAAACCCCGACCTGGGCATCGATGCCCAAATGGCCGCCGTACTGGCCATGCACAACGTAGATTGCCAGCGGGAAGGCTTTAAAGAGGGCCGCTGGCAGCGGGTACACGGCAACTTTGTCAAGGTGGGTACCGCCCACAACGTTGTCGCCGACGATGTCCGCCTGGAATTCGGCGTCCGCGGCAAAACGCTGGCCGACATGAAGGATGCCGCCTGGCGGGTACAAAGGGCGCTGGAAGCCGCCGCCATCGCCACAGGCTGCGGCGCGGAGATTGAGACGATCGCCGGCTACCTTCCGGTAGTCCCCCTGGATGAGGACTCCGTGACCGACGTGGTGTTTGGGCTGATCGACCCCACCAAGAAAGTAAAGCACTGGCCCAAGGAGGAGGACGGCGGCACCTGCGATTACGGGGATGTCTCCAGCTGTGTGGCCCCCACCTACCAGCTGTACACCAACGGCACCGAGGGGAACGGCCACTCCCCCGATTACCGGATTGTGGACAAAACCCAGTACTACATTAATACCGCCAAAATGTTTGCCCTTATGGCTTACGAGCTGCTGAAGGATAACGCAAAAAAAGCCAAAGAGGTCGTCGCAAACAACAAGCCCCCCATGACCATCGAGGAGTACATTGCCTTCCAGGACAGCTGCATGACTACCGATTACATAGAAATGAAACCTGTTCCGGATTATAGGAAAGACGAAAAGAAATGATTTGGTCTCCGGGCGCGCACGGATGCTGCGTGTGCGTCCGACACCTGATCGGTTAGGAGGAAATTTATGTCCACATCCACTCAAAGCAGCCTGCTCGGCAAGGGCATGGTTAAAAAATACTGGCTGGTGCTTTTTCTTACCTTCAACAACGTCGTGTTTCTGATCTCTCAGCTGAGCCAGGTCTTCTATACTCAGTTTCAAGAGATTTATAACCTCAACAATGTCCAGCAGGGCATGCTCAGCACCGTTGGCGTGATCGGCACCTATGCCGGCAGCTTTATCGGCGGATATCTGGCCGATAAATTCAACCCCAAATCCCTGAACGTCTGGGCCTGCTACCTCTCCGCCGCCATGGCACTGATCGAATCTTTTGCCAATTCTTATATTGTCCTGATCTTTGTCTACATCATGCTTTCCATCTCTTCCATGTGCCTGCTCAACACCGCGTATATGAAATGCATCCGCCTGATCGGCACCCCGGATGAGCAGGGCAAGCTCTTTGGCTTTGAAGAGGTTTCCTTTGCCGTTGTTTCGCTTATCTTCAACTACGGCTTCATGGGCCTCATTACCGCTTCCGGAATGTCCTTCCAGGCCAGTCTGCGCGTTGTGGCCGCCGCCTGCGTGGTCATTGGCCTCGCCATTCAGTTTTTCTGGAACATTCCCGCCCTTGAAAACTACAAAGCGGAAAAAAAGGCCGCCAAAGCCGCACGCACAGAAAAGAAGGATGCCAAGAAGAGCGTGGGCTTGGACGCCTACATCAAATGCTTCAAAGCCCCTGTGGTGTGGGAAAACGCCCTGATCTTCCACGGCTTCGGGGGTGCTTTAGGCTACCTGTGGGTCTACATGCAGCCCAACCTGGCAACCACTTTCCTGCTCAGCGCCACCGCCGCCTCTGCTATCATGCTGCTGATGAAAAACTCCATCCGCATTGTGATCTCCCCCATTGGCGGCGTGCTGCGTGACAAAGCGGGGGATTCCACCAAGGTCATCATCCCCCTGGGCCTTGCCTTCTGCGTCATCTCCGTTGTCATGGCGTTGCTGCCGCAAACCCCCGGCCTGGGATTGTGGCTGTATATCATCATGGTGTTCCTCGCCGCCGTCTGCATATTTGCCATCAACGGCCTGCAGTATACCATCGTGGAGGACGCCAAAGTTCCCAATGCCTACAACGGTACTATGTGGGGCATTATCGTGGCTTTCGGCTGGTCCAGCGGCGCTTATTCTTATATCGTAGCCGGCGGCCTTTTGGACCATTTTGGCACTCCCGGTTACCGCTATATCTGGCTGCTGATGGCTGCCTTTATGCTGCTGGCTCTGACAGGGACCTTCCTGCTCCGCCACAGCATGAAACACGGCACCTGCCTTGGCAAAGACATTCAGGCAGAAGTGGATGCCGGCCTGATTTCCTGATCTGCCCTGCGCAATTGGCTCTGATAAAATTGGTTTTAAAAGAACATGCCGCAGCGATGCTGCGGCATGTTCTTTTAACCGGTAAATCTTCCCGCCATATTCATTTTTCCTGTCCCAGAGACTTCAAAAACGCCCGGCGAAAATACTTGTCCTCCCGGGAAATTGCTTCAAAATCTCTTTCCCGAACTGCCTTCAGAAGGCGTTCCAAATTTTGCTGCGCCTCATCGACGGAAATACAACCCGTGTAATCTCCAAAAGCAATAAAAAAGTTTCCCTGAGAGCTTTCCACCATATATTCACAATAGGGGTTTCCGCAGTTTTCAACAAACACATTCAGCGCGTCGGCATAGCATCTCAGCCGCGCCGCCTCCGGCTGCCCCTCGCTTGCAAGAAAAAGTTCATACCCCTTCGCCAGCTTTTCCTCTATAATGTCAAACCGGTCATTGGCGCGTATGATCCCCAGCGTCACATCAGATATATATTCCGAAAGCTCCAAAAGCTGCTTTTTCTCTTCTGTCGTCATTTTGGGAACATAATAAGAGGAGTTATCCTCCGCCCTCAAAAAGCCCATATGCAGCAAACGGAGCAGCACATCCCGAACGGGCGAAGAGCTCACACCATATTCCGCCTGCAGCCTACGTATGGTAAGCTTCTGGCCGGGCTGGATCTCTCGCCGGGCGATCCGCTGTTTGATATCTTCATAAAGCTGCTCAGATAAAGTCTGCCGGTTGAGCATCATATTAAAACCTTCTCTTTCCATGCACTTGGCCTTTTACAGCGGCAGAGGCCTTCCCCAGCCACCTGTCAAAACCTGTTTTATTATAACAGACCAAGCGGCGCTTCACAAGAATTTGCAGAAACACAAACAGGGAGCGTCGGCTGAGCAGCCGCGGAGCCTCTTTCAGCCTGGCCTCGCTTGTTTTGGATGCACTTCGAGGCAGAAAAAGGCCCCGCGTGCCCCGGCGGATACGGGGCTTGAGTCAGAGGCTGTTTTGGCCGCTATTTATATCGTTAGAGTTTTGAATAAACACACAACTAAATAAAAAGGCCAACTGATTTGATCAAAATCAGTTGGCCTTTTATGAATAATGAAAAATGTTGCCATTTCGTTGCCATGATTTCGCTAAAATACGACTTTTACAGTTCTGCAGCCGGGAAAACGGCTCTGCGAAATCACTCCCATTCGTTGCAGGATCTTATGACATAAACAAATCCGCTTAGTGAATATGATACCTGCTATTCTGATTATTTTGACTATCCATATTATCATAGCTATACGATGGATGCTTATCAAAATCTTATCAGCGGTGATAAACGGTCAACGGCCACACAAGGTAATTGTTCCGGATGGCTGTTACCTTGACATAAATATAATATGCAAAATCGACTGAAAAATCAAGATAATGCCGAGTTTTTCAATATAAAGATTTTCGCCAGGCATGAAGAGAGGCTCCCACCACCACGGAGAGAGCCTCTTGCTTGTTGTATTTACTTCACCATGGATTCTATGACTGCCACAAATTCGGCCTG